>JACRJY010000130.1 GCA_016235585.1 Verrucomicrobiota bacterium | reverse complement strand
GTGGGGCTGTGCAACGCGATGCAATCGACGCTGGGGTATATGACCAAGGGGATGCTTAAATCGTCGGGCTTGTTGGATTCGGTCACCAAGAACGTGGCGGTGCAGGTGCCAACGGCGGATTTTCTCATCAACCAGATGCGCGCGGGCGGACTGGAAGCCGCCATCGTTTATCGCGTCAACGCGGCGCCGCAGTCGGAGCACATCGAGTTTTTTCCCATCCAGCACGCGGGCGCGAAGGCGATTCAACCCTTCGCCGTGCGGAAGGATTCGCCGAACCGCCAGCTCGCGACGCGGCTGCTGGATTTTCTGAAAGCCAATCGCGGCGAGTTCGAGCAGGCCGGTTTCCAATGGCGCGGCAACGAGCCGGCGATGAAGAGCAAGGACATCGTCGTGCCCGAGTGGTTGAAGGGCGGCGAAAACGTCGAAGGCGCGACGCCGCCGGTGCCGAAGGGGAAATGAAGCTGCGCGTCTCGCCCTTCTGGCTCTCGCTCGCGGTGGTCGCGGGGCTGTATCTGCTTTTCCTCGTGGCGATGCTCGTGGCGACCGCGGGCTACACCACGCCTGGAAAACTCATCGAGGCGCTCGGCAAACGGGAAATCCAGCACTCCATTTTTCTCAGCCTCATCACCTGCACGGTCACGGCGCTGCTGTCGCTGCTGCTCGCGGTGCCGGTGGGTTACCTGCTGGCGCGCGCGCGTTTTCCCGGCAAACACTGGGTCGAGGCGGCGCTGGACATCCCAATTGTGCTTCCGCCAATGGTCATGGGGTTGTGCCTGCTCATCCTGTTTCAAACGGGTTTCGGCAAGTTCATCGAGTCCACCACGGTGACGTTCACCTACACGGTCTATGGCGTGGTGCTGGCGCAATTCACCATCGGCGCGGCGTTCGCGGTGCGCACGATGCGGCACACGTTCGACCACCTCTCCTCGCGGCCCGAGGACGTGGCGATGACGCTCGGCTGCACGCGCGCGCGGGCAGTGTGGCTCGTGACGCTGCCGGCGGCGCGGCGCGGGATGTTCGCCGCCGCGAGCGTGGCGTGGGCGCGGAGCCTCGGCGAGTTTGGCCCCATCCTCGTCTTCGCCGGCGCGACGCGCATGAAGACCGAAGTGCTGCCGACGACCGTTTGGCTGGAGTTGAGCGTCGGCAACCTGGAGGCCGCCGTGGCCGTAAGCCTGCTGATGGTGGTCTGCGCCATCGTTGTGCTCGCGGCGGTGAAGTGGATGGGGGAAGAGGTATGAAGAAGTGTTCAGTCTCCAGTGTTCGGTGTTCAGTCCGGCGCAACGGGCGCTCGTTCCAGTCACTGAATACTGAACACTGGATACTGAATACTTCGGAAGGCGTAGCGTGATCCGCTTCGACAACATCGCGTGGCAAGCGGGCGGCTTCCGATTGGAGAACGTCTCGTTCACCGTGCCGGAGAAAAGTTACGCCGTGCTCATGGGACGGACGGGCTGCGGCAAAACTTCGTTGCTCGAAATCCTCTGCGGCCTGCGCCGACCGGCGTCGGGCCGGGTGTTCATTGCAGAGCGGGAAGTGACGAACTTGCCGCCTGGTGCGCGCGGCATTGGCTACGTGCCGCAGGACGGCGCGATGTTTCCGACGATGACCGTGCGCGAGAACATCGGCTTCGCGCTCCGCATTCGACGTCGGCCCGCGGACGAAATCCAGCAGCGCGTCAACGAACTCGCCGCGCACCTCGGCGTCGCGCACCTGCTCGACCGCCTGCCGAACAATCTCTCCGGCGGCGAACGCCAGCGCGTCGCTCTGGGCCGCGCGCTCGCCGCCAAGCCGAGCGTGCTGTTACTCGATGAACCGCTCTCCGCCCTCGACGAGGAACTGCGCGACGACCTCGCCAAGTTGCTGAAGAATATCCAGCGTGAACTCGGCGTCACCGCCTTGCACATCACCCACAGCCGCAGCGAAGCCGCGCGCCTGGCCGATGTCCTGTTCCGCCTCGACGACGGCCGCGTGCAGGAGTCACCGTTGCTGCCCGAGTTGCCATGAAATTGCCAAAACTGACTGCACAAGAGCGCGCCCGATACGAATGGCAGATGTGGGTGGATGATTTCGGCGAAGCCGGCCAACGCAAACTCAAGGCCGCGAGCGTGCTCGTAACGCGCGTGGGCGGGGTCGGAGGCTGCGCGGCGTATCAGCTTGCGGCTGCGGGCGTGGGCAGGCTCATCCTCGCCCACGCCGGCAACCTGAAGCCCAGCGACCTCAACCGCCAGCTTCTCATGACCACCGACTGGCTGGACAAGCCGCGGGTTGAATCGGCGACGCGGCGGTTACGCGAGCTGAATCCCAACGTCGAGATCGTGGCCGTGCCGGAAAATATCTCGGAGGAAAATGCCGCGCGTCTCGTGAAGCAGGCCGATGTAGTGGTGGATGCTGCGCCACTTTTCCGAGAGCGCTTCCTGCTTAACCGTGAGTGCGTTCGCCAGCGCAAGCCGATGGTCGAGTGCGCGATGTTCGACTTTGACGCGCACCTCACCACGTTTATCCCCGGGCGCACGCCCTGCCTCGCCTGCCTCTACCCCGAGGACCCGGCGCATTGGAAGCGCGAGTTCCCCGTGTTCGGCGCGGTCGCGGGCACGGTCGGCGCGCTGGGCGCGGCGGAAGTCATCAAACTCATCGCGGGCATTGGCGAACCGCTCGCCGGTCGGCTGCTGACGATGCACCTTCGCGACATGACTTTTCGCACGATGAAAATCCGGCGTGAGCCGGGGTGTGCTGTGTGCGGTGAAAAGCGAAAGCCTGCGAAGTCAGCGCGTTGAACACTCACTTCGCCTTCAGTGCAACAGCGGGTGGCAGCGGCACGGTCGAGCGCGGCGGCGGGCCGCTGGCCTGATGCTGCGCGGCGATTTCGCCCGCAGTGAGCGCGCGATTGAAGACGGCGGCTTCGTCTATTTTCCCGTCGAGAGTGAAGCCGTCCTCGACGCGGCCACCGAAGAAGAGTTTCACGCCGGATGGCGGCACATCGCTCTCGGTGGACAGTTCCGGCTTGCCGTCGAGATACGCCGTGACGCGTTTGCCCTCGCGGACGAGTGCGACGTGGTGCCAGTCCTTCCAGAGCAACTCGGTCCTGCCCAGCGCCAACGATGCAGTCGTGCTCGTAGCGAAGAAGAGCCGGCCCGGCGCCCCGGTAGTGCCCGTGATGCCGAGCCGCTCGCCGCCGCGCGTGAAAACGATGCCGGCGGTCGCGCGGGCTTTCGGGTCGAGTCCATTCCAGAGCCAGAAGGTGGTCGTGTAGTCCGCGCCAAGCTTCTTCAACTCCGCCTTCATCGAGCCGCCGGCGAAGTGGGGCGAGCGGTTGAGTTGGTTCGGCCCGGAGAAAGCCGTGCTCACTAAAGACGCCTGTGAGGACGCGCCCATACCGTTGCCAACGCCGAGCAGGTGAAACGCGACGCCGCGCGCCCAACCGTAGGTCGCGTGGTTCTTGTTTCCGCTCGCATCGAACGCGGTCGGCGGAACGAACTCGTTCATCCGCCAGTAGGCGATCGGCTTTGCGGCGAGCACGGCCTGCGCGTAGGTGCCGTTTTCATCCACGACCTTGCGGCGCTTCTCGCCGGAGACTTTTTCCAAAAGACCAAGCACGGTCTCGACGATGCGCGGCTCGGCTTCGGGGACGAGGCCCGCGGTGCGCGCGGCCCACGTGGTGTAGCCGCCGAGCGCGTGCTGCTCCGGCGGCGGGATGTAGCCCTCGGAGCCATTGGCGAGTTCGATGTTGAAAGTGGGCCGCAGCGGACTCTGCGCCTTCAGCTTGAGGCCGGTGATGGCATAGACCTCGTTGGGAATCGCGGTAATGCCGAGTTCGCCGATGCGCAGCGCCTGTAGTTTCAACTCGCGTTCCGGCGCGGCGGCGATGAGCACCTGCTCGCGCGCATAGACCTCCGGCTGGTTCGCCGGGATGCGGTCGCCCATTGCGTCCACGATTTTGCGCGCCCACGCGAGGCGCGATTCGTCGGCGACGCGGCGGCGCAATTTCAATTTCGCCTCGGCCATCGCG
Organism: Verrucomicrobiota bacterium; assembly: GCA_016235585.1. Lineage (GTDB taxonomy): Bacteria > Verrucomicrobiota > Verrucomicrobiia > Limisphaerales > JACRJY01 > JACRJY01. The sequence goes on along the minus strand of JACRJY010000130.1, from coordinate 42,477 downwards.
AGCGGCGCGGAGTCGTGGTGCTGGATTTTCGCGCAAGCCTCGGTGGCGAGTTTCATCAGGCCCTCCGCGTATTGGTCGGAGGTGATGTTCCGCTTCTCACGGCTGTAATCCATCCAGTGCGAATCGCCGCTCGTGCCCTGCGACATGATGCCGACAAATGACTCGCCCTCGCGCACGCCGACGTGTTTGCCGATGCCGTCGGCGAACTTGCCGAAGTAATCCGCCGAGACCGGGCCCGCGCCGAAGTAGTGCATGGAAAAATTCGCGAGCAGCGCCAGCGGCCGTCCGTCGCGCGTCTGCACGGAGAGGATCGAAAGGTCGGGATCAACCGGCCCGCTCGGCCCGATGGCGTCGGGGTTCAGGTAGCCGGGATGCATGTTGGCGCGCGCGGAGACGACGCCGAAGGGATCGGTGATCAGCTTGTCCGGGCGGCGAATCCAGCGGCGGCAGTTGGTGAATTCCCATGCCGGCACCACGGCCCAGCCGACGCGCGCGGGTTGGAGTTTTTTCGCCGCCGCTTCGATGGCTTCGGCGATTTTGCCGGGCAGCCACCTGGCGTAATTCGTGTCGAGGCTCGTGCCGAGGCAGGCCATCGCCGCCGGCGCGGAGTGCGTGTGCGTGGCGGAGACGAGCATTCGGCCGGTCGGAATGCCAGTGGTCTTGCTCGCGAGCGCCTTTGCGTTGTCAATCAGTTCGCGCATCATCATGCATGTGTCCACGACGCAGATCGCGACCCGCGTCTTGCCGTCGTCGAAGACGAGGGCGCGCGCATGAAGCCGGTCGTTCGCCTTCGTCGCCTGCTTCTCCAGAAATCCGCCGTTGACGATGACGGGGAAATTGGCGGGCGTGATGTCAATGGCCGCCGCTCCGGCACGAAAAGAGGAGGCGGCCTCCGATGCACAATTCGCCACCAGAAAGGTCAGGATGAAAAAAAGGCAGCAACGTCGCGCGGTATTCATGGAGTTGGTGAAACCGTAGGAAAAAGCCGCCCGGTGTCCAACTTCAAAATTGCGCTCTGCTTCAAATCACCCGGCTCATCGAGCGTGGAGATCGGATTTCACCGCGCTTCCTCGACGCGGATGCGGGCGCGCTCGCTGACGCCGAGTTCGAGCAGCGCAGCATTGCGGTAGAGTTCCATGAGGTTGGTGTTGCCGCTGGTGAGATAAATGTTCGCCGCGCGGCGCTGGCGATCCAGTTCCTCCAGCGAGAGGACGTCGAGCGCCACGGGGTCGTTGCTGAAACGAAGCTGGTTCAGCGCCGCCGAGTAGTGCAGCAGGGCGCGCTCCTCGCCCTGATACTGGCAGAGCAGCGCGTCCACGATGTGCAGCGCGACGTGCTCGCCGACGGCGGGCAGCGCGTAAATCTCCGGCACGGCCTGCGCAACCCGCGAGAAGTGCGACTCGAAGCGGATGGTGTTGTCCACGCTGGCGAGGGCGAGCGTGGAGAGGCTGCCGGAAACGCCGGTGAGGTTGTGGTTGAAGAGCGGCGTGAGGTTGATGATTTTGGTGATTTTCTTCGTGAGCAATTTGGTGACGAACGAGCGCCGCCCGACGTTTGCGGCGGAGCGGCCAAATTCCAAATCGCCGAAGACCGGCTGGCCGGGCAGCGCGGAGTCGTAGAAATTTTTCTCGTCGTAGCCGGTTTCGAGGCTGGCGGCGACACGCGCGCCGTAGCGCTTGGCAAGCGTGTCGAAACCGGAGCTTTTCAAGTCTGCCAGGCGTTTGTCCCAGATCACGATCTGGCGCGGCGGCACGCCGAAGTCACGCAGGCTCTCGATCACCGCCGCGACGACGGCGGGGCGGGTGCCGCTGTTGGCCCCTGGCGCGGCGTGGACTTTCAGGCCCACCACGTCCTGCGTGGAAAGGAGCGAGCGCCAAGCGGCGGCCTCGGTGGACTCGCGGGTGAAATGAAGCAGGCCGCGACGCACCATGTCGCGGATGATTTCCGGGCGCGGAGAGAGGGCTTCGAGGGCGCGGCTGTCCTGCACGATGACGACGCGGGCGGAGGACACTTCACCGGGATGAACCTCGAATTTCTCCGGCGCAGCGGCGGCGAGGAGGGCAATAAAAAGCGCCAGCCCGCCCGCCCAAATGAACTGGCGGGCGTGTCGCGGAAAACTTGGCGGTGCATTGCTTGACACTGCGGACTGCGAATGCTACCAGCAGGGCCAATGCTGACTACAAAAATGTGGGCGGCAGGTTGGCGTCGAATTTCCCCGGGTGTTCTGGCCGTGCTGCTGCTGACGGGCTGCACTCCGCCGGGGCCGCGTGCGCTGCTGGAGGGCGAGGGCCTGCTCCAGCGCGGCCAATACGCGCAGGCGGTGGAAAAGCTTCAGACCGCCGTGAACCTGCTGCCCCAGAACGCCCAGGCGTGGAACCACCTCGGCCTCGCGCTGCACGGCGCGGGCCGCCACGACGAGGCCGTGCGCGCCTACCGCCAGGCGCTCGCGCCAGGGCGGAACCTGCCGGTGGCGCACTTCAATCTCGGCTGCCTGCTGCTGGAGCGCCAGGACTACGCGGGCGCGGCGGAGGAGCTGCGGGCCTTCACCGTGCTCCAGCCGCGCCAGCTTGCGGCGTGGCTCAAGCTCGGCACCGCACAGCTGCGCCTGCGGCAGTTCGATCTCGCGGAGAAAAGTTTCCGCCAGGCGCTGGCGCTCGACGCGAAGAACGCCGAGGCGACGACCTCCCTCGGCCTCGTGCAAGTCTATCGGGGCAAACCCGCTGAAGCGGCGGGGTTTTTCATCGCGGCGTTGCAGGCGCAGCCGAACCACCCGCCAGCGCTGTTCAACCTGGCCGTGGTCTCCCAGTTTTATCTGCCGCAGCGGCCCGTGGACAGGCGGCCTTTCGCGCTGCAAAAATACCGCGAGTATCTCGCGCTCCAGCCGCCGCCGCCCAACCGCGCGCAGGTCGAGGAACTCGCCCGCCGGCTCGAAGCGGAGTTGAATCCGCCGAAGCCGCCGGTGACGAATGCGGTGACGCAGGCAGTTGCGCCCACCAACCTTCCGGTGGTTGCCGGCGTCCCCGCCACGCGGGCGGCGACAAATGCGTTGCCCCGAAACCCCGGCGTCTCAAACACGCCCCCGGTCACGGCCCAAAAGTCGGCGGTGAAAACACCGGACAAACTGCTGGCCGCCCCCACGCCGCCGGCCAGCAATCCGCCGCCGTTGATGACCAACCTCGCCCGGCTGGAGGCACCCTCCAATCGGGTCACCCCCGTCGAGACGGACGCCGCCGCGAAAACCAACACGGTCGCGGGCGACAAGCCGGAGAAGGGAAGTTTTCTGGATCGCATCAACCCGGTGAACCTGTTCAGGCGCACGCCGAAACCCGACGTGCTGTTCAACGCGGGCACGAACACGGTGACCGACGCGCCGGCGGCCACCCCCGCCCCGCCGGCGGTTTCCGCGCCGGAAACGCCGCCGGGCAGTTCTTCGCGGCGCTACGCGTATCTGTCGCCGCCAGTTCCCGCCGCCGGAAACCAGCCCGCCGCGCTCGCGCCGTTTGACCGGGGGCTGAAGGCGCACCGGCAGGGCAAGCTGACGGAGGCCGTCGCCGCGTATCAGGCGGCATTGAAATCCAACCCGGCCTTCTTCGAGGCGAACTACAATCTCGGCCTGGCCCTCCATGAGCAAGACGACGTGCCGGCGGCTTTGTCCGCGCTGGAGACGGCGCTGGCGATTGACGAGAAGTCCGCCGACGCGCGCTACAGTTTTTCGCAGGCGCTGCGCAAGGGCGGCTATCACCTGGACGCGGCGAACGAGCTGGAGCGGCTGCTGGCCGAGCGCCCCGAAGAGACGCGGGCGCATCTGGCGCTGGCCAACCTGTATGTCGAGCAGCTCTCCCTGCGGGCGCTGGCCCGCGAGCATTACCTGAAAGTGCTGGAGCTGGAACCTCGGCACCCGAAAGCCACGGACATCCGGTTCTGGCTCAAGGCGAACCAGTGATGGCCCGCATGGCATCGTGAAATTGAAGCTGGCAATTCCCGGTTGAGGCGGTAAATTCCGCTCGCATCGTTGAACAAAATCATTATGAACACGGAAGGCATGGCCACGACTTGGGCGCACAGTGTGATGCTGGCCGCCGCGCCCGGCACCAACGCGCCCGCCGCCGGCCCCGCCGCCGGGGCAGGTCTTCCGCTCAACGGGTTTGATTTCCTGCTTGTCATCATCCTGATCATTGGCCTGGTGGTCGGGCGCAAGCGCGGCATGTCCCTCGAGCTGCTGGACGTCTTCGAGTGGCTGCTGATCGTCGTGCTCTGCCCGATCTACTACCAGCCGCTGGGTAATCTCTTTGCCCTGAAAACCACCCTGCCGCTGATGTATTCCTACATGATCTGCTTCGCCTTTCTGGCCATGGCCATCAAGGCGATCTTCACCACGTTCAAGGTCAAGGCCGGTGAAAAAGTGATCGGCAGCGACCTCTTCGGCGGAGCGGAATACTACCTCGGAATGCTCGCGGGCATGGTTCGGTTTTTCTGCATGCTGCTGGTGGTGCTGGCGCTGCTGAACGCCATCCCCTTCAGCGAGGCGGAGGTGAAGAAAGAAATCGCCCGCCGGCAAAAGGCCAGTGACGGAACAGATATGTTTCCTCCGTTCGGACAGATTCAAATGGGCATCTTCCAAAAATCCCTGACCGGCCCGTTCATCCGCAAACACCTGGCGGATCAGTTGATCGTGCCCACCAGCCCGGATGCCAAACCCGGCTCCCAGCCCTCCCTCAAGGAGCGCAGGGAACAGCGCAAAACGGAAGCCACCAATTCTGCTGCGGTCACCAATTCCGTGCCGACCAACGCCCCCGACACCGCCAGGAAAAAGTAGCGGCGGTTCTTCCCCGCCATGCCCGGCCTGATCCCTCCCGCCACGCTCGAACAAATCCGGGCCGCCTGCGACATCGTCGAAGTCATCGGCGGCTACGTGCCGCTCAAGCGCGCGGGCGCGAACTTCACCGCCCTCTGCCCCTTTCACCGCGAGAAGTCGCCCAGCTTCAACGTCAACCCGCACAAGCAAATCTTCCACTGCTTCGGCTGCCACAAGGGCGGCGACGTCTTCACCTTCGTCAAGGACTACGAGAACATCGGCTTCCTCGACGCCGTGCGCCGCCTCGCCGAACGCGCCAAAATCCCGCTCAACTTTGAAAACTCACCCGGCCAGCAGCAGGCCCGCGAAATAAAAGATGTCCTCCGCCAGATTCACGACCAGATCGCCCAGCGCTGGCACGCCGCCCTGCTCAACGACGCCGCCGGCCAGATCGCCCGCGACTATCTCGCCAAGCGCGGCGTCTCCGCCGAGGCCATCAAACTCTTCCGCCTCGGCTACGCGCCCGACAAGTGGGATGACACGGTGAACTGGGCGAAAAGCAAAAACCACGACCTCGCGCTCGTCGAGCAGGGCGGTTTGATTCTCAAGCGCGAGGGGGCCGACGGCCACTACGACCGCTTTCGCGGACGGCTGATTTTCCCCATCTGCGACGAGCAGGGGCGCATCGTCGGATTCAGCGGGCGCATCCTCACCGGCGACGAGAAGACCGCCAAATATGTCAACTCGCCGGAGACGCCCATCTTCACCAAGGGCAAGGTCATCTTCGGCCTCGACAAGTCCAGGCGCGCCCTGCTCGACAAGCAGTTCGCCATCATCTGCGAAGGCCAGCTTGACCTCATCGCGTGCTTCATGGCCGGCGTGCAGAACGTCGTCGCGCCGCAGGGCACCGCGCTCACCGCCGACCACACGCGCATCCTCAAGCGCTACGTCAACGAAGTCGTCCTCTGCTTCGACTCCGACAACGCCGGGCAGAAGGCCGCCGTGCGCTCGCTCGACATCCTGCTCGCCTCCGGCCTCGCCATCCGCGTCGCCACCCTGCCCTCTCCACACGATCCCGACAGCTACATCAAGGCCAACGGCGCGGCGGCATTTGAGCAGCTAATCCAGAACGCCGAGGGATTCTTCGACTACTACCTCAACCGTCTCTGCGCCCAGAACGACGTGGCGACCGACAAGGGCCGCGCCGCCGTGCTCAAGGCGATGGCCGAGGCCGTCCACAAGACCGGCGACGCCGTGCTCGCGGACAAGCACGCGCAGAAAACCGCCCTGCGCCTCGGCGTCGCCGTCGAGGCCACACGCGCCGAGTTCAGAAAGATTTCCCGAGGCGGCGGCCCAACGGCACCGTCCGCTGATGAAGAGGCCATGCCCGAAACCGAGGAGATTGCCCGCCCGCCGCAGACGGAGTTGTGGCTTTTGAAACTGCTGCTCAACAATGATTCGCTGGCTGCATGGGCGGAACGGCACCTTGACCCCGCGTGGATTGCCCACCCGCTCGTCCGTGAAATCGTCTCCACCCGCCTCGCGACCGAGCGCGAGCAGTCCTGGCACAGCGTCGCCGAATTCGCCGCGCGCCTGGAGGGCGACGCCGCGCGCAGCCTGCTGACCGAGGCGCTCGCCGAAAGCCGCGCCCTCCCGCAGGTGGAGCAGCAGCTCGCCGATGTCACCCTGCGCCTGCGGAACCAGTTCATTGACCGGCAGGTGGCCGAGCTTACCCGCCGCGTCAGCGACCCCGCGTGCAGCGACGCGGAACAGGAGCACCTCATTCGGGAACGCCACGCCTTGCAGCAGACCAAGCGCCAGCAGCTTTCCACCATCACCTCCCCTGCCCTGCAAACCTCCGCAGGCCGCTAAACTCGCTCACGCCAGAATATCCTTCACCACCTTGCACGGCTCGACGCCGGTGAGCCGGAAGTCCAGGCCTTGGAAGGGGAAGTTCAGCTTCTCGTGATCGAAGCCGAGCTGGTGCAGGATCGTCGCCTGCAGGTCGCGCACATGGACGGGATTCTCGACGACGTGAAAGCCAAGGTCATCTGTCGCGCCGTAGGTGAGCCCCGGCTTGATGCCGCCGCCGGCCATCCAGATCGTGAACGCCTGCGGATGATGATCACGGCCCAGCGAGCGGCCGAGCGAGGCGTTGGTCTCGACCATCGGCGTGCGGCCGAATTCGCCGCCCCAGATCACGAGCGTGTCATCAAGGAGTCCGCGCTGCTTGAGGTCGCGCACGAGGGCGGCGGCGGCCTTGTCGGTCTTGCCGCAGTTGTTCTTCAGGTTGCCGAGCACGTCGGAGTGCGCGTCCCAGCCCTCGTTGTAGATGTTGATGAAGCGCACGCCGCGTTCGATCATCCGCCGCGCCAGCAGGCACGAGCGCGCGAAGGACGCCTCGTTGGGCTTGCAGCCGTAGGCGTCGAGCGTCGCCTGGCTTTCCTGCTTCAGATCCATCAATTCCGGCGCGGAAGTTTGGAGGCGGAAGGCCATCTCGTATTGCGCGATGCGCGTGGCGATCTCCGGGTCGCCCTCGGTGACGAGCCGGCGCTGGTTCAACGCGCCGACGAGATCGAGCGAGTCGCGCTGGAGCCGGGCATCCACCCCGGCGGGGTTGCTGACGTTCAAAATGGGATCGCCCTGGTTGCGGAAGCGCACGCCCGTATAGACCGTCGGCAAAAAACCGCTCGACCAGCACGCCGCGCCGCCGCTGATGCCGCTGCCGGTGCTCATCACGACGAAGGCAGGAAGGTTCTGCGTCTCCGCGCCCAACCCGTAGAGCACCCACGAACCCATGCTGGGCCGGCCGGGCTGCGAGAAGCCGGTGTTGAAGAAAATCTGCGCGGGCGCGTGGTTGAACTGGTCGGTCTTCACCGACTTCACCAGGCAGATGTCGTCCGCAATGCCCGCGAGGTGCGGCATGATCTCGGAAATCTCCGCGCCGCATTGGCCGTGTTTTGAAAACTTGTAGCGCGGCCCCAGCACCGCCGCGTCGGGCCGGATGAACGCGTAGCGCTGCCCGCCAATCACCGAGGGCGGCAGCGGCTTGCCTTCGAGTTTGGCAAGCTCCGGCTTGTAATCGAACAGATCAAGCTGGCTCGGCGCACCGGCCATGAAGAGGTGGATGACGCGCCTGGCCTTCGGGGCGAAGTGCGGCTGGCGCGGCGCCATTGGATTCGCCGGCGCAACTCCCGCGGCCATCGTGCGCCGCCCGAGGCTGTCCGCCAGCAATCCGGCGAGCGCCATCTTGCCCACGCCGACACCGCATTCGCGGAGGAACCAGCGGCGCGTGAAGTTGAGGCTGTTCTGTTGGATTGGATTCATGGCTCAACCTTTCGTGATCGCTTCATCGAGATTGAAAAGCGCGCGGGCCAGCGCGGCCCACGCGGCGCGCTCGTTCGCGTCGCCTTCGCCGGGGCCGGAGATCTTCGCGGCGTCGAGTTCCTTCGCTACGAAGCGCTGCTTCTGCGTCTCGAAAAACTTTGCCAGCATCGCGACTTCATCCTTCGAGGCCGGGCGCGTGAGCACGCGGCGGAAGGCGTAGGCCACGCGCTCCTCGACGGTGCCCGCGCGCGAGGCGAGCAGCTTGCCCATCGCTTGCGAGGCTTCGGTGAAGGTCACGTCGTTGAGCAGCGTGAGCGCCTGGAGCGGCGTGTTGGAGATGTCGCGGCGCGCGACGCACGCCTCGCCGCTCGGTGCATCGAACGTGTTGAACATCGCGAAGGGCGCGCTGCGCTTGGTGAACGTGTAGAGACCGCGCCGGTAGCGATCCTCGCCCTTGCTCTCGTCCCATGACTTCACGCCGTAGACGCCCTCGCTCGTCACGCTCGCGGGTTGCGGCGGGAAGACGCTCGGCCCGCCGATCTTCGGCGAGAGCAGGCCGCTGGCGCGCAGGGTCGCATCGCGAATCATCTCGGCCTCGACGCGCACGCGGGGCGCGCGGGCGAGGAGGATGTTGTTCGGATCCTTCGCGGTCAGCTCCGGCGTGACGCGCGAGGACTGCTGGTAGGTCGCACTGGTGACGATGAGCTTGTGCAGTTTCTTGAGCGACCAGCCCTGCTTCACGAACTCCACCGCGAGCCAGTCGAGCAGCTCGGGATGCGATGGCACCTCGCCCATCAGTCCAAAGTCCTCCGTGGTGCGCACAAGGCCGCGGCCGAACAAGATGTGCCACTGGCGATTGACCGTGACGCGCGCCGTGAGCGGGTTCTCCGGCGAGACGAGCCACTTGGCGAACGTGAGCCGGTTACGCGGCGCATCAGCGGGCAAAGGATTCAGCGCGGAGAGCGTGCCCGGCTCGACCTTCTCGGTCGGCTGAAGAAACTCGCCGCGATTATGGATGAAGGTCGCGCGCGGATTTTCCTTTGGACGCTCCTTCAGCACGAGCGTCGTCGGCAGTTCCGGCATCGCTTTTTTCAACTTCTCAATCTCGGCGCGCGCGGCGGCGAGTTCGGGCGCGTTGAGCAAAAACGTCCGGCGCAACTGCTCGCGCTGAACGGCGGTGAGTTGAGCATCGGGCACGAGCAACAAACGCTCGACCTCGTCCTCGAACGCGCGGGCCACGGGCTTCGCACTGTCCGTCGTCACCGAGATGCGGAAGCGACCGAGCGGCGCGGCGTAGTGTTTTTCAAAGAGCATCTTGATCTCGACCTCGCCCGCCGCCGCGAGCGGCTGCGCGAGATTGAAGACCGCGACGTGCCGCTGGCCCTGGCCGCCGTTGATGGACCAGCCGGATTGCTGGTCGCCGTCAATGCAGTTGGACGCCTGCGCGGTGCCACGACCAATGCCGGCCTTGCCGTAGCTGTCGGTCGCGCTGGCGAACTTCAGCGCCGCGCCGCCCGCGCTCGCGGTGAACTCGCTCAAGAAGAAATCTCCGCGCGGCCCCTCGTAATAGACCGCGCCGGGGCCGTGCTCCGGCAGACGGTCGTCAGGAATTGCTTCGAGCCGGAACGCCGTCGCGCCGGCGGGCACGCGGAACTTCAACTCGTAGGTGTCGCTCTTCGACTGGTCGCCGGTGGCAAGCACGGAATGGTCGGGCTGGGGCGTGAGCAGCGCAAGGTTGGCCTTCAGCGCGGCGGGCTTGAGCACCTGCCAGTTCACCGAGCGGGTGCGCTCGGCTTCGAGCCACGCGGAAAACTTTTGCTCCAAGTGCTCGCGCGGCGGGAGCGATGGAGTTGAGTTCGTTCCCACCGGAAACTTTTCAGCCAGGCCGGTGACGAGCTTCGCGATCTTTTCCTCCTGTGCTTTGCGTTGCGCGGTGATGTCGGGATTCGGCAGGTCAATCTCCGGCTCGTCGGCGCTGTTGAGGAACGCCATCAACGAGTAATACTCGCGGTGCGGGATGGGATCGAACTTGTGCGTGTGGCACTGCGCGCATTGCGTGGTAAGGCCGAGCCACGTGGTGCCGGTGACGGCGACGCGATCCACCATCGCGTAGAAGCGGAACTCCAGCGGGTCAATGCCGCCCTCCTCGTTGAGCATGGAGTTACGGTGAAAGCCGGTGGCGATGAGGGGGCTTAAATTTTGAGTTTTGAATTTTGAATTTTGAGATTCAAGGAGGAGGTCGCCCGCGAGTTGTTCGATGGTAAACCGGTCAAACGGCATGTCCGCGTTGAGCGCGTGGATGACCCAGTCGCGCCACGGCCAGATGTTGCGCGGGCGGTCCTTCTCGTAGCCGTTGGTGTCGGCGTAGCGGGCGAGGTCGAGCCACTTGCGCGCCCAGCGCTCGCCGTAGTGCGGCGAGGCGAGCAGCTTGTCCGCGAGGGCTTCGACGGCGCGCTGCCCGCTTTCCCGCTTTCCCGCTTTCCCGCTTTCACCGGTGGCAGGGGAGAAGTCGCGCACGAACGCCTCCACCTCCTCCGGCGTCGGCGGCAATCCAATGAGATCGAGATAAAGCCGCCGCACGAGCGTGTAGGCATCGGCGGGCGGCGAGGGCTTGAGCTTCTCCTTCTCCAGCCGCGCGAGGATGAAGTTATCAATCGGGTTGCACACCCATCCCTTCTGTTTCACCGACGGCGGCGCGGATTGCTTCGGCGGGACGAACGCCCAGTGCGGCTTGTAATCCGCGCCGGCGGCGATCCACTTGCGGAGCGTTTCCCTTTCGGCGGCGGTGAGATTCTTCTTCGCCTCGGGCGGCGGCATCACCTCGTCGTGATCCTGGGAAAAAATGCGGCGGACGACTTCGCTCTGATCCGGCTTGCCAGGCACGAGCGGATGCTCGCCAGATTTCGCGGGCTTGAGCGCCTCGTCGCGCAGGTCGAGCCGGAGCTTCGCCTTGCGCGCCTTGTCGTCGGGGCCGTGGCAGGCGAAGCAGTTGCGCGAGAGGATGGGCCGGACGTCGCGCTGAAAATCCACCTTTCCATCCGCCGAAGAGGCGGCGGACAAAACGGACAGCGGCAGCCCAACCGCCCACAAAACACAGAATCGCATTGCCGGACTCATGGCAGAATAATAACCGACGTTTTGACGGGACGAATGGACGATGCTTTCAAAAGATATGTAACATCCTCTTGCCAGTCCCAAAACAACATGAGGATAAAGAAAAAGGCGCTGCCCGCACGGGACAGCGCCTCAATTCGCCCTCCGGCTCAACTCGACAAGGCTCCCTCGGCCTGGATTATCGAGCCGTCGCTCTTCTGGCTGAAGGTCAGCTTGCCCTCCGTCACGCTCACCGCGATGGGATCATTGTCGTGCAGATTGCCACGGAGAATCTCCTCGGCCAGCGGATCTTCGAGGAAGCGCTCGACGGCGCGGCGCATCGGGCGCGCGCCATAGGTGGGATCGTAGCCCTTTTCCACAAGGAAATCCTTGGCCTTGCCGTCCAGTTCGAGCCGGATGTTCTTGGCCTTGAGCCGCTGCATGACCTTCTCAATTTCCAAATCCAATATCTGCACGAGGTCGGGCTTGGTCAGCGTGCGGAAGACGATGATGTCGTCAAGCCGGTTGAGGAAGTCCGGGCGGAAGCCGCGCTTGGCCTCGTCCATGATTTTCTCGCGCATCTTCTCGTAGCTCGACTCGTCATTGACGGGCGCAAAGCCCATGGTGGAATTTTTCTTGATGGTTTCCGAGCCGACGTTGGAGGTCATCAGCACGACGGTGTTCCGGAAATCAATCACGCGGCCCATGTTGTCGGTCAGTTTTCCCTCCTCAAGAATCTGGAGCAGCATATTCATCACGTCGGGATGGGCCTTCTCAATTTCGTCGAAGAGGACCACGGAATACGGCTTGCGGCGCACCTGCTCGGTGAGCTGGCCGCCCTCCTCGAAACCCACGTAGCCCGGCGGCGAGCCGACCATGCGCGAGGCGTTGTGGCGCTCCATGTATTCGCTCATGTCGATCTGGATGAGCGATTTCGCGTCGCCGAACATCGTCTCGGCGAGCGTCTTGGCGAGCATCGTCTTGCCGACGCCCGTGGGGCCGAGCAGCGCAAACGTGCCGATGGGGCGCTTCGGGTCTTTGAGATTCGCGCGCGAACGGCGCAGCGCCTTGCACAGCGCGGTGACGGCCTCGCGCTGGCCGATGACGCTCTTGGAAAGCTCCTTCTCCATTTCCAAAAGCTTCTTCGCCTCGTTCTGTTCCATGCGCTGGAGCGGAATGCCCGTCCACTTGGAAACCACCTGCAAAATGTCGTCTTCTTCGATGGTGACGCGCTTTTCGTCACGCGAAGTTTTCCACGCGAGCAGCACGGCCTCCAATTTTTCCTTGGCCTGCTTTTCCAAGTCGCGCATCTGCGCCGCGCCCTCGAAGTCCTGATCCTTGATCGAGCGTTCCTTGCGGCCTTTGATTTCCTCGATCTCGGTTTCGAGCGACTTCACATCGGGCGGGCGCGTCATGGAATTGATGCGCGCCCGCGAGCCGGCCTCGTCCATCACGTCAATCGCCTTGTCCGGCAGGAACCGCCCGGTGATGTAGCGGTCGGAAAGCTTCACGGCGGCCTCGACGGCGGCGTCGCTGATGTTGGCCTTGTGATGATCTTCGTATTTGATGCGAAGCCCCTTGAGAATCGCGATGGCGTCCTCAATGGAAGGCGCCTCCACTTTCACCGTCTGAAAACGGCGTTCGAGTGCGGCGTCCTTCTCGATGTATTTGCGGTATTCGTTGAGCGTGGTCGCGCCGACGCACTGCATCTCGCCGCGCGAGAGCGCGGGCTTGATGATGTTCGAGGCGTCCATCGTGCCTTCCGCGCTGCCCGCGCCGACGATGGTGTGCAGCTCGTCAATGAAGAGGATGATGTTCTTCGAGCGGCGGATCTCGTCCATCACCGCCTTGATGCGCTCCTCGAACTGCCCGCGATACTTCGTGCCCGCGACCATCAGCGCGAGGTCGAGCGTGATGACGCGCTTTTCGCGGAGCAGCTCCGGCACGTTGCCGCGCGCGATTTCCTGCGCCAGCCCCTCGACGATGGCGGTCTTGCCCACGCCGGCCTCGCCGAGCAACACGGGGTTGTTCTTCGTGCGGCGGCAGAGGATTTGGATGACGCGCTCAATCTCGTTCTTGCGGCCAATCACCGGATCCATGTCGCCCTTGCGCGCGATTTCCGTGAGGTCGCGGCCAAACGCCTTGAGCGCAGGCGTCTTGTTCTCGGCTTTCTTTTCGGTTCCCTTCTCCGTCTTGCCCGCCTCGCCTTCGCCAGGCTCGTCCGAGGAACCGAAGTTCGGATCCAGCTCCTTCAAAATCTCCTGCCGCGTCAGCTCGATGTCCACGTCGAGATTCTTGAGCACGCGCGCCGCCACGCCGTCGCCCTCGCGCAGCAGGCCGAGGAGGATGTGCTCGGTGCCGACGTAAGTGTGATTGAGCGCCTTGGCCTCCTTCGCGGCGAGCGAGAGGACTTTTTTCACGCGCGGCGTGTAGGGGATGTTGCCGAGCTGCTTTTGATCCGGGCCGGTGCCGACCTGCTTCTCGACTTCGAGGCGGACGGTGTCGAGGTCGAGGCCCATCTTTTGCAGCACGTTGACCGCGACGCCCTGGCCGAGCTTGATCAGGCCGAGGAGCAGATGCTCCGTGCCGACAAAGTTGTGGTTGAACCGGTCGGCCTCCTTGCGCGCGAGCGCCAGCACCTGCTGGGCGCGCGGCGTGAAATTGCTCATGGCTTCGTCACTCATAAAATCGGCACTGCTTTGTGTTCCGCTGGCAATTAAAACTTCAAAAACTTCAACGAGAACCGTTTTATCCATAGCACAACTCACCGCCAAGTCGAAAGCATTGTTTTTGCAAATAACTGCCCCGAATTTGGCGGCCTTGCCCAGGCGCGCCTTCAATCGTCGGGAAAAAGATTTGCCTTCCCCCGCCCCGCACCCTATTTTGCCCGCCCTTGATATGAAATTGAACACTATGAAACTTGTCCAAAACCTCCTCCTCGCCGCCGCGCTGGCCCTGCCGGCGGCGCTCACCGCCCAGACCGCCGACCTGAAGGAACTCACCAAGAAGGCCGAGAAGGGCGACGCCAAGGCCGCCCTCGACCTCGGCGTGGCCTATTATCGCGGCCTCGGCGTGCTCCAGCAGTTCGACGAGGCGGCCAAGTGGTTCCGCAAGGCTGCCGACGCCGGTGATGCCGTCGCGGCGAAGCACCTCGGTTCCATGTATTACGTCGGGCAGGGCGTCCGGCAGGACGACGCCGAGGCCGCCAAGTGGTTCCGCAAGGCCGCCGACAAGGGTAATGCCCTAGCGCAAAACGAACTCGGCCTGATGTATCACAATGGCCAGGGCATCAAGCAGGACGATGTCGAGGCCGCCAAATACTTCCGCAAGGCCGCCGAGCAAGGCGACGCCACCGCACAGAAGAATCTCGGCGTTGTTTACACCAAGGGACTCGGCGTTCCGGCGGATCAGGCGGAAGCCATCAAGTGGTTCCGCAAGGCCGCCGATCAGGGCGTCGTGGCGGCGCAGAGCGAACTCGCCCGCCTCCTCGCTTTCGGCACCGGCGGCGCGAGCGACTACGCCGAAGCCGCCAAGCTCTTCCGCAAATCCGCCGACGCCGGCGACCCCGTCGCGCAGAAGAATCTCGGCGTCCTCTACTACCTCGGCCAGGGCGTGAAGCAGGACGACACCGAGGCGATGAAGCTCCTCTCCAAGGCCGCCAACGCGGGCAACGCCCAGGCGCAATACTACCTTGGCATCATGAAGGCCCGTGGCCGCGGCGGTGACAAGGACATGGCGGGCGCCATCGCCCTCTACCGCAAGGCCGCCACGCAGGGCGACGCCGCCGCGCAAAACGAGCTGGGTTGGGTCTATGACAAGGGCGAGGGCGTGAAGGAAGACGCCAAGCAGGCGTTCACGTGGTATCAGAAGGCCGCCGAGCAGCAGCTCGTCCTCGCGCAGTTCAACCTCGGCGTGATGTATGCCAACGGGCGCGGCACCGAGACCAATTACACCGAAGCGTTGAAATGGTATCGCAAGGCCGCTGACGCGGGTGTCGTCCGCGCGCAGAACGAAGTCGGCTTCATGTATGACCGCGGCCTCGGCGTGGAGAAGAGCCACAAGGAAGCCGCCGCGTGGTATCAGAAGGCCGCCGACGCGGGCTTCGACATCGCCCAGCAGAATCTCGGCGTCTACTACACCCTCGGCCAGGGCGTGGAGACGAATTATGTGGAGGCCCACAAATGGTTCAACCTCGCCGCCGCGCAGGGCAACACCAACGCCGTCAACAACCGCGACTTCGTGCTCACCAAGATGAAGCCGGAGGAGGTCACTCTCGCGCAGAAGAAGGCCGCCGAGTTCCTCAAGGCCCGGCAGGCGCAGTAATTAACCCGGAACAATGCAGTTGAAACGGGGAGCGCGACCGTCCCGGTCGCACCAGTCGGCGTCCCGCCGACTGGTTCCGGGCGAAACCATCGCCCACCAAACGGGACATCCGCTCGGTGAAGGAAGTTTTCGGCGGGACGCCGAAAACAGCGGGCGGGACGCCACGCGCTCCCCATTCAACTGCATGGTTCCGGTTAGCTGTCCGCCGTTTTCATTTCCACATCCTTGCTTTGCCCGCCGGATTTCGTAAGGTGGGCCATGCTTTTGACCGCAGTGCTGGCAGTGCTGTTCTTCGCGGCGGCGAGCTTCTTTTTCGCGCTGGCGGAATCGGCACTGTTTTCCCTCGGCAAATGGCGGGCGCGGCAGCTCGCCGAGCGCTCGCCCGCGCGCGGCGGCCTCGTGGTGAAGCTGCTCGAACAGCCGCAGGACGCGCTGGCCACGATTCTGCTCGGCAACACCTTCGCCAACGCCGCGCTCGTCGCCGTCGCGCTCTGGGTCGCGCTGCCGGAGCGCAACTGGCCCTTGAGCCTCACGGTCGCCATGCTGCTGGCGGTCATCCTCATCGGCTGCGAGGTGATTCCCAAGACGCTCGCCGTGCGCGTGCCGGAGGAATGGGCGCTGCGCGTCGCTGGCCCGATGTTCACGCTCACACGGCTGACGCGCCCGCTGCGGCAGGTGGCGCTGCGCATCAGCGACGCGCTGGTGCGCACCTTCGCCCCCGGCTCACTGAAGCCGCTGCAATCCAGCGCGGACGAGGAATACCGCGAGCTGCTCGATCTCGCCTTCCAGCAGGGCACGCTCGCGGCGGCGGAGAAGGAGATCATCCTGCAAATCATCAGCCTCGACCGCCGCACGGCGCGCGACGTGATGCAGCCGCGCGCGAAAATGGCCTGCCTGTCCGACGACCTGACCGTCACGGAGATGATCGTCGCCGCGAAGAAGTTCCAGCACCGCCGCCTGCCGCTCTACGACGAGACGCCGGACACCATCGTCGGCATCCTGAACACGCGCACGCTGCTGTTGAACCCCGACGGCGACCTCGCGGACGCGGTGGAGTTTCCCTCCTACGTGCCGGAGAGCATGAATTTGCTGCAACTGCTCAAGAGCTTCCAGCGCCAGCAGCGCGGCCTCGCCATCGTGCTGGATGAATTCGGCGGCACCGCCGGGCTGGTCACGGTGGAGGACATTTTGGAGAAGATGATCGGCGCGATCCGCGGCGAGGCGCAGCCGGCGGGCTTCATCATGGAGAAGCTCGGCCCCGACCGCTGGCGCGTGAACGGCACGATGCGGCTCGAGGATTTCCGCCGCGAATATCCCGAACTCGGCGAGGTGCCGGAGGTGGACACGATGGGCGGCCTGCTGCTCGCGCAGATGGAAGTCGTGCCCGCGCCGGGCGACGCGGTAATTTTTCGCGGCCTGCGCCTGACGGCCAAGGCGGCGGACGAACGCTGCGTGCGCGAGGTGCTGGTGGAGCGGGTTTTTAGCCACAGATGAAACACAGATTGAACACAGATAAGAACCGGAGCGGAGCTAGCGTTGCTGCTGGCCAGCGGGCAATCAACGGCCTGCGCCCCAGTTCTGCATCCGTGTTTAATCCGTGTTCCATCCGTGGCTTAAAACAGACCGCGAAAGGAGGCGCATGAACTGGACGTGGCTGCTCCCGTTTCTCGCCGTGTGCCTGGGCACGTCGTTCCTGCTGTCCGGCATGGAGGCGGGCGTGTTTGCCTTGAGCCGGCTGCGCGTGCGCCAACTGGTGCGGCGCGGCCAGCCGCGCGCAAAAATCCTCCATGAATTCCTGGAGAAGCCGGAGGATTTTCTCTGGACGATCCTCGTGGGCAACACGCTGGCGAACTTCGCCGTCGTGGCGGTGCTGGTCATCGTGCTGCACGACGGTTTGCGTCTGAATCCGTGGGTTGAATTCGCGCTGTTCATCGTGGTGGTGTTCCTGTTTTACGTCCTGTGCGATTTGCTGCCGAAGACGCTGTTCCGCCGGTTTCCCAACCGCCTGTGCCTCGCGCTGGCGCGGCCGTTCCGGCTGGCTCATGGGGCGCTTGCGCCGCTGGTGTGGCTGCTCGCACGGCTCGCGGACACCTTGCTGCGCTGGACAGGTGGAAAAATTTTCACCGGCCACCTCTTCACCGGCCGCGACGAGCTGCGCCGCGTCATGCAGGAGTCCGCGCAGGACTTCACCTCCGAGGAGCGTGCGATGATCAACCGCGTGCTCGACTTGCAGCAGCTCACCGTGCGGCAGGTGATGGTGCCGCTGGAGAAAATCGTCAGCATTGGCGCGCGCACGCCGATGACGGAAGTGCTGCGGCTCTGCCATGAAAACCATCTCACCCGCCTGCCGGTGTGGGATGAAATCGCGGGCCGAAAAAAAATCACCGGCATCACCAGCATCAAGACGCTGCTGTATCAGGCGGACTTTGATCCGCAGCGCGCGGCGGGCGACTACGTGAAGCCCGCGCCGTTCCTGCCGGAGGAGATGCGGCTGGAGGAGGCGCTGCAGCGGATTCAAAAGAGCGGCCTGCGGATGGCCGTGGTGCTGCGCGCCGACGGGCGCGAGTCGGGCATCCTCTGCCTGGAGGACGTGCTCAAGGCGGTGTTCGGGGAGGTGGCGCTGTGAACTGGGACGCGATCTTCGCCGTCGCGTGGAAAATCCTCGCCGTGCTGGTGCTGGTGGGGCTGAACGGCTTCTTCGTCGCGGCGGAATTCGCGCTCGTGAAGGTGCGCGACACGCAGCTCGACCCGCTGATTCTCCGGGGGCACCGCCGCGCAACGCTGGCCCGGCACCTCATTCACAATCTCGACGCCTACTTGAGCGCGGCGCAGGTGGGCATCACGCTGGCGAGCCTGGGCCTGGGGTGGGTGGGCGAGCCGATTTTTGCGGACTTGCTGGCGCCGGTGTTCCGCTGGCTCGATGTCACCTCGGAGGGGGCGCGGCACACGGTGTCGTTCGCCGTGGGGTTCTCGGTCATCACCTTCCTGCACATTGTCGTCGGGGAGATGGCGCCAAAATCCTTCGCCATCAAGCACCCCCTGCCCACGGCGCTCTGGCTGGCGTATCCGCTGAAATGGTTTTTCTACTCGGCCTATCCCGTCATCTGGACTCTCAACCACAGTTCGCTCTGGCTGCTGCGGCAGGCGGGCATCGCCCCGGCGCACGAGGGCGAGGGCGCGCATTCGGAGGAGGAGCTGCGGCTGCTCTTCGCCGCCGCCCAGCGCCGCGCGGGCGGGACGAAGCTGGGCCGCGACCTCGTGCTCAACGCGCTCGATCTCCAGCGGCGCATCGTGCGGCAGGTGATGCGCCCGCGGCAGGAAATCACGGCCCTCGACACGCACGCCAGCATCGCCGAGTGCCTGGAGGTCGCGGAGAAGACGCGCTACTCGCGTTTCCCCCTGTGCGAGGGCGGCGACCTCGACCGCACGCACGGCGTGATTCATTTCAAGGATTTGTTCGCCCAGCGGCACAAGGCGCGGACGGGCGGCGACCTCGCGGCGGCGGCGCGGAAGCTTATTTACGTGCCAGAGACGGCGCGGCTCGAACGGCTGCTCCAGCTTTTCCTCGAACGCAAACTGCACTTCGCCATCGTGGTGGACGAATACGGCGGCACGACCGGCATGGTGACGCTGGAAAACATTTTGGAGGAGCTGGTCGGCCAGATTCAGGACGAGTTCGACCAGGAAAAGCCGCTGCTCACCGCCACGGGCACGGACGTGTGGGACGTGGCCGGCAACCTGCCGCTGCACGAACTGGAGGAACTGGTCGGCGAGCCGCTCGCGGCGGAGGGCGTCACCACCACGAGCGGCTGGGTGACACAGCGGCTCGGCGGCTTCGCCAAGACCGGCGACACGCTGGCCGTGGGGCGGTTTGAACTGCGCGTCGAGGAGATGGACGGCCCGCGCATCGGGCGGCTCAAGCTCACCCGCGCCGCGCCCGCCGGGGAGCCGGACAGGGCGGCAAATGGTCAATAGGGTCTTTCCCTTAACGCCTTGCGGCTTGTGTTTCACTGGCGGGTGTGATTAGCTACGGCGAATTGCTGTATGGGAAAAACGTCGCTGTGGCTGCCGGTATTCGTCCTCCTGGGTTGGTTCACCCCGGCGGCGGCCGCTGCGCCGGCGAATGACGATTTTGCAAACAGCCTCGTCGTCAGCAACTTCAACCTCACGATCACCGCCTCCAACGTCGGCGCGACAAAGGAGCCGGGCGAACCCAGCCACGCGGGCAACGCCGGCGGCGCGTCGGTCTGGTGGACATGGATTGCGCCCACCAGCGGCCCGGTGAAAATGTTCACCTTCGGCAGCACCCTCACCGGGGGCGGGGCGATGGACACGCTGCTGGCGGTCTACACCGGCGCTTCCGTGACGAACCTCTCATCCGTGGCATTCAACAACGATCAAACCGACGAATTCATCCAGGACAAATGGAGCTACCTTGCCTTCAACGCCACCGCCGGCACCGCCTATCGCATCGCGGTGGACGGGGCGCTGGCGACCAATGGCATGACCGGCAGCGTCGTGCTCCGCATCTTTGCCAACAACGATAACTTCACCAACCGCGTCGTCCTCGCCGGCCTGGGCGCCCGCTCCACCAACTGGAACATGGGCGCGGGCAGGGAAGCCGGCGAGCTGGACTACCGCCCCGACGACACGCCCGGCGTCACCAACATTGCCGCGAAATCCGTCTGGTGGAGCTGGACGGCCCCCACGAACACCAACGTCAAAATTTCCACCGCCGGCAGCTCCCTGGATTCGATCCTGACGGTCTTCACGAGCGTCTCCACCAACGCCACTTTTGCCACACTCACCCAGCGGGCCAGCAACAACGACGACACGAATCTGCTCGCCTCCACCAGTTTTGTCACCTTTTCCGCCACCTCCAACCAGACCTACTACATCAACGTGGACGGCAATGACTTCTCCGGAACCGGCGAGCTGGCCGATGTCGGGGAAATCGTCCTCACCGTGGCGGCGGACAACAATTCCTTTCCCGGCCGGATCGCGCTTTCCGGCACCAACATCCAGGCCCGCGGCACGAGCCTGCGCGCGACCAAGCAGACCGGCGAGCCCGTCCACAGTCCCGACCCCGGCGACCTGGGGGGGGCGTCGGTGTGGTGGACCTGGACGGCGCCCTTCAGCGGCTTCGTCACCATCAACACGTCCGGCAGCGACTTCGACACCGTGCTGGCCGTCTACACCAACAGTTCAACGGCTTTCAACACCTTTGTGCTGACCGCCTCCAGCGACGACGAGCCCAGCCTGCCCTTTGACAAAAACAGCCAGGTCACCTTCCTCACCCCGGCGGGGGTGACCTACCAGATCGCCGTGGATGGATTTGATGGTGCCGCCGGCAATGTTGACCTCAACCTCACTTTCCTGCCCGCCAACGTGCCGCCGACGCTGGCCGTGATCGCCGACCGCACCATCAACGAGGACGCCGGCCCGCAAGTCATCAATCTCACCGGCATCGGCCCCGGCGCGCCGGACGAAACCGGCCAGACCGTCACCATCACCGCCGTTTCCAGCGACACCGGGCTTTTGTCCGATCCGATCATCACTTACACCAACGGCGCGGCCACCGGCACTTTGACCTTCGCCCCGCAGACCAATGCCAACGGTGCCGCCGCCATCACCATCACGGTTTCCGACACCGGCGGCACCGCCAATGGCGGCATCAACACCCTCATCCGTTCGTTCTTTGTCACCATCAACGAAATGAACGACGCCCCCACCCTCGATCCCATCGCCGGCCTGACCGTGCTGGAAGACTCCGGGGCGAACGACATCACTCTCACCGGCATTTCCGCCGGCGGCGACGAATTCCAGGAAGTCACCATCACCGCCACCTCCAGCAGCACCGCGCTCGTGCCGCATCCCGTCATCGCCTACAACAGCCTGGACACCGAGGGCGTCCTGACCTTCACCCCCGCCTCGAACGCCAGCGGCACCACCACGATCACCGTGATCGCCCGGGACGACGGCGGCACTGCGGGCGGCGCCAAAGACGCCGCGACCAACACGTTCGTCATCGTCGTGACGACGGTGAACGATCCGCCCGTGCTCACCAACCTCACCAACCTCACCGTGAACGAGGATTCCGGCCTGCGCACCGTGAGCCTCGCCGGCATCGGCCCCGGGGCCGCCAACGAGTCACAAGCCCTGACCTTTGCCGTTTTCGCCAGCGACACGAACCTGCTCACCGGCGTGGCGGTCACTTACGTCAGCCCGGCGGCCACCGGCACGTTGCGCTTCACCCCCGTCAACAACAACTTCGGCACGGCCACCGTCACCGTCATCCTCTCGGACACCGGCGGCACCGCCGATGGGGGCGTGGATTCGACCACCAACACGTTTCTCGTCACCGTGCTCCCGGTGAACGACCGCCCCACGCTCACCTCGGCCAGCCTTACCAACCGCACCATTCTGGAGGACGCCGGCCCGCAGTTCATCGCGTTGTCCGGCATTTCAGCGGGGGCGACGAATGAAGCCAGCCAGACCCTGACCGTCACCGCCAGTTCCAGCAACCCGGCGTTGATTCCCAATCCCGCCATCCTCTACACCAACGGCCAGTCCACCGGCGAATTGAGCTTCGCCACCGTCACCAACGCCAACGGCACCGCCACCCTCACCGTCGTGGTGGCCGACGACGGCGGCACCGCCAACGGCGGCATTGCGGCGGTGACGAACTCCTTTTCCGTCGTGGTGACTGCGGTGAACGACCCGCCGATCATTGACCCCCTCGCAAATTTCCTGCTCGACGAAAGCGCGGGCGGACAGGCCATCACGTTCTTCGTCACCGGCATCGCTTCGGGGCCGCCCGGTGACGGCGCTTTCGTGGTGAACTCCCGCGCCGTCACGTCCGGCAACCCCGGCCTGGTTCCCACGCCCTCCATCACCCACGTGACGGGCGGCAGCACCGCGCAGATCACCTTCACCCCGGTCGTCAACGCGTTCGGCACCGCCACCATTTCCGTCATCTTCGGTGACACCGGCGGCACCGCCAACGGCGGCATCAACTCCAGCACCAACACCTTCCGCGTCACCGTGCTCCCCTCCGCCGCCGCCAGCACCCTCACGGTGGCCCGCACCAACAACACCGCCACCCTCTCCTGGCCCGCCACGATCTCCGGCTGGGTTCCCCAGGCCAGCACGAACCTGGCCTCGTGGAGCACGCTCGGCGGCACGCCGGTCAACCTCGGCGGGCGCTTCACCCTCACCGACACCATCGGCAGCAATGGCAAGTTCTACCGGCTGACCAAGCCGTGACGCGCCGCGACCGCGTCATCCGCGACCGTCCTTCGCCCTCTGAATGAATTGCCGGCCAGCGATGAAACTCGACGCCCACCAGCATTTCTGGAAATACCGCGCGCCGGAATATCCGTGGATGAAGCGCGGCTGGCCCCTCCGCCGTGATCACCTTCCCCCGCACCTCAAGCCCCTGCTGGCCCGCGCGGGGATTGACGGCTGCATCGCCGTCCAGGCGCGGCAGAGCCGGGAAGAAAACAATTTCCTGCTCGGCCTCGCCGACGCGCACCCGTTCATCCAGGGCGTCGTCGGCTGGGTGGATTTGCGCGCGAAGACCGTGGAGCAGCAGCTCGCCGAATTCGCGCGGCACCCGAAGTTCGTCGGCGTGCGCCACGTCGTGCAGGACGAGCCGGATGACGACTTCATGATGCGGCATGATTTTCTCCGGGGCATCGGCCAGCTCGCCCGGTTCAAACTGAACTACGACATTCTCATCTATCCGCGGCAGCTCCCCGCCGCCATCCGGCTGGCTCGAAAATTTCCCCATCAACCCTTCGTCCTCGACCACCTCGCCAAGCCGCCCATCAAGGCCGGGACGATTTCCCCGTGGCGCGAACAGATCACCGAACTGGCCCGCCACCCGAATGTGATGGCCAAAATCTCCGGCCTCGTCACCGAGGCGGACTGGACGGCGTGGAAAAAAAAAGACTTCCGCCCGTATCTCGACGTGGCGCTCGCCGCGTTCGGCGCGGAGCGGCTGATGTTCGGCTCGGACTGGCCGGTGTGCCGGCTCGCGGGAACCTACGGCCGGGTCTTCGGCCTCGCGCGCGGCCACCTCGCGTCGCTGCCCGCCGCCGCGCGGGATAAAATCTTCGGCGGGAACGCGGCGCGCTTTTACCTGCGGCGCGGGGGGTAGGGGCGCTGCCGCGCAGAAAAAAACGGCCCCGATCAGAGCCGGGCGGACTTGGCGGGCGAGGCGGTTTTGGCGCGCTGCTGCGCGGCGGCGAGCTTGTCCACGCGCGACTGCGCGGCGGCGATTTCGCGGGCAAGCTTGTCAGCGGCGGACTTGGCGGCGGCGGACTTGGTCTGCGCCAGCTTTTGCCGGTCGGAAAGTTTCTTGAGCTTCTTGGCGAGTTCGTCCTTCTCGGTCTTTGTCTTCGGCGAGGATTTTTTCGCCTCGGCGATTTCCTTGCCAAGCTTTTCCACCGATTCCTTTGCGGCAGCGGCCTCGGCGACGAGCCGTTCGTGTCCCGCCTTGTTCTGCGCGAGGTCGGTCTTGGCGCGGTGCAGCGCGGCACTGGCCTGCGCAACTTTGAGCTTTTCGACGTTCGCGCGGGCCGCGTCCGCCGCCGTGGCATCGCCGGCCACGAGCGCCTCGCTCAACGATTTTTGCGCCCGCGCCAGCCGCTCGGCGAGGGGCGGCGGATAAGCGTCCAGTTCTCCGGCCGGCTTGCCGCTTTCGGCATTCCACAATTTGACGCGCCCGGTGAAATCCGACACGAGGAGCTGCGTGCCCGCACCGGTGAACCGCGCCCGCACCGGCAAGGCGTTGGTGTCGGGGAAGGTCGCCGCCTTTTCGCCCTTGTTCCAGATGACGACCTTGTTGTCGCGCCCGGCGGTGACGAGGCGGCCATCCATCGCGTAATGGACGGAGAGCACGCCCTTGTCGTGCGCGGTGATGCTGCGGATGGACTGGTTGTCGGAAGTTTTCCAAATCTTCACCGTGCCGTCCTCACTGGCGGAGGCGAGCATCGTGGAATCGGGCCGCCAAGCCAGGCCGTTCACCGCCGCCTTGTGCCCGGCGAACGTGATGACTTCCTGGCCGGTGGCGGTCTCCCAGACGGTGATGCCGCCATTGCGGTCGGCGGTGGCGAGGTGCTGGTTGTCGGGACTGAATTCCATCGCCGTCACCCAGTCGGTGTGCTTCTTTTTCTTGTGCTCCAGTTCGCCGGTCTTCGTGGAATAAATCTTCACCAGCCGGCTCTGCCCGCCGAGGGCGATCCATTTCTGGTCGGGGCTGATGTCCGCCGCCTGCACGGCGTCAAACTCGTCGTCGCCGACGGCGATGATGCGGTCGCCGGTCGCGATGTCCCAGACGACGACCTTGCCGGACTTGCCGGCGTGGCCGCCGCCCGCGAGCAGGAGCCTGCCGTTGCGGCTGAATTTCAAGTCCACGGGGAAGCCCTCGAAGAACGGCAGCACGCCGAGCAGTTCGCGGGTTCCGGTGTGATAGAGGACAACCTGACGGGGCGCGCCGATGGCAGCAAGCGGCGCCCACGGGCTGGCGGCCAGCGCGGTGAGCGGCGTGCCACGCGCGGGACGGACTTCGGCCTCGATGGACAATTCGCCGGGCATCGGCGGCGGGCCGTCGGGCTTGCCCAGCGCGACCACATTGAGGTAGAGATCCACCTTGGGCCGGCTGGCGGGGATGGCCTTGCTGCCGGAGTTCTCCAGCAGCCCGCCCGCGATCCATTTGCGGATGAGGTCGATTTCCTTGTCGGGGAGCTTCGAGGACTCCGATGGCATCTTCATCTCGTCGTCGTGCGTGATGACCTTGAGGAGCTTGCTGCCCGAAGGATCGCCGCTGATCGCGCCCGGCCCGGAGCCGCCGCCCTTGAGCAGGGCGGCGACCGTGGTGAGGTCGAGGTCACCCTTGAGCTTGTCGGGGTTGTGGCACTTCAGACAGGCGTTGCGGAAGATCGGGAGAACGTGATCGTCGAACGTCACCTTGTCCTGGGCAAAGGCCGCGAGAACCGGGCAGACCACCGAGAGAAGAAGCAAACGAACAGCACGCATGACGACGGGAAATAGTTTCAGGCCGCGAATCAGTGGTTGAAGACAAACTCTTTCGCGTTGAGCAGCGACCAGAAAAGATCGTTGAGCACCACTTCCTTGTCCTTCGCGTCCGCAAGGAACTTCTCAATCTTGGCCAGCTCCGGCGCGGTCGGCGGGCGCGCGAAGACGCGGAGATAAAGATCGTCCACCACCTGCGGCGGGGTCTTGCCCTCCTTGAGCAGCGACTTCACCACGCCGCCGGCGATGACCTTGCCGTTGACGGTGCTGCCGTTGAGGAGGTGCAGCGCCTGCGAGAGGTTCGGCTCCATCTTCACCTCGCAGGAGCACGGCGTCTCGCGCGTGGCGCGGCCAAACGTGGTGAGGAAATACGTGGTGGTGCGCCCGTCGGCGATCTGCACGGCGCGCGCACCCTTGGGCAGGCCGTTGTATTTCTCCTCGGTGCCGGTCACCGAATCAATCGCGTCCATCAGCACCTCGGCGCGGATGCGGCGGATGCCGGCCTTGGCAAAGTTCAGCTCGTCGCCCGCGTTGGTGTCGTTGGACTTGGCGGAAAGCTGGTAGGTGCGCGAGTTGCACAGGTCGCGGACGAAGTTTTTCAGGCCGTAGCCGTTCTCGACGAGCTTCGCCGCGAGCGTGTCGAGCAGTTCGGGATTGGACGGCGGGTTGCTCACGCGCACGTCGTCCACGGGGTCAATGATGCCGCGCCCGAAGAAGTGCGCCCAGACGAGATTGGCGAAGTTGCGCGCGAAGAACTTGTTCTCCGTCGAGGTCAGCCATTTCGCCAGCACGTCGCGGCGGTCATCGTCGGCCTTGAGGCTGGGCGCGATGTCGCCGAGGAATTTCGGGGCCATGTCCCGGCCGCCGACGGGATGGCGGACGCCGCCGCTGGCGCGGTTGAAAACGACCGTCTCGCGCGGATCCTCGCCGGTCTTGCGCCCGACCTGCGAGAAAAACGCGGCGAAGCTGTAGTAGTCATTCATCGTCCAGCGGTCGAAGGGATGGTTGTGGCACTGCGCGCACTGGATTCTCATGCCCATGAAAACTTGCGCGACGTTCTCCGCCGTCTTGAGCGTGTCGGTCTCGACCTTGTAAAAATTCGCGGCGGGATTCTTGAACGAGCCGCCATTGGCCGTGAGCAGCTTGTAGGCGATCTGGTTGACGGGGACATTTTTGGAAACCTGCTCGTCCAGCCAGTCAAAGTATTGATAGGCCGACTTGTAGCTGAAGCGCACGATCTGATCCTGCGAACGCACTTGCAGCAGTTCCGCCAGCTTCATCACCCAGATGTCGGCGAATTCCTTCTTGTTCACCAGCGCGTCAATGAGAGCCGCGCGCTTGTCCGCGCCCGACTCGGCGATGAACTTCCGCACTTCCTTCGCCGTCGGCAGCCGCCCGATGACGTCGAGATAGACGCGGCGCACGAACGTGTGGTCGTCGCACAATTCCGACGGCGCGATGCGGAGCTTCTTGAGCTTCGCGTTGACGAGCGTGTCCACGTAGTTGACCTCCGGCACGTCGGGGAAAGTGAACTTCAAACCCTTGGGTATCGAGAGCGCCTGCGCGCCGACGGTGTGCGCCTCGAACCGCGCCGTGATGAACGCCTCGCCCCGCGCGCCCGACGTGATGACGCCCGCGTCGGAGACCTTCACGGCCACGTCGTTGTTGCTCATGAACACCGCCAGCGGCGTCACGTCACGATCCGTGCCGTCGGAGTAAAACGCCCGCACCGTCAGGCGCTGGGCCGAGCCGGAGCCTTCAAGCACGGATTGCTTCGGCTCCATCTCGACGCGGACGACCTGGGGCAGGTTCGTGGAATCCTTCGGTGCGCCGTCTTGAATCCACCGCAGCACGGTGCGATACGACTCGCTCCCGCGTTTGAACTTCTCGCCGCCCGTGTGCGGCACCTGGCCCGCGCCCTTTTCGAGCAGCAGGCTTTCCTCGGGCAGCGCGAGGTTCACCCGGCGGGCGATGCTTTCCAGTGTCAGCCGGTTGAAATCCCCGTCCGGATCGTAGCCGAAGAGCGAGAGCTTGAAGCCGTCCTTGCCGCGCGACGAGCCGTGGCAGCTCCCGGTGTTGCAGCCGGCCTTGCTCATCACCGGCACCACGTCGAGCGTGAAACTCACGGGGCGCTCCACTTTCGCCTGCTCGACCTGCACCGGCACCTTCACGGTGCGGCGCTCGAACTTGACGGTCATGTCCGTCTGGCCGTCGGCGAGCGGGTGCAGCGCGGCATTTTGCAGCTTCACCAGCGCCTTGTTGCCGAGGGAAATTCCCGCCTGCGCCGTCACGTCGCGCGTGACGCCGTCGGAATACACCGCCTGCACCACGACCGACTGGCGGTCGCCGGCGGTGCGCAGCCGCACCTCGGACGGGAACACTTTCAAATCCACGAGCTGCGGCGCCTTCGCGGACACCAGCAGCGGTGCGAGGCAAAACAGGCCGAGCAGCAGGTTCAGTTTTCCAAGTTTCGTCATAAAATACTTCAGGGAAAATTACTTGCCGGATTTCGCGGGAGTTCCGGCGTCGGCCAGGCGCGCGCGCGGTGCGTCAATCCGCAGCTTGCCGCCGCTGGCCACGGTCTGGGTGAGCGTGTCCGATCCCTTGGTCATCGTCAGCACGCACACGATGTTTTTGTGCAGGCCGGCAGGGCTGTTGTCGCCGGTCTTGATGTCGAACGCGACCTCGGTGTCGCCCGTGGAAATCATCTTCTCCGCCGCCGTGGTGTTGGCCGGGAGGCCGATCAGCTCCACTTTCACCTTGCCGGTGAACGGGGTCTTCTGCTCCAGCTTGCAGACCATGCGCGCCGGCTTGCCGCGCTCGGTGGACACCAAGTCCATCGTGCCGAGAACGAACGCGGGGGCGACTTCAAGGTTCAGAAGCTGCGACGAAACATAGGTCGTCACCTCGCGCTCGCGGTCGGCATTGGCCTTCGGATCAAGCTTCGCGCCGGCGACGATGGCGATGGGCCATTTGCGCAGCTCGGCGGTGGCGGTGGCATTGACACGGTAGTTCACGCTGTTGCTGCCCTTGCCAATCACCATGTCCGGCAGCGAGCCGACACCCGGCGGGTTGTAGACCATCCGCACGGTGATCGGCCCGTCAAAGCCCTTCTCCCGCTCGGCCTCGACGCGCAGATCGAGCGAGCCGCTCTGCGTGAGCGCCAGCTTCGGCTCGACGATGCGGATTTTGAACGGCACCTCCTTCGTCACGGCGGCGGTGATCTTGTCCACGTCCGTCATCACATACACCGTGTTGTTCTGAATCCGCACCCACTCGACGCGATGCCGGAAGCTCGACTCGACGGACTTGCTCTTGTCCACCGGCTTCACCGTCGGCACGAGGAAATTTCCGCTGACCTCGGCGTCCGCCGCCGCCTCGAACACCACGGGCACGGAGTTCTGCCCGGCGGCGAAACGCGCGGGCGCGGCCTTGATGCCCTTCGGCAGGTTTGGGAAGGTCAGCTCCAGCTCGCCGTTGAAGCCGCTGCGCGCGGCGTTCATCAGGAGGGCGAAGTGGTTGCCGCGCGGCACGACGATGGACTTGCGCGTCTCGTAGTCGTAGCGCGCCGTGTCGGGGATGGAGAGCGTGACCGAGGGCTTCGGCTCGGTGATTTCGACGCGATACGTCCACGCCGGGCCGCCGCCGTTGAGCTGGTCGCTGACCTTGAGGAAATACTCGCCGTCGGCGGGAATGGTGATTCGCAAATAACTGTCCGGCCCGCCGGAATCATCGTTCTGGCCGAGGCTGCCGCCTTTTTCGTTGAACACCTGAATGACCGAGTCCAGTGCCGAGCCGAGCCGCCGCCCGTAGAGGTTGAACTCCAGCACCTGATCCTTCTTCGCCGTGAACTTGAACCAGTCCGCGTCGCCCGCCTTGGCGAGGATGCCGTTGAACGCGAGCGGCAGGTTTCCCTTCGCCGCCGTCGCGGCCTTCTGCGTGTCGTTCGGTTCGGCTTCGACGACGTTCGGAAATTCGGAGACGCGCACCCAGTTCGGCGACGGCGCGGTGCCGCCCAGTTCCGCCACGACACCGAAGCGCGGGCCGGCCCGCGACGGCAGGTGAAGCTGCTGCTTGAAGTCGCCTTTCACGTCGCCGATGAATTTGAAATCCGCCGTCTCCCCCGCCCGCCCGCCCGCCGGATACACCGACGCCGGACGCGGGAATGAGCCGACGTGCAGCCGGTAATAATGCCCGCCGCCGCTGTAGGAACCGTCGCGGGCCTGGATGATGTATTTGCCGTCCGCCGGCGCGAGAATGGAGACGAACGTGTCCTGCACGAGCAGCGGCGCGTCGTCGGACTCGGCGAGCAGCTTGCCGGTCGCGGCGTCCGTGATGGACACATACGAGTCAAGCATGGTGCGGCCCAGGCGCGCGCCCTCCATTTCGACGGAGAGGCGTTCGCCCTTCTTGGCCTCGACGACGAAGAAATCCGCGTCCTCGGTGCCAAGCTGCCCGGAGACGGTGATGCCGAGGGGAATCTTCTGCGCGGCAGCCGCGACGTTGTTTGGCTCGACCTCCTCGACCGCCGGATAGGGGCCGACAAAAAACAGACGCATCGGCGTGAGGCCCGTGGCGGTGCGGATGCGGACGGGGTGCTCGCCCAGCGCGCAGCCCTCGGCGATGCGGATTTTGGCGCGGACAGATCTCTCCTTCTTCTCCTCGAAGCCCAGCACCTCGATGCCGGGGTTGTAGAAATGGATTTGCTCCACGTCCTCCAGCCGGTCGCCGCGGAACGTCACGATGGTCTCCTTGCCGCGCTGCCCGCCGGGCGGATCGGTCTGCGTGAACGTGGGCGCGACGGCCCGTGCCGACCACGCGACGCCGAAGAAAACCAAAGCTGCGATGAGTTTGCTCATACGATTCAAAATGAAGATGGGACAATGCCCGCCACGGATATTGCCCCCGCAATCAACAGCCGCCGCAGGCGAAAATTTTTCCCAACCCGCATCAGGCGAGCAGATCCTTCTCGACCTCGCCGTCCTTGACGATGGCCTGCGGACGCCCGCCGGGAGCCATGAGCGTCTTCTCCGGAGAGATGCCGATCTGGTTGAAGACGGTGGCCGCAAAATTCTCGACCGTGAGCGGATCGTTGTCCGGCTCGCCGCCCGTCGGGTCGGAGGAGCCGTGGACGTAGCCGCGCTTCACGCCGCCGCCGGCCATCACGATGCTGAACACCTTGGGCCAGTGGTCGCGGCCCGCCGTGTTGTTGATCTTCGGCGTGCGGCCAAATTCCGTCGTCACGAGCACGAGCGTGGAGTCGAGCATCCCGCGCGTATCGAGATCGCGGATCAGCGCGGCGAAGGCCTGATCGAAGCTCGGCATGGTGGTGCCATTCGCCCGCTTGATGTTGTCGTGGTGATCCCAGCCGCCGTAAGTGAGCGAGACGAAGCGCACGCCCGCCTCGACGAGCCGACGCGCCAGCAGCATCCGCTGGCCGGCCGTGTTGCGGCCATATTCGTCGCGCAGCTTGCCGGATTCGGCGCTGATGTCGAACGCGGCGCGGGCCTTGTCCGAGCTGATCATGGCGTAGGCGCGCTGGTAGAAGGAATCCATGCCGTCGAGCGCGTCGGATTTTTCCAGCGCGCTGAAATGCGCGTCCACCGCCGCGCGCATCTCCTTGCGGTCGGCGAATCGTTTCTGGTCAATGCCCGAGGGCAGCGTGAGATCGCGCACCGCGTAGCCGCTGCTGGCGGGATCGCTGCCGAGCGCGAACGCCCCGTAGGCCGAGCCGAGATAGCCCGTGCCGGCGTAGGGCGTGGTCATGTTCGGAATCACCACGTAGGGCGGCAGGTTGTTGCGCGGCCCCAGCTCGTGCGACACCACCGCACCCATGCTCGGGTATTGCAGCGCGGGGCTGGGCCGGTAGCCGGTGAACATATTGTGCGTGCCGCGCTCGTGCGCCGCCTCGCCGTGCGTCATCGAGCGCACCACGGAAATTTTGTCGGCAATCTTCGCCGTCTCCTTGAGGTTCTCCGAGAAATACACGCCGTCGAGCTTGGTCTTGATGGCTTCGAGCGGCCCGCGATATTCGATGGGCGCGGTGATTTTGGGATCAAACGACTCCTGATGCGCCATGCCGCCGGGCAGGTAGATGTTGATGACCGACTTGGCGACGCCTTCCTTGCTGGCAACGCCCGGACCGTTGCCGCGCGCCTGCATCCGGAACATATCGCCGAGCGACAGCCCCAGCCCGCCGACGAGGCCGACGAACAGGAAGTCTCGACGATGTGGACGCCAGATGTGTTCCGGCGAATTGCACCAGCCATTACGATGTGTGTTGCTCATAGAGAGTTGTAAATAGTTCAGCAAGATGGACGCGTGAAACGAACGGCTTTATTCAAGCGGTTTAATCATTTTTTGAAATGTTTTCAACAATCCTTGCCATGCAAATTTTGCTTCTGCACGCACTGGCGACGCCGGCATAATTACTTCTTCCCCTTCTTCACTGGCGGCGGCTCGGGCGCGTCCCTCGCAATTTCATCAAAAGCCTTCTTCAGCCGCACCATGACCTGCGGATTCTGCGCCGCCACGTCGCGCTGCTCGCCGGGGTCGGCGAGAAGATCGAACAGTTGCATCGCCTTCGGCCTGTCGCCCGTGCGCCGGCCCGGATGCTCGCCCGGCTGCGCCTGCTCGTAGGGCGCGAGAATCGTCACGCCGTCCGGCGCGCGCGAGTCAATCCAGCGCTCGCCGGGCTTGTCGAACGCGGCGAACATGTCGCGCGGCGCGATCACGTGCAGCTTCCACCGCTCGTCTCGCGCCGTCGCCAGCCGTGCGCCTTGCGCGCCGAGCACCACCTTGTGCGGACTCTTCGCTCCGCTCGTGAACAGCGGCAGGATGTCGCGCCCGTCAATCACCCGGTCTTTCGGCGGCGCAATGTTCGCAATCTTCAGCGCCGTGGCGAACAAATCCATCATCACCGCCGGCTGCGCGCTCACGTGACCGGCGGGGATTTTCCCCGGCCAGCGCGCGACACACGGCACGCGATAGCCGCCCTCGTAGCTGCTGCCCTTCATCCCGCGCAGCCCGCCGCAGCTCCCGCCGAACCACGCGCCGTTGTCGCTCGTGAAGGCGACAAACGTCTTCTCATCGAGACCAAGCTCCTTGAGCTTCGCGAACAATTGCCCGATGCTCCAGTCGAGTTCGCTCATCACGTCGGCGTAAAGCCCCGCGCCGCTCTTCTTGTAATAATCCTCCGACACGGCGAGCGGCTTGTGCGGCATCGCGTGCGGCAAGTAGAGGAAGAACGGACGCGCCTTGTTCCGTTCGATGAAATTTAGCGCACGCTCGGTGTAGCGCTTCGTCACGTTCGCCTGGATCAGCGGATATTCTTTCTTCTGATCGCCCTCGTAGAGCGCGACCGGCCTCATGTCGTTCGAGTAAGGGATGCCGAAAAATTCATCGAAGCCGCGATGCGTCGGCAGCCACTCCGTCTTCGCGTGGCCGAGATGCCACTTGCCCACGATGCCCGTCGCGTAGCCCGCCTGCTGGAACAGTTGCCCCAGCGTCACCTCGCTCTCCGGCAGATGAAGACCGTCGCGATCCGGCCCGCCGTCGGGCGCGGGATTCTCCGGCATCCCGCAGCGGAACGGATACCGCCCCGTCATCAGTGACGCGCGCGTCGGCGCACAGAACGGCGCGGGCGTGTTGAAGTGCGTGAGCCGCGCGCCCTGCGCCGCCATGCGGTCGAGGTTCGGCGTCTTGTTCTTCGAGCTGCCGTAGCAGCCCAAATCGCCGTAACCGAGATCGTCGGCGAGGATGAGGATGACGTTGGGCCGCTCCGCCGCTGCGGAAACTGGCCCGTTGTCGGAGAAGATCGCGGCGCAAAACGCGGCGGCCAGCGCCAGGCGCAAGATGAATTTGTTTTGAGGCATGACGGATGAAAGACCACCGCCACAATTCCCGCAAGATTCAAGCGCGAGAATCATTCGCCTCGTTCAATCCTTCACCAAGCCCGGCCTCGACATTTCGGGCAGGCCTGCGCTATTTTCCGCCCATGACACAACTTGCCCCGGCCCTGCCGAATCGCGGTTCGCTTGTTGCTTCGACTCGCACCTCGCCCTTCTCTCCTCTCACCTCGATAGACCAAGTCATGGTCGAGGAACGGGCCGCGTCCTTCGGCAAACGCAGCATCAAGACGTCGGCGAAGATGGCTGGGCTCAAGATGACCGTGAGCATGTGCGACCTCACCACGCTCGAAGGCAAGGACACGCCCGGCAAGGTAGCCTATCTCTGTCGCAAGGCGCTCCAGCCCATCGAGGCGAAATACGACGTGCCGAGCTGCGCGGCTGTGTGCGTTTATCCGAACATGGTGAAATACGCGCGGAAATTTCTTGGTGACGTTTCCCCCGTGAACATCGCCGCCGTCGCCACCGGATTTCCCAGCGGGCAATATCCGTTGCGCACCAAGCTCGAAGAAGTCCGCCGCACCGTGGCCGATGGCGCGGATGAAATTGACATGGTCATTGACCGCTGCGCCTTCCTCGCTGGCGATCACGCGAAAGTGTTCGACGAAATCGCCGCCACGAAGGAAGCCTGCGGCCCGGCGCATTTGAAGGTCATTCTCGAAACCGGCGAACTTGTCACCTACGACAACGTCCGGCTCGCCAGCGAAATCGCCATGCAAGCCGGCGGCGATTTCATCAAGACCAGCACCGGCAAAGTTTCGCCCGCCGCGACCATGCCCGTCACGCTCGTGATGCTGGAGGCCATCCGCGATTATTTTTTTGCCACCGGCATCCGCATCGGCATGAAGCCCGCCGGCGGCATCCGCACGTCCAAGCAGGCGCTCGCCTACCTCGTGATGGTCAAGGAAACCCTCGGCGACGACTGGCTCAACCCGCAGATGTTCCGCTTCGGCGCGAGCACGCTCGTCAACGACGTGCTCATGCAAATCGTGAAAAATGTCGAAGGAAATTATCAGGGCGCGGATTACTTCTCGCTGCCGTGAATTCCTTCTCCGCTCTGGGGAGAAGGTGGCCGCAGGCCGGACGAGGTGAACCGCTTAATCCACACTGATAATCGCTGGCTCAAAAGGGCTGCAAGCCCGAAAAAAACAGGTGGTTCAAATGGCCACACCTCACACAAGTCACCCCCAGCCCCTATCGGATGCGGAGCGGGCCGTTCAATCGCCCATCATTTTTCCAACCCCAGCGCCCACCGGATGCCGCCGAGGAGGTGCTGCTGGTAGGCCAGCGCGATGGCGGGCGGGTTTTTGCGCTCGCCCTTGGCGTCCTTCCACTCTGGATCCCACATATCCTCGCGGTGGCCGAGCGAGGTGTAGAACACGCGGCCCTTGCCCACATTGCGATACCACGCGACGCCGTGGTAGCCCGGCTCCTTCGTCTGCGGATGTTTGTCGAGCGAAAGGAGTTCCTTCACGTTGCCCTGCTCGTGGCTTTTGAACTCGTAAATCTCGTCGAACACCTCCCACTGCGCGGGCAGGTGCTTCACGGCGGGGTGCTTCGGATTTTTGGTGAGGCAGGTGACGTTGACTTGCGGCCCGTGCGTCTTGAATTCGCCGCCGAGCATTTCAATGTAGGGCGGAAATTTGTGGAACGTGTCCGAGCCGCTGTGCATGGCGCAGAAGCCGTGGCCGGCCTGCACCCAGTCAATGAACGCCTGCGGATCGGGCAGCGGCAAATCGCCGGTGGTGTTGGCAAAAATCACCGCGTCGTAATTCTTCAAAGCTTCCGATGACATCTTCTCGGCGAGGACGCGCTTCTGCTCGTCGGCGTATTTGGCGAGCGCGGCGGTGCTCTCGGCCTCGACGGCCTGGTATTTCTCCAGGTCGGCGGCAAAGCGCTTTTTGGCGGCGGCGTCCTTTTTCTCGTCGCCGGTGGGCTTGGGCGCGTTGGGCTTCCTCATCACGTTCGGCGGCGTGACGCGTGCGAAGTCCACCGTGAACGCGCCGCTCCGCTCGCCAAGCTGCGCGAGGATTTTCTCGGCGGTCTCGATGGAACTGTGTCGGAAGCCCGTGGTGGTGGTGACAACGAGGACGTTCTTCGGCGCGGCGGCGGCGGTGAAGGCGAGCAGCACGGAGAGTTGAAGGGTGAGGAACAAGGGCGAACGCAGTTTCATGGTTGGTTGGTTTGAGTTGAGGCGGTAGACGGAGCGCCGAGCATTGCTCGGCCAGTGGAAGCGTTGGCGTCCACCGCCCAGCCGGGCAATGCCCGGCGCTCCGATTCACGGGCCGGGTATGGCGAGGTGAGGCTTTGCGGATGCATCGGGGTGTCGTGGAATCTAAAATTTACAAATCCACCGGGCCGGACATTTTCTCGCCGTCCATCTCGTAGATGCCGACGAGGTAGCCGTTCTCGCGGACTTCGCCGACCTTGAGCTTGCCGTAGAGCGTCACGGCCTGATCCATGATGGGCTTCACGCCCTTGCCGGTCATCTTCACGCTCACCCACTCGTTGATCTTTGGCACCGAGCCGTAGCAGCACATGGACTGGTCGCGCATGATGAGCAGCTCGGTGATGAGGCCGCCCTCGACTTTGAGCGGCAGCATGAAGCCCTTGAGCGCGACGCGCTGCCTGTCCAGCGCGCGGATGGTGGCGGGAATCTGGTCAGGGGCCTTCGCGGTCTCGACCTTGTTCGTGGCGTTCGTGCTTTCATCGGGAACGTCGTAGTTGAACGCCGCGAGCTTGTCGAAGCCGAGCACCAGAAAATCCCCGTCCCTAGCTTCGGCAGAAGTGGCAGATGGCGCGGGCGGAGCGGGGGCGTTCGTGGCGGGCGTGACCGGCTTGGCTTCCAGCGGCTTGATGGGCTGGCCGCGCACGGCCGTGGCAGATTTGTTTGCCTGCGCCATCGCATCGGCGGCGACCAGCGCCAAGACCGCCAGCGTCAGTAGCCAGGTGCTTAACCGTTTTGTCTTCATAAAATGATTCGATGCAGCCCGGTTCAATTACCCTTGGGAAAGCTGAACGGGACGCTGTCGTAGGATTTACCGCGAATCGTGAGGTTTTTCAACATTGCATCGAAGATTTTTGCCGTCTTGAGCCACGCCGCCTGTGCCTCGAATTCCGACGTGTCGCCGGGCCGCTCGCCGGTGGCGTGGTTGGTCACGGCCTTGAACACCAGCGTCTCCGCCCTGCCGTCCACCGTGGCCGTGACCTCAAACGACTCGGCGGCGAGGCGGACGAAACCCGCCATGTGCGCGCTCAAGACGTAGGCCTGGATCCGGCCGGTGGCGGCGTCGAGGACGAATTCCAGATGGAACTCCTCATCGCCCAGGGTGACGCCCGTGCCGCCGTGCGGCGGTTCGTGATGGTGCTTGTGCGCGGTGCCGCCGCCGGATTGATGGGAATCGCCGCAGCCGGGCGCGAGGCTCGCGGCCAGCAGCAGGGCGAGGACGAAAACACAGCGGTTGAATTTCATTTGCACGGGCCTTGTTACCCTACTCGACTGGCGGAGGAAAGCGCCTATTCACCGGCGGACGCCGCTCAAACTTCCAGTCCCAGTGTTCGCAGTGCCGCACGGGTTTTCTCCGGCGTCTCGTGCAGGATGGTCTGCCAGCCGCGCGGGCGGGCGGTGGCGATGTTCTCCTGGCGGTCGTCTATGTAGAGCAGCTCCGCGCCGCGCCGGCCCGTGCGCTGTTCAACGACTTCATACAGCTTCAATTCCGGCTTCATCGCGCCGTGCTCGAAGGAGAAAATGAAGTCATCGAACCCGGCGAAGAACGGGAAATTCTCGCGGATGTGGCGGATGGCCAGTTCGTTCGTGTTGGAGAAAATGTAAGTGGAAAAATCCGCCACGCGCAGTCGGGCGTGCAGGTCAATCATCGGCTCAATCGCCGTGAAGATGTCGCCGAAGATGCGGCAGAACTCCGCAAAGCCGCCCGTGTAGCCGATGGCCGCGCGCATCTCGTCGAAAAACGCCGCCGTGGTCAGCTGGCCGGACTCGTAGCGGTGCAGCAGCGCGGACTGGTCGAGCGCGTGGCGGATTTCGTCCGCGCTGCAGCGGCTGTGTGCCGCCAGCCGCCGGGCGTTGATGCCGTAGTCGAAGTCCACGAGCACCTTGCCCAGGTCGAAAACGATGGCGGGTGGTTTGGGCATGAAATATTTCTGCGCCTTCTGCGCCATTTCGTGGCTATTGAATCTCCCGCCGGCCTTCCAGCGCACGACTCAAAGTGAGTTCATCGGCGAACTCCAGTCCGCTGCCCGCCGGCAGGCCGTGGGCGATGCGGCTGACCTTCACGCCCTTGGCCGCCAGCCGCTTCGCCAGGTAGTGGCCGGTGGCGTCGCCCTCCACGTCGGTGCCGAGCGCGAGGATGACTTCCTTGACCGGCTCGGTGGCGAAGCGCGCTTCGAGTTCCGCAATCCGCAAATCCTCCGGCCCGACGCCGTTTAGCGGGGAAATTTTTCCGCCGAGCACGTGAAATTTTCCGTGATACGTGCCGGACTTCTCGATGCTCAAGATGTCCGTGGCGCGCTCAACAAGACAGACGAGCGCGGCATCGCGCCGGGTGTCGTCGCAAATCGCGCACGGCTGCCGCTCGGTCAGCGCGCCGCAGACACGGCAGAGCTGGATGCGCTCACGCGCGGTGAGGAGCGCCTGCGCGAGCTGGCGCACGACGTCGGTGTCGGTCTGCACGAGGTGCAGCGCGAGCCGTTCCGCCGAGCGCGGGCCGATGCCGGGCAGCTTGCCCAGCGCGGCGATGAGCATGGTGAGGGGTTCGGGAAGGGAAGACACTTCAAGAAAGAATCCAGAATCCAGAATCCAGAATCCAGAATTTGCAGAGCGTGTTGGCAGGGAGTTGGCTCATTCTGAATTCTGGATTCTGACTCCTGAATTCATTTTGTTCACATCCCCGGCAGGCTGAAGCCCTGCGTGGCCTTGCCCATCTCCTGGTTGGAGATCTCCTTGGCCTGCGCGAGCGCGTTGTTCGCGGCGGTGAGGACGAGGTCTTGCAGCAGCTCGGTGTCCGCCGGGTTCACGGCCTGCGGGTCAATCTTGATGGCGGCGAGCGAGCCGTCGCACTTGGCGATGACCTTGACCACGCCGCCGCCGCTGGTGGCCTCGACGGTGCGCGCGGCGAGGCCGGCCTGGATTTGTTCGATCTGCTGCTGCATCCGCTGCGCCTGCTTCATGAGTTTTCCGATGCTCGACATAAAATTGTGTTACTTGGTTTTAGTGAAAAAAGAATCTGAATGTGTTTTGCTAAACGGTGGCGTTAGTGGCGCGTGATTTGATCAATTCCGTCGCAACAAGGGCGCGACCTACACCATCAACATCTTGTTCTTTGCATCTTACGATGTTGCCGACTGCGAAGTGACAAGCAGCAGCTTCTACATCATCGTCAAGTGTGCAGATTTCATACAAATCGCCAGGGTGCCACGCTGTTGATGCGCCAACATACCTTTTGTCCAGATGATTTGTAGGAACAAGAATGTTCACCATTGTTGCAAAGCCACTGGTCCAATGGTCTTGGCCTAATTCGTATTCGTCGATGCTAAAACCCTCGGGCCAGTTAACAAAGCCCGGGAGCTGCCGTGCTCTTGAAACCGCATTTTCAGCTTCTGATCGTGTCGCATAGACTCCAATCATTTTTTCTTCATCGTGGTTAACCCAGAAGTATTCATGCATGACGACAAAGACCGTTTTCATATTATGAGAAATCATGCCTGAATTGTGTGCCGCAAACTTCACGCTCGCACGTCCACGATCTGGCCTTTGAAAACTTCGAGAGCTTTTTTGATGAGTGGGTCGTTTTTGAAATCTTCCTTGTTGAACGGCGCGGATTCCAGCTTGGCCTTGGCGGGTGAAGGCGCGGCGGGTTTCGCCGGGCCGGGCGCGGAAGCCGCAGGAGCAGGGGCAGGCGCGGGCGCGGGTGGCGCACCGCGGGTGTCCGGCGCTTCGGCCTGGATGAACTTCACCATCGCGCCGTGGTGGCCGAGTTCGGCGAGCTTGGTCTGGAGCAGCGCGTGGTTCTTCGCGTTGTCCACGAGGGCAAGATGGTCGGCGAACTCCGGGTCGAAGCCGATGGTCAGCACATTTTTCGCGAGGGACACCGGGTGGGCCTCGATCAAATAACTTTTCGTGAACGCGCTCGCGCGGCCCACGGCTTCGATCAGCCGCGCCCAAAGTTGTTCCAACTCCGAACCGCCGCCAGCAGGAATTGAAGGCGTGGCGGTTTCGGCGAACGCCATCGCGGAGGTGGCGGAGGCTGGAGTGGGATTCCTCGCAGGCTCTGGCCTCGTTGCAAACGACGAAGACGGGGACGCGGTGGAACGCGTCCCTCCCGTGGCGGGCGAAGTGCCCGGCGAGACAGGCGAGACGCCTGTCCCACTGCTGCCACTATCGCCGCGCAACTGTTGCAGCCGCTTGAGCACGGCGTCGAGCGGCACGGCGTTGCGGGCCTGCACGGCCTTGAGCAGCGCGACTTCGAGCATGATTTTCTTCGACGCGGCGTCGCGCAGGCGGCCCTCGCTCTCGGTCAGCACTTCGAGGATGCGCGTGAGTGCGTCGGTGGCGGCGAGCTTGGACTGCTCGGCGAGCGCGGCCCCTTCAATCTCGGAGACTTCCAGCAGCTTTAAATCGCCGCGCGAGACTTGGAAGATGAGCAGGTTGCGAAAGTGGTTCAGCAAATCACCGAGCAGACGTCCGAGGTCTTTGCCGTTTTTTGCGAGGTCGTTCAATTCGCGCAGGGCGGTCTCGATGTCGCCGGTGAGCAGGGCATTGGACAGCGAGAGAATCTGCCCGCGCGCCACGAGGCCGAACATGGAGAGCACGTCCGGCTCGGTGATTTCATTGCCGCAAAAGCTGATGAGCTGATCCAGCGTGCTCTCGGCGTCGCGCATTCCGCCGTCCGCGCCGCGCGCGATGGCGTGGAGCGCGGCATCGTCAATCTTCACGCCCTCCTGCCCGGCGATATGCGCGAGCTGCTTGACGATGAGCGCCGCCGGGATGCGCCGCAGGTCAAAGCGCTGGCAGCGCGAGAGAATCGTCGGCAGCACCTTCTCCGGGTCGGTCGTCGCGAACATGAACTTCACGTGCGCGGGCGGTTCCTCCAGCGTCTTGAGCAGCGCATTGAACGCCGCCGTGGAGAGCATATGGACTTCGTCAATGATGTAGATTTTGAACTTCGCGCTGGCGGGAGAGTATTGGCAGGTCTCACGCAACTCGCGCACCTGCTCGACGCCGTTGTTGCTCGCGCCGTCAATCTCCATCACGTCGAGCGAGCGGCCCTCGGCGATTTCCACGCACTTCGGGTCGGCCACGTCGAAGTCGGCCTTCGGGCCGCCGGTGCAGTTGAGCGCCTTGGCGAAGATGCGCGCGAGCGTGGTCTTGCCCGTGCCGCGCGGCCCGCAGAAAAGATAGGCGTGCGCGATGCGCCCGGCGGCGATGGCGTTGGCGAGCGTCTGCGAGACGTGCTCCTGGCCGACGACGTCGTCGAACCGCTGCGGGCGGTATTTGCGGGCGATGACTTGATAACTCACGGCGGGGAAGGATGAATTATGAAGGATGAATTATGAAGGAAAAACTTCCCGGCGCGCGGTGTTTTTCATCCTTCATCCCTCGTCCTTCACAATTTTCGAGAATGCCAGGGTGACCGCGGCAGATGCCGAGCAGGCTGCCGTTGCTGCCTTCCGGCCCTGGCGGGGTTCGCAAGTCAACATTCCGCGGGCCCTGGCGCGGGGATTAAGCCGCGCCCGCACGGGGGCGGCAAGGAATTTCCGGCGGAGAGTCCTGTCGTTTTCCAAAGGAGACTGGGGTTGCTACGAATTTATGGACAGTGGAGGGGTCAGGTGCGACGAATCCGCTTGCCCGCCCCGGCGGAACCGTGCGAAGAACAGCGCCCATGGCCCGCGCGGTTTCCGGCGCGGGCCGTTGAAGATGGTTGGAGAGATGGCTGAGTGGTTTAAGGCACACGCCTGGAAAGCGTGCGTGGCTAATCCCCACCGAGGGTTCGAATCCCTCTCTCTCCGCCAGTCCGCCGCCCGGCGGCTTTGACCGGGATATTCCCGCAAAAATCCCTTGCCAGCGGCCTTTTGCCCGCTACTCTCGCCCCCGCCTGAACGCCGCGTGTGCGGATGTTCATCAAGGCTGAGAAACGTCAGTCAACCAACAACCTAACCTTCAACCTCCGTTGCCACGCAACGCGGTAGTTAGGCAATGGAGCCTTCGAGGCCCCGCGATCTGCGGGGTGTCAAGTCTCCCGCAGTTCCGTTCATCACAGGATCATTATGCTCACCATGGCTGAAGCCCTGAAGCACAGCGAAAAACGCTGCGCCGCCGGCGAAATCGTCAAAGGCAACA
Organism: Verrucomicrobiota bacterium; assembly: GCA_016235585.1. GTDB lineage: Bacteria > Verrucomicrobiota > Verrucomicrobiia > Limisphaerales > JACRJY01 > JACRJY01. The sequence continues at coordinate 641 of JACRJY010000130.1, read as the reverse complement.
TCATCGAAATCCGCCCCCGCGAAGTCCTCGTGGACATCGGCTACAAGAGCGAGGGCGTCATCTCCGCCGGCGAATTTGAGGACATCAAGGCCGTCAAGGTCGGCGACGAGATTGACGTGCTCATCGAGAAGCTCGAGGACAAGGACGGCATGGTCGTCCTCTCCCGCGAAAAGGCGGAGTTCAAGAAGAACTGGGACAAAATCCTCACCATCTGCAACGAGGGCGGCACCATCAACGGCAAGGTCACGGCCATCGTCAAGGGCGGCCTCATCGTCAACATCGGCGTCGAGGCGTTCCTGCCCGCGTCGCAGCTCGACATCATCCCGCCCAAGAACCTCGCCGTCTTCGTCGGCAACAATTACGATTTCAAGGTCGTCAAAATCAACCAGGACCGCCAGAACATCGTCCTTTCCCGCCGCGAGCTCATCGAGCAGGAACGCGGCGAGAAGCGCGCGAAGCTCCTCTCCGACATGGTGCCGGGCGACATCCGCAAGGGCACGGTCAAGAACCTGACCGATTTCGGCGCCTTCGTGGACCTGGGCGGCGTCGACGGGCTGCTGCACGTGGGCGACATTTCCTGGGGCCGCATCGCCCACCCCTCCGAGGTCCTCTCAGTCGGCCAGCAGATCGACATCGTCGTG
>JACRJY010000118.1 GCA_016235585.1 Verrucomicrobiota bacterium | reverse complement strand
GGTTGCAGGTTGCAGGTTTTCCCCAGTGCGCGCGTCAGGAAAAACTTGCAACCTTCAACTTGAAACCAGCAACTTCTCCTCGCATGGACTTGTCGGAATTCATCTTTCTCGCCGCCAGTTCGCTGTTCGTGATTGTGGATCCAATCGCGACGGTGCCGGCATTCCTCGCCATGACGCCGCAGGACTCCACGGAGCAGCGGGTGAAAATGGCGCGACTGGCCTGCCTCGTGGCGGCGGGGGTGCTGCTCGTGTTCACATTTGTCGGCGAGTGGATTTTCAAGTTTCTCGGCATCACCATCCCGGCCTTCCAGCTTGCGGGCAGCATCGTGCTGCTGCTCATCGCGCTGGACATGCTGCGGGCGAACCGTTCACCAGTGCAGGAGACGCACGAGGAGGTGGACGCGGGCGCGGCCAAGGAGGACATCGCCATCACGCCGCTGGCGGTGCCGATGCTCGCCGGGCCGGGGGCCATCACCACGGCCATCCTGCTGAAGAACCAGGCGCAGGGCGTGGATCAAAAGGCCGCGCTCTACCTGTGCATCGTCGTGGTGTTCGTGGTGAGCTACGGGGTTTTCCGGCTGGCGGCGCACGGCGGGAAGTGGCTGCGGAACCCCATCGCGCTGAAAATCACCACGCGCATCATGGGCTTGCTGCTGGCGGCGATTGCGATGCAGTTCCTGCTGGATGCGCTTAAGGCGCAGCGCGGAGCGGGCGGGGGTGTCTGAAACGGAGCCGCCGCCGGGATTTATTACTTGCCGCCCGGCGTGGGCGGGCCGGAATCGGGGTTCGCATCGGGATCGAGCAGTTCCAATGGAATTTTCGGCGGCCCACCCGGGGTGGTTTCCTGTTTGAGGGCGAACTCAATTACCGGGTCAGCAGGGTGTTCGTAGACCGGCGGATTTGCTGGCACCGCCGGCCCATACTGGAAATTCCCCGACTGCGGCGATCCCGTTGTCGGCACCCGGATGCTCCGCGTCGGAAGCTGCGGCGAGCTTCCCGCCGGCGTCTGCCGCCCCGGCTGGTTGGGGAAAATCATGCCGCCCGGACTGCCCGCGCCGGGCGCGCCGCCCGGAGCCGGAATCGCGGATGCCGAAGCGCCCGGACGGATGATGTTGGGAATCGCGTTGACCCCGCCGGGTGGCGCTCCCGGCGCTCCCGGTGCGGGCGGTCCGCCGGGCTGGCCGGGCGCGGGGCCGGCGGGAGCCTTGAGGCCGTCCTTTTCAAAAGTCAGCAGGATTTCATTGCCGCCGTTGCGCACCTGCACCACGCCGTTCTTGGCGTCAATGTCCAGCACCTCCACCGGGCCGGAACGCTCGCCCACCGCGAGGCTCATGTATTCCGGCTTGCCATTGCCTTCCTGAAAAATCAGCAGCGCCTTCTTTGCCTTGAAGTTCGAGATGCCGGAAAGCTTGAAGTTGACAGGCGGCGGCGGCGGGATGGGCGCTGGTGGTGGCGGTGGTGGTGGTTTCAGACCGAAGACGTTCCGCTCCCAGATGGTCTGGTAGGGATCGGCCTTGGCCGTCACGACCGGGGCGGCAGCCTGCACTGGGCCGCCGGTGAAAAGGAATCCCCCGAGGGCGACGGCCACGGATGAAAGGACGATTTTCATGGTGCCAATATAATTGGTTTTCAAGTTCAACACCAGTCTTTCTTCAAAGTTGCGTGAAAACAAAAAACGCCGATGGCCTTCGCCACCGGCGGCTTCAAATTCCGCGTTCCGAGTTCCACGCTCCGCGTTCAATACGCCGCCTGCACGCCCTTGATCGAGCGCTTCGGCATCCACGGCATGAGCGAACGCAGCCGCTCGCCAGTCTTCTCGATCTGGTGGTTCTCGTCCTTCTTGAGCAGGGCGTTGTATTTCTTGTAGCCGCCCTTGTATTCCGCCACCAATTCGCGCGCAAACTTGCCGGACTGGATTTCCTTGAGCGCCTTCTCCATCCGCTTCTTCACAGACTTATCAATAATCTTCGGCCCGACGCTCACGTCGCCCCACTTGGCGGTTTCGGAAATCGAAAAGCGCATCCCGGCGATGCCCTTTTCGTTCATCAAGTCCACGATGAGCTTCAGCTCGTGCAGGCACTCGAAGTAGGCCATCTCCGGCGAGTAGCCCGCCTCGACGAGCACCTCGAAGCCCGCCTTCACCAGTGCGGTGCAGCCGCCGCAGAGCACCGTCTGCTCGCCGAACAAATCCGTCTCGGTCTCCTCCTTGAAATTCGACTCGATGACGCCGGCGCGCGTGCCGCCGATGCCCTTGGCCCAGGCGAGCGCGATTTTCTTCGCGGCATTGCCGCCCTGATAAACCGCGATGAGCGCGGGCACGCCTTTGCCCTCGGTGTATTGGCGGCGGACGATGTGGCCGGGGCCTTTCGGCGCGACCATGATGACGTTCACATTCTTCGGCGGGACGACCGTCTTGAAGTGAATCGCAAAGCCATGGCTGAAGAGCAGCGTCTTGCCCTTGGTGAGGTTGGGCGCGATGTCCTTCTCGTAGGCGGCGGCCTGCTTGGTGTCCGGCAGCGCGACCATGATGACATCGGCGCGGCGCACGGCCTCGGCGGTGGTGAAAACTTGGAAGCCCTTTTCCTTGGCGACGGGGATGGACTTGCTGCCCTCATAAAGGCCGATGATGACCTTGCAGCCGCTCTCCTTGAGGTTGAGCGCGTGGGCGTGGCCCTGCGAGCCGAAGCCGAGCACGGCGAGGGTTTTGTTTTTGAGCACGCCGAGGTCGGCGTCCTGGTCGGAATAGACTCTGGAGGGCATGATTCGATTTATGATTTACGATTTACGATTTTTGATTTGGAACTTTGTTGGCCTGTGGCATTGAACTTCACTTCCTCGGCAGCGCCACTTTCCCCGTGCGCGTCAGGTCGAGCACGCCGAAGGTGCCCATCAGGCCGATGAACTTCTCCACCTTGCTCTCGTTGCCGGTGATCTCGATGGTCAGGCTCTTGGGCTGCACGTCCACGATCTTGGCGCGGAAGATGTCGGTGATCTGCATCACCTCGGCGCGCGTCTCGGAGTTCACGCCGACCTTCACGAGCACCAGCTCGCGGTCCACGTATTCGCCGTCGCGGAAGTCCTGCACTTCGAGCACGTTCACCAGCTTCTTGAGCTGCTTGACGATCTGCTCGACCGTGGCGTCGTCGCCGCGCGTGACGATGGTCATGCGGGAGGTGGCAGGATTCTGGGTGGGGCCGACGTTGAGCGTGTCAATGTTGTAGCCGCGCCCCGAAAAGAGGCCGGCCACGCGCGTGAGCACGCCGAACTTGTTTTCCACCCGCACCGAGATTGTGTGTCGCATAGTCGAGGATGGCCGGGCCATCAAAGGGGGCAGAAGCTAGCAACCGTCTTTCTGCCGGTCAATCTTGCAATTCTCCCCTCGGATGGCGCGGCTTCGCTGCGACAGGCGGTTTCCCGCCGCGATGGATTGTCAATCCTCCTCCGCCTCGAACGGCCTGGCGGTGATTTCGCCCGCGCTGTTCTTTTCGATCTGGCGGATTTTTGTCTCGGCCTCGGCGAGCTTGGCCTGGCAGATGGCCGCGAGCTTCGCGCCCTCCTCGAACTTGGCGAGCAGCGATTCCAGCGGCAGGTCGCCGCCCTCCATCGAGTCCACGATGGCTTCGAGCTTCTGCAGGGCGTCCTCGAAGGACATCTCGGCGGGCGCGGCGGCGCTGCTTTTGGCTTTCGACATCGGGGAACAATTAAGCCAAGTGTCGCCGGGCGTCCAGTTGCAAAGTTCGTGGGTGAGGAAACCTCGTGACAATTCACGAAGCGCAGGATTTCATCCGCTCAAGTTTCCATGAAACAACTGCTTCTTCCCGCGCTGCTCGTGCTCTTCTTCGCCGCCACCACCGCCCGGTGCGCCGCTGCAGCGGAACTGGCGGCGACGCTCGAACCGTTCCGCGCGAAGAACGACTTCCCCGCTCTTGCCGCCGTGGTGGTCAAGGACGGCCAGCTCATCGCCAGCGGCGCAGTCGGCGTCCGCAAGATTGGCACGAAGGAGGCTGTGACGATCAACGATCGGTTTCACATCGGTTCCTGCACGAAGTCCATGACGGCGACGGTGGCGGCGATGTTCGTCCAGCAGAAGAAAATCAAGTGGGACACGAAAATCGCCGACGTGCTGCCCGAGCTTGCCGCGACGATGAATCCCGCCTTCAAGACCGTGACGCTCGAACAACTGCTCGCCCACCGCAGCGGTCTGCCGACCAAGCCGGATTCCGCCGCATGGGCCGAGGCGCGGCGGCAAAAGGGCACGACGACGGAGCAGCGCCATGCCCTCATCAAGTCCGTGCTCGCCAAACCGCCCGAAGCGCCGCCGGGCACGAAGCACATTTACTCGAACCAGGGCTACGCCGTCGCGGGCGCGATGCTGGAGCGCGTCTCCGGCCAGCCGTGGGAGACGCTCATGCAGACGATGCTGTTCCGTCCGCTCGGCATGGCCTCGGCGGGATTCGGCGTGCCCGGCCATCGGGGGCAACTGGACCAGCCGTGGGGCCACGTGCGCGAGGGCGGGAGGCTGAAGCCGGTGCAGGGCGACAATCCGCCCGCCATCGGTCCGGCGGGCATCGTGCATTGCTCGCTGTCGGACATGGCGAAATACGTCATCTACCATCTGCGCGGCGAACGCAGCGGCACGGCGACAGTGGATTTCAAGAAACTCCACACGGCGGTCGCGGGGCAGGACTACGCGCTCGGCTGGGGCGTGGGCGAGCGCGGCTGGGCGCGGGGCAAGGCGCTTTCGCACAGCGGCTCGAACACGATGAACTACATCGTCATGTGGCTCGCGCCGGAACGCGACTTCGCCGTCATCGTCGCCACGAACTTCATGAGCGACGAGACGACGAAAGGCTGCGACGAAGTCGTGGGCGCGATGATCAAGAAGTTCCTGACCAGCGGGAATTAAAACTGACGGGAGGGTTTGCGGCTTGGCTGTGTGTTAATGCTGTGGATAGTTCATGTCTTGAACGTCCAGCCACAACTCAAGCAGCGAGACTCTCCGACTGGAATCACAGCATGGCACGCAAGGCACTTGATTGGCTCCTCGCTTGTCGGCTCGCGATGATCGAGTGAACGGATGATTCGGCACATTAACCATACGACGAGCGCAACTAGGAAACCTCCACGTCCCCACCATTGACTTAAAAATGCTATCGCGAAAACGATGCCGATGAATATCACAGTCCGAGTGGCTGAACCGCGTCGGCAGAACAAACTTTGGAGAAGTGCTCCAAGCAGGAGAAACGGTGCTGAAAAAAGAAAGCAAACAGATATGACATTCCCAGCGCGTGATGAGGGAGGAGGGGTTGGGAGTCCAAAAATATGCACAAAGATAGCGGCAACCAAGCACACTTTGGCGGGAAGCAGGATTAAATCAAACCATTGCTCTTTCGAGTGAGGTGCTATCTGCATAACCGTTTCACACCCTTACAGTTTGATCCCTGTCAGATAGTGTGGCCTACCGTTGACTACAGTGAAAGCTGCGATGGATGTAAAAAGCTGTCCAGCACATTCCCCGGCGACAGTCGGTGATAACGGCGAGCGATTTTTTCGCTCTTGAACGAGTTCGTTCGTCCAACCAACATCCGTCGCACGGCACACATTTGAAAATCACATGAAACACACCCTCTCTCGCTCTCTCGCTCCCGCGCTGCTGCTCGCCGTTTCCCTCACCGCCCTGCGCGCCGCCGACACCATCAAGTTCGGCGAGTTCGCCTCGCTCACCGGCAAGGAGGCCACCTTCGGCCAGATGTCGCACAATGGCACCCGGCTCGCCGTGGACGAACTCAACGCCGCCGGCGGTTTGCTCGGCAAAAAAATCGAGCTGATCACCGAGGACGACCAGTCCAAGGCCGGCGAACCCGCCACCGTCGTGCGCAAGCTCATCTCGCGCGACAAGGTCGTCGCCATCCTCGGCGAGGTCGCGTCGTCGCGCTCGCTCGAAGCCGCTCCCATCTGCCAGCAGAACAAAATCCCGATGATTTCGCCGTCCTCGACCAATCCCAAGGTCACCGAGACGGGAGACTACATTTTCCGCGTGTGCTTCATTGATCCGTTTCAGGGCACGGTGATGGCGAACTTCGCCACCAAGACGCTCAAGGCGAAAAACGTCGCCGTGCTCACCGACGTGAAGAGCGACTACAGCGTGGGCCTCGCGAAGTTCTTCAAGGAGCGTTTCCTCGCCAACGGCGGCAAGATCGCCGCCGACCGCACCTACAGCGGCGGCGACAAGGATTTTCGCGCGCAGCTCACCGCCCTCAAGGCCGCGAAGCCCGACGGCATTTTCCTGCCCGGCTACTACACCGAAGCCGGCCTCATCGTCCGGCAGGCGCAGTCGCTCGGCCTCACGGTGCCCATCTTCGGCGGCGACGGCTGGGAGTCGAGCAAGCTCGTGGAAATCGGCGGCAAGGCGATGGAGGGAAAATACTTTTCCACGCACTTCTCGCCCGAGGAGAAATCCGCCGCCGTGGACAACTTCGTGAAGAAGTTCAAGGCCAAGTTCAACGAAGCCCCCGACGCGATGGCCGCGCTCGGCTACGACTCGGCGATGCTGCTGGCCGACGCCATCAAGCGCGCCGGCACCACCGACGGCCCAAAGGTGCGCGACGCGCTGGCGGCGACCAAGGGACTGTCCGGCGTCACCGGCAAGACCACGCTCGACGCGGCGCGCAACGCCACCAAGTCCGCCGTCATCATCACCGTCAAGAACGGACAGTTCAAATATCTGGAGACGATTGCGCCCTGATCGCGGGGGCAAACTTGGCTTGCAGTTGCTCGCGGCCTTCCGCCACAGTCACGGTCCGCAGACACCATGGCTGAATTTCTGCAACAACTGATCAACGGCCTTTCATTGGGCGCGATCTACGCGCTCATCGCCCTCGGCTACACGATGGTTTATGGCGTGCTGCGCTTCATCAACTTCGCGCATGGCGACGTGTTCATGGTCGGCGCGTTCTGTGGCTATTACTTCGCGCCGCGCGTCTGGAAACTTCTGCCGGAGCAGTCCTTCGCCGGCGGCCTGCTGGTGATGCTGCTGGCGATGCTCGTCTGCGCGGCGCTGGGCATCCTCATCGAGCTGCTGGCGTATCGTCCGCTGCGGAACCGGCCCAAGCTCACGGTGCTGATCACGGCCATCGGCGTCTCGCTGCTCCTCGAATACGTCGGGCAGCATGAAAAGGTTTTCGGCGCGTCGCCCCGGACGTTTCCGCAGTTGTTTCCCTCCAAACAAATCGAGCTGTCCAGCACGTTGACCGTGGGGAGCGATCAGGTGCTGGTGCTGGGCATCACGGCGGTGCTGCTCGTGGCGCTGCAGTTCATCGTCAAGCGCACGCGCATTGGCACGGCCATGCGCGCGGTGTCGTTCAACGCCGACGCCGCGTCGCTCATGGGCATCAACATCAGCTTCATCATCTCGTTCACGTTCGGCCTCGGCTCGGCGCTGGCGGCGGCGGGCGGCATTCTTTACGCGATGAATTATCCGTCCATCGAGCCGCTCATGGGCATCATGCCGGGATTGAAGGCGTTCGTCGCCGCCGTGCTGGGCGGCATCGGCAACATCCCCGGCGCGGCGCTCGGCGGAATCATCCTCGGCGTGACGGAAACGTTCGTCGCCGGCTCGCCATGGTCGAACTATCGCGACGCCATCGCGTTCGCCATTTTGATTGCGATTCTGCTGTTCAAACCGTCCGGCCTGCTGGGGAAGCGCGAGGTGGAGAAGGTATGAGGCTCTTGGCTCTTTGGAATCATATTTTCGGCAGTAGTGGGACAGGCGTCTCGCCTGTCCAGTGGGGCGTCCTCAGTTTCGAGCGATTCAAGATGTCTTGGGATGCACTCCTGGACAGGCAAGATGCCTGTCCCATTACCAGGTTCGTGGAGGGAGAATCCGCCCTTGGTCAACCTACAGTATTCCGGATGGCATCCGCCATCGCTACGCCATGACCATCGCGCGCTCGAAAATAGTTCTCGTCGTGGCGGTGCTCGCCGCGTTCGCGGTCTCGCAGTTCTCCGCGCAGTTCAATCCCTACTTCCTCGATGTCACGCTCGGCATCGGCATCAACATCATCCTCGCCGTCAGCCTCAATCTCATCAACGGCTACACCGGACAGTTCTCGCTCGGCCACGCGGGTTTCATGGCCGTGGGCGGCTACGCTTCGGCGATGTTCACGATTCACTGGGGCCCGCCGGTGCTCGCGGCGCTGGGCGGGGAGAAGAGCGTGTTCGCCGTGTCCGCGCTCTTTCTCGGCGCGCTGCTGCTGGGCGGACTGCTCGCGGCGGTCACGGGCTTTCTCGTCGGCGCGCCGTCGCTGCGGCTGCGCGGGGATTATCTCGCCATCGTCACGCTGGGCTTTGGTGAAATCATCCGCGTGATTCTGCAAAACACCGAGTCCGTCGGCGCGTCGCGCGGGCTGACCGGCGTGCCGGCCTACACGACGCTTTTCTGGACGTTCGCGTTCGCGGCGCTGACGATTTACGTCGTTGTGTGCCTGATGAAATCCACCTACGGACGCGGCTTCATTGCCGTGCACGACGACGAAATTGCCGCCGAGGCGATGGGCATCAACACCACGCGCTACAAGATCACGGCGTTTGTGCTCGGCGCGTTTTTCGCGGGCATTGCGGGCGGGCTTTACGGGCACTTCAAGCAATACCTGAACCCCGACGGTTTCAACTTCATGAAGTCGTTCGACATCGTCGTCATGGTCATCCTCGGCGGCATGGGCAACACCGTGGGCGTCGTCATCGCGGCAATCCTGCTCACCATCCTGCCCGAAGTGCTGCGGCCCGTGGCGGAATACCGGATGATTCTCTACTAGCTGCTGCTCATCGTCCTCATGCTCACGCGCCCGCAGGGATTGTTCACTTGGCGCTCCACGGGCAACGCCAGCCTCAAATGAGCGCCCCGGCTCCATCGCAAAATTCCCTGCTGCGGCTGGAGCAATGCACTATCCGCTTCGGCGGCCTCACGGCGGTGGACGCGCTCACGACGCAAATCAACCGCAACGAACTCGTCGGCCTCATCGGCCCGAACGGCGCGGGCAAGACGACGGTGTTCAACCTCATCACCGGCGTTTATCAGCCGATCTCCGGCGAAATTCTTTTCGACGGCAAGTCCATCACCGGCCACCAGCCGTATCAGATTACCGCGCACGGTGTGGCGCGGACGTTCCAGAACATCCGGCTCTTCCCGTCGCTCACGGTGTTCGACAACGTGCGCGTGGCGTTTCACCTGCACATCTTCAGCGGCATCTCGCACGCGCTCTGGCGCGGCAAGGCTTTCCTTGATGAGGAAAAGGAAATCACTTCGCAGGTGATGGAAATGCTCGCGCTCTTTCATCTCGAAAAATTCCGCGACTCGCCCGCCAAGAGCCTGCCCTACGGCGACCAGCGGCGGCTGGAAATCGTCCGTGCGCTCGCCACGCGGCCCAAGCTGCTGCTCCTCGACGAACCCGCCGCCGGCATGAACCCGACGGAAAAGGTCGAGCTGATGCGGCTCATCCAGTTTGTGAAGGACAAATACAAAATCTCCGTGCTGCTCGTGGAGCACGACATGAAAGTCGTCATGGGCATCTGCGAGCGCATCGTGGTTTTGGATTACGGCGAGAAAATCGCCGAAGGCCCGCCCACCGCCGTCAGCCGCGATCCGAAAGTCATCGAGGCGTATCTGGGCGAAGATCATCTGACCAATGCTGCAAGTTGAAAATCTTGGCGTGAACTACGGCGCGATCACCGCGCTGCACGACGTTTCGTTGCGCGTGGAAAAGGGCGCGATTGTGACGCTCATCGGCGCGAACGGCGCGGGCAAGACCACCACGCTGCGCGCCGTCTCCGGCCTGCAAAAGGCGCGGGCCGGCAAGGTGACTTACCAGGGCCGCGACATTACCAATTTGCCGCCGCACGAAATCGTCAAGCTCGGCATCTCGCACGTGCCGGAGGGCCGGATGGTTTTCGCCAACCTGACCGTGCTGGAAAACCTCAAGATGGGCGCGTATCTCCAGCGCGACAAGGCCGCCATCCGCCGCGAGATGGAGCATGTCTTCGCCGTCTTCCCGCGTTTGAAGGAGCGCGAAGGCCAGCTTGCCGGCACGCTCTCCGGCGGCGAGCAGCAGATGCTCGCCATCGGCCGCGCGCTGATGAGCAGGCCCAGTTTTCTGATGCTGGACGAACCGTCGCTCGGCATCGCACCATTGCTGGTGAAGACGATTTTTGAAAAGATCGTCCAGATCAACCGCGAGCAGGGCATCACGATTCTGCTCGTCGAGCAGAACGCCAACCTCGCGCTGGAAATTTCCAAGTTCGGCTACGTGATGGAGACGGGCCGCATCACGCTGTCCGACGAGGCGAAGGCGCTGAAGCAGAATCCGCAGGTGCGGAGCGCGTATCTCGGCGGGTAATTCATAATTGGAACCACGAAGACACGAAGACACGGAGAAACAAGAGCCGGAGGCTTGGAGTCATCCGTTGAGTGAATCTTTCTGGAATCAAAACGCAGACCTGCCCATGTCTTTCTGCCTTCGTGCCTTCGTGCCTTCGTGCCTTCGTGGTTTCAATTGCCGAATTGAGATTCATCCGCAGGCGGGCGAGCCTTCTCCCGCGAAAGCTATCGCTCAATGACCCGGTAGAAGCGCCGCGTGTTGGTCGCCGCGTCCGGGTCTTCGAGCATGAACCAGCCGTTGGTCAGCACGAACGGGCGCGCGAGGACGTTCCAGTTCCCCGCCCCCAAATCTTCATCGGTCTCCACCGAGAAATCCACCGGCGCGGCCACCACCATGCTGCCGCCGTCGGTGTCGCCGAAGAACAGCCGCACCCGTCCGTCCGTGAGCCGGCTCAAAAGCCAGACGCGCTGCGTGACCATGACCCGCAGCACGGCGTTGCTGCTCGTGGCGCTGCCGGCGGCGTTCGTGACCACCATGTCAAAAGTGCCGCCGTTGGCGCGGTTGGTGAGGCTGGCAAGGAACAGCGTCGTGTTCGTCTCGCCCGGAAGGGCCGCGCCATTTTTTCGCCACTGGTAAATGAGCGGCGCGTCACCGGTGGCCGCGACGGTGAAGGTGTGGTTCGTGCCCGGCAGCACCGCCGCGCCCACGGGCTGCAACGTGATGGCCGGCGGCACCAGCACGGTCAGCGTCGCGTTTGCGCTGTTCGACGTGCCGAACGGATTGCTCACGGTGACGGAATAATTGCCCGCACTGCCGGGCTGGGTGTTCGACAAAACAAGCGTGCTGTTCGTCGCGTCGGCGATGGGCGCGACGCCGAGGCTCCATTGATAAGCCAGCGGCGCGGTGCCGCCCGCCGTCACGGTGAACGTGGTGGTGCCGCCCGCGATCACCGTCTGGCTCTGCGGCTGGCCGGAGATGGTCGGCGGATAATTCACCGCGAGCGTGGCGACGGTGCTGGTGACGCTGCCGTAGTTGTTCGTGACGATGACCCGATACGGCCCGGCGCTGGCCGAAGTCACGTTGGTCAGCACAAGATTGCTCGCGGTCGCGCCGGGCAGGTTCGTGTCGTTGAGCTGCCAGCGATACACCAGCGGCGCGGTGCCGGCGGCGGTGACGGTGAACTCGCCATCGGCCCCCGCGAGCAGCGCCAGATCCACCGGCGGCGCGGTGATGGAGGGCGGGATCAGAATCGTCAGCGTGGCCGTCGCGCTGTTCGTCGTGCCGTAGGCGTTCGCCACGGTGACGGAGTAACTTCCGGCGTCGCCGGGCTGCGCGTTCGAGATCGTCAATGAACTGTTCGTCGCGCCAGAAATCGGCGTGGCGCCGAAGCTCCACTGGTAATTCAGCGGCGCGGTGCCGCTGGCCGTCACGGTGAATGTGGCGTTGCTGCCGAGCAGCACGCCCTGGCTCGCGGGCTGGCTGGCGATGCCCGGCGGGAAGTTCACCGTCAGCGTGGCGACGAGGCTGGTCACGCTGCTGTGGCTGTTCGAGACGATGCAGCGATACGGCCCGGTGTTCGCCGCGCCGACGCCGGCGAGCACGAGGTTGCTGGCGGTCGCGCCCGGCAGGTTCGTGCTGTTCAACTGCCAGCGATAGGTGAACGGCGCGGTGCCGCTGGCGCTCACGAAGAATTCCCCGCTGTCCCCCGCGAGCAGCGCCAGACTTTGCGGCTGCGCGGTGAGCACCGGCGGGGTCAGGACGGTGAGCGTGCCGGTGGTGCTGTTGGTCGTGCCGTAAAGGTTTGTCACCGTGACGGAGTAGCCGCCGGCGTCCGCCGGCTGGATGTTCGGCAGGGCCAGCGAGGAGTTGGTCCGGTTCGGGATTGGCACCGAGTCCTTGTTCCACTGGTAGGTGAACGGCGCGGTGCCGGTGACGTTCACGAAGAAGATGGCGTTCGATCCCTGCCGGAGGGAAAGGTTCTGCGGCTGCGTGGTGAAGGACGGCGGCAGGGTGATGTTGGTGACGTTGAAGGCGACATCGTCAAACACCACCACCTCGCCGTCGTCGGCGTTCAACCGCAGGACATAAACGCCGAACGCCGGAAACGTGACGGACGACGTGAGCGAGTTGGAGTCCGCAATCGCCGCCGCCGCCGGGCCGCTGGCCTGCGACCAGAAATACGTCGTCGCGCCGACCGCGCTGGGCAGGCCGTCGTCGCTCACCGCGCCGGAGAGGTTGGTCGAGCCAAGCGCGGTCATCATGCCGTCCCCGCCCGCGCCCACAACGGGCGCGAAATTGCCGGGCGTGATGGTGAGGTTGTCGAACTGCGCCGTGTTCAGCACCGAGCCGGAGCCGCTGTCCACGCCGAGGCCGACATAGACGGGCGCCTCGGCGTTGAAGACCTGCACCGAGCCGCGGCGCGACCATGTGCCGGGCGTGTTGCTCGACGTGTTGGGCGCGCGCCAGCCGGAGATGCTGTTGCCGGTGCGGATGACCCGCAGCCAATACGGCACCGTCCGCGAATTGTCCAGCGACGTCGCGGCCGCACCGTTCATGATGCTCCGCCAGGTGAAGTAGCCGCCGCGGATATACGCCATGCCCATCAGGCCGAACGGCGCGTTGTCCAGGCTCGTGTCGCGCACCATCACCACGCCCTTCGAGCCGTCAATGATGCCCACGGAACTCTGGATGCGCGCGACGATGGTCACGTCGCCGAGCAACTGCTGGAACCGGAAATGCCCGCCGTCCGAGTTCAGCGAATTGCCGCCCATGAGAACGTTCGTCGTGCCCGTCACCGTGCTGCTGCCGAGCAGCGTCGTGCTGCCCATGTCCTCGGAGGTCAGCGCCGCGCCAGACGGTGCGGGCGTGAGCGTCACGTTGTCGAACGTCGCGTCGGCCAGCGTGTTGACTCCGCCGTTGGATGCCGTGACGCCCAGTTCCGAATCGGCGCGCAGCGTGGTGAGCGTGACCGCGCTGCCGACCACGGCCCACGCGCCCGCCGTGCCGCCGACATCCGGCGCCTGATACGCCGTCACGGTGTCGCCGTTGCGCTCGATTTTGACCCACACCGGCAGCGTGACGGTGCCGGACGACGTGGTGGTGTTCGCGCCGCTGTCCGTGGTGCGCGTCCGCAGTTCGACCGCGCCGTTGGTGCGGACGCCGACCGCAACGCGCCGCGAGCCGCGAAAATTCCGCTCGCGCACCATCACGCCGGCAAAGGCGTTCGTCGTGGTGCCGGCGAAGCTCGTGATGCGCGCCGTCACCGAGGAGACGCCGTTGACCTGCCGGCAGACAAAGTGCGCCGAGTCCGTGGTCGCCGAAAAGCCCGTGCCGGAGCCGGTCACGGTGAAGACGCCGTTCCGCAGCCCCGACTTGCCGCGCGTGCTGGCCGCGCCGAGGTTCACGTCCATCCAGTCCGCCGCGACGTAGCCGCCCACCTGCACCGTCACGTCGTCACGCGCGGTGAACTGCCCGTCCGCGACGGTGATGCGAAGGATGTAAATTCCATTCGTCGGAAACGCCGCCGTGGTGTTCGTCGTGTTCGTCGAGCTGAAGGTCACGTTGCCCGGCCCGGAGAACTGGCTCCACGCGTAGGTCAGCGGATTCGGCGCGCCGTCGTCGCTCGCCGTGGCGACGAGCGACAGGCCGTTGCCGGACGCGAGCTGCACGGACTTCGCGCCCGGCGACGAGATGAGCACCGTGGGCGGGCTGTCGTTGTCGTCCACCGTCACGCTGGCGAAGCCGGAGCCGCCGATGACGTAGTTCGCGCTGGCCGTGAGCGAGAGGACGACGTATTCCGGCCCCTCGGTGTCGGGGTCTTCCAGCGGCGTCACGGCGAGAACCGCGCTGGCCGCGCCCGCCGGGATGACAATGCTCGTGCCGATGCTGGCGAAGTCCACGCCGTTCGACGCCGTGCCGGTCACGGTGAAGTTGACGGTGAGCGAAGCGTTCGTCGGCCCGGCGCGCGTGACGGTGAACTCGCCGGCCGTCGGGCCGTTCTCGGAGGCGTTCGGCACCGTGGCGGTGATGGTCACGGTCGGCGTGTTGGTGTCCGTGATGAACACCGTGCCGACGCGCGGCGTGGTGACGAGGTAGCCCGCGCCGTTGGTGAGCGTGAGCGTCGCCGCCTCCGTGCCTTCAATCAACGCGTCGGCGAGCGGCGTGAGCGTGACCGTGCCCGTGGCGGCGTTGAGGTCGAAGGTGAAGTTCGTCGCGAGCGTGGCGTAATCCGTGCCGTTCACGGCGGTGCCGGTGATGACGTAGTTCACGGTGAGGTTCGTGGAAATATCGCCGGTGCGCGTGAGCGTCCACGCGCCGGTGACGCCGGATTCGCTGGCGTTGGTGCTGGTGGCGGCGAGCGTGACGAGCGGCAGGTCGTTGTCGGTGAGGGTGAGCGTGTGGTTCGTCAGCGTCGTGAGCGTCGCGCCCGTGGCATTGGTCAGGACGATGATGACGGTTTCGTTCGTTTCAATCTCCGTATCGTTAATCAGCGCCACCGGCACCGCCTGCGCCGTCTGGCCCGGCGCAAACGTGAGCGTGCCCGCCGCAAGCGTGAAGTCGCTGTCCGCCGTCGCCGTGCCGCCGGTGACGCGGTAGTCCACCGTCACGGAGTTCGTGGCCGGCTGGCTCAACACGGCGAGCACGAGCGGGATGCCGCTTTCGGCGTTCGTGCTCGCGGCGGCGGCGAAGCCCACCGAGGGCTGGAGCGGCGCGGCGTCGTTGTCCTGGATGGTGAGCACGTGCGAGGCGATGTTCGTCACGGCCCCGTAGGCGTTGCGGAGCATGAGGACGATTTGCTCGTTTGGCTCGGCCATCGTGTCGTCGCGGATGACGACGGGGATGCTGTTGCTGGTCTCGCCCGGCGCGAAGGTGAGCACGCCCGGCGTGAGGTCGTAGTCCACGCTGAAACCGCTGGCGGTGATGGCGGAGTTGGTGCGGGTGAAGAATTGCACCTGGTTCGTGCCCTGCTCGGTGATGAAGGCGTGCCGGGAGTTGTCGCGGAAATCCTCGCGCGCCATCAAGCCCGCGTAGGCCGTCGTTGCGCCGCCGGTGTTGGAAACGACGCGCGCGGTGAACTCGAAATTGCCGGAGACGGCCTGGGCGGCGAAATGAAAATCGTCCGCCGTGCCGCTGATGGCGCCGCCGGAGCCTTGCACCGTGTGCGTGCCGGCGTTCGCGCCGTAGCCGCCGAAGGCCGAGACGAAGCCCACGTCGCGCCCGGTAAACGCCCCGCCGGGATCGGGCGCGATGGTCACGTTGTCAAACACGCCGGTGCTGATGTTTCCGTCCGAACGGCTGCACACGGCGAAGCCGATTTGCAGCGGGTCGGCGAGCATATTGGTCGTGGTGGTGCCGAGCTGGAACCACGCCGTGCCGTTGGTCGAGTGGTAGCCGCGGAAGACATTGTTCGTGCGCGTGAGCCGCAGCCAGTAGGGGACATTCGTCACCGTGGACGTGGAGGTGCCGGAAGTGGACGGGCCAAGCGTGTTGACGAGGTATTCCACCGTCACCGGCGTGGCCGACACGGAAGAAAGGCGCACGGGGATGTTCACCGTCCCGGCGGACTCGGCGGCGACGGAGCCGTTCGCGTAAAAGCCGACGTTGCGCGTGGGCGCGTCGTTGTCCACGAGGTAAATCGTCGCGTCCGGCCCGCGTCCATACGCCCCCGGCGCGAGCGAGAGCGTGATGGTGCGCGTGCCCTCGAAGGTCGTGCCGTTGATCGGCGTGACGACGACGTCCACGCCATACCAGCCGGCGGCGATGTTCGTCGTGCCGGAGAGCGTCTGGTAATCCACGCCGTTGGTGGCGGTGCCGGTCATGGTGTAGTTGACCGTGAGCGCGGCGTTGGTGCTGCCGGTGCGCGAAACGTAGAATTTCGCCGTGCCGGTGTTTTCCGCGAGCATGGTGAGCTCATTGTTCGCCGCCGTGTGCGCATCCACGAAGACCGTCGGCTGCTCGTCATCGTAGAGCCACAGCGTCGCCGAGGCGGTCGCCGGCCACGTCTGGTAGTTCGCGCCGGGCGTGATGGTGACGGTGACGGTGCGAAGCTCGTTGGAGGTGGAGTTGTTGATCGGCGAGATGAAGAGCGTGCCGGTGTTGTTCGTGCCGCTGCCGTTGATCGTGATGGAGCCGGTGACGTTCGTGTAATCCGTGCCGCTCACGGCGGTGCCGCTCATGGTGTAGTTGACGACGATGTTGCTGCCGGCGCTGCCCTTGAGCGTGAAGCGGAACTGCCCGACCGTGGACGGCTCGCGCGCGGTGACCCACGGCACGACCTCGACGTAGGGCGGGTCGCCCGCGTCGGCGATGGTGAGCGTGCCGTTGTGAACCGCGCCGAGCTTGTAGCTGCTGCCGCCGGCGGCCAGTTGCACCGTCACCGTCTCCGGGCCTTCGCCGAAGCCGTCGAAGCGCGGCGTGATGACGAGGCTGGCGCGCGCCTCTCCGGCGGGAAACGTCAGCGAACCGGGCAGCGATTCGTAGTCCACCCCGTGCAGCGCGCTGCCGCTCGTGGCGTAATAAATCGTCAACGGCTGCGAAACGTCGCCAGTGCGCGAGACGGTGAACACGCCCGTGTCCGGCGCCGCGCCGGGCTGGGCCAGGTCCACTTCCTTCGCCGCCGCGTCGGCCACGGCCAGCGTCACCACCTGCAAATCGTCATCCACAATCGTATTGGTCGCGCTCAAGGCATTCGGGCTGCGGAAATAATTCCCGCTCGTGCTGATGGTCGCGAGGACGCTCTCGAAGCCTTCGCTCACGGAATCGTCAATCGGCGTCACGGTGAGCGTCGTGCTCGCGGAACCCGCCGGGATGACGACGCTCGCGGGCAGCGCGGTGTAGTCCACGCCGTTGCCCGCGGTGCCGGAGTAGGTGAGGTTGACCGTGAGGTTCGTCGTCGTGCCGGCGCTGCGCGTGAGGGTGAACTTCGCGGTCGTCGCGGAATTTTCCACGGCGGCAATGGCGTCCGGCAGAATCGAAACCATCGGCAGCGCGGTGTCGTTGTCGGTGATGGTCACGGTGGCGGCGGCGTTGCCGGCGATGACGTAGGTCGAGTCAATACCGAGCTGCAAAACGACCGTCTCCGGGCCTTCGGCGGCCGCGTCGTCCACCGGCGTGACGAGGATGTCGAGCGTGTTTGTGCCGGCGGGGATGGTGAAGTTGTTGTAGGGCGACGCGGTGGTCTGCGTGGGACTCAACGTGTAATCCCCGCTGCCCGCCGTGCCGAAAACCGGGACGACGCGCACGACGAGCGGGTCGGCGTCCGAGCCGGTGCGGGTGAGCGTGAATTTGCCGGGAGTTGCTCCGGCCTCCGAGCCCGTGGGCGTGGACGCGGTGACAGCGACGGTGGGGACGAGTTCCGCCGCGAAATCGCCGCCGGCGAAGTTCGGCCCGACGAGCACGCTGTTGTTGAACAGCTCGGCGAACGCGTAGCCGTAGAGCAGCGGCGCGATGCTGTAGGTGCCGTTGGTCAGGTTGGGCACGGTGTAATAGCCGTCGCTGTCCGAGAGCACGCCGTTGCCCGCGCCGGTGGAGACGACGACGTTCCGCAGGCCCGCGCCGTCGAGGGTGATGCGCCCGGAGATGGAGAAGCGCGCGTTGCCGCTGCCGACGGTGACGAGCACGTAGCGGACGGCGGTGCCACCCTTCATGTCCGAGACGACGCAGGTGACGACGTATTGGCCGGCGGTGGCGAAGCTGCGCGTGAAGCTCGGCGAATTCTGCCCAATGATGGCCGTGCTGGCGCTGGTGTTGTCCGAGCAAAGCCACTGGTAGGCGAGCGCGTCGCCGTTCGAATCGCTGGCGGTGGCGGTGAAAGTGACGGGCGCGCTGGCCGGGACATTCAGCGCGGAGGCCGCGAGGGAGAGCGTCGGTGGAAGGTTCGTGGGGAAGCCGCCGATGTTCACCATGATGTCCATGCT
>JACRJY010000125.1 GCA_016235585.1 Verrucomicrobiota bacterium | reverse complement strand
GGGCGCACGCGCAAGTGCTCGATCATTTCGAAGTCCGGCTCATTGCCGAGCGCGTGCAGTTGCAGTTGGAGAACCTGCCGCTGTATTGCCACCGACAAACGACTGAAGTCCCCCGCATTGCCGCCCTTCAGCCACTGCTCCGCGGCCGCGCGAACGCATTTGCCTTCCTCGCGCACAATGTCCATCAGGCGCCGCACGGCCTTGTCGAGGGCTGGCTGATAATTTCGCCGCAGCAGCGGCAGCAGTTCGTGGCGGATGCGGTTGCGCTGAAAATCCAAGCTCGCGTTGCTCGCGTCCTCGCGGAACGCAATCCGCCGCACCTTGGCGAAGGCGAGCAGTTCGGCTTTGGGAATCTCCAACAGCGGGCGGATCAGCCGAACTTTCGCGTCCGCCGGTGACGGCGCGCTCGCGCCCATGCCGCCGAGTCCCGCGCTGCCCGCCCCGCGCAGCAGGCGGAGAAAAAACAGTTCCACCTGGTCATCCGCGTGGTGCGCGGTGGCGATGGATTTGATTTTCATCCGCCGCGCCGCACTCGCGAGAAACCGGTGCCGCAGTTCGCGGGCGGCCATTTCCACCGAGAGTTTTTTCTTTTGCGCGAACTGACGAACATTGCCGCGTCCTGCGACACACTTGAGCTTCAGCCGCGCCACCGCTTGCCGGACGAATTTTTCATCACCATCGCTGGCGCGTCCGCGCAGCCGGTGGTTGAAATGCGCGACGACAATTTTCCCGCGATGCTTCGCCGCCAGTTCGTGCAGCACGCGCAACAGCACCATCGAGTCCACGCCGCCAGAGACGGCCACGAGAATGGACTGCCCGCGTGCCAGCAGCTTTTCCCGCACGACGCCGGACTCAACTTGCTGGAGAAGGTCGCTCACAAAAAGCGCCGCGGGTCAGCGGAGAAATTTCTCCGCCGCGAAGTCCGCGAAACGCAGGCCGCGCGGGGTGAGGTGGAAGCGCTCCTCGTCGCGGTGGGCGTGGCCGAGCGCGACGAGTTCGCCCATCTCGGCGGGCCACTCGGCGCGGAGGTCGTAGCCGGTCACGGTTTGAAACTGCTGGAAGGGCCAGCCCGCGTTCATCCGCAGGCCGAACGCCGCCGTCTCGCCCGCGCGGCGCAGCGGCGGCAGTTGCTCGGTGGACTCGATGGCGCGGCGGCCCTTCTCCAACTGCTCGCAGTAAAGTTGCGTGTTCGACCAGTTCTTCGTCCGCACGCCGCGCACGTAGCCGGCGGCGCTGGGGCCGAGGGCGTGGTAGTCGCCGCCGCGCCAGTAGTTCACGTTGTGCTGGCAGGCGAGAGCGGGAATGCCGGGTGCCAAGTGCCAAGCGCCGAGTTCACCCCTCACCCCGGCCCTCTCCCCTCCGAGGGGCGAGGGAGAAAAAGCATTGGGCACTCGCTGGTCGCGGGCGAAATTCGCGACCTCGTATTGCTGGAAGCCGTGCTTCGCCGCCACTTCAACAAGCTCGTGATACATCGCGTCGGCGAGTTCCTCGTTCACGTCGAATTCCTTCGCCTTCAACTGCTCGAAGAGCGGCGTATCCTCCTCGTAGATGACTTCGTAACAAGACAAGTGCTCGCTGCCGAGTGCGGCGGCTTCGGCGAGCGTGCGCCGCCAAATCTCCATCGTCTGGCCGGGGATGGCGAACATGAGGTCAACATTGATGTTGTCAAAGCCCGCGCCGCGCAGAATGTCGAACGACTTGAAAACCTGCTCGCGGCTGTGGATGCGGCCCAGCCGTTCCAGCAAATTTTCATCGAGCGACTGCACGCCCATCGAGACGCGGTTCACGCCGAAGTCGCGGAGCAACTTCGCCTTGTCAGCGGACACCGTGGCGGGATTGCATTCCACCGTCCATTCGTCGGCGCCGAGCAGGCCGAGCCGCTCGAAGGTGCGGAGGATTTTCTCCCACTGGGCCAGCGTCAGGAGCGACGGCGTGCCGCCGCCGAAGAACACTGTGCGCGGCTTGAGTTCCGGCGCGACGAGTTCGAGTTCGCGCACGAGCGCGGAGACGTAGCGCTCCACCAGTTCGCCGCGCGGCACCGCCGAGTAGAAGGCGCAATACTCGCACTTGTGCGCGCAGAACGGGACGTGGAGGTAGAGGGAGGAAACGGGGGGGGCAACGGGGGAAACATTCAACGCCGAACATTCAACCTTCAACACCGAACCGGGGGCAGCAGAACCCTGAACGTTGAAGGTTGAAGGTTGAAGGTTGAATGTTTCCGCCTTCACAACCGCAGATGCTCCCACAAGTCCGCCGGCGGGAGCCGCAGGTTGATGTAGAACGGCCCGAACTCGCCGTAGCGCGCGCTCACCTCGTCGAAGCGCATTTCATAGACGATCTCCTTCACGGCATCGAGCTGGTGCGCCATGAGGGTGACGCCCCATTCCCAGTCGTCGAGGCCGGTCGAGCCGGTGATCATCTGCGAGATGCGCCCGGCGTATTTGCGGCCCGACCGGGCGTGGCCGCCCATGAGCTTCTTGCGCGCGTCAAAGTCGAGCATATACCAGTTGTCGGCAAGATCGCGCTTCTTGCTCATGCCGTAGAAGCACATGATCTCCCAGTCCTGCATTTCCGGGTTGAGGCGGTAGTGCTTGTATTCCTCGTTGCGCTTTTTCGCGGCGGCGAAGGCTTCGTCAAACTCCGGCGTGCCTGGCTTCAATTTCTTTTCGCCGTGCTCGATCATGCGCTTCATATCGTCATCCGTCGTCACGTATTCCGGCAGCTCCGTCACGCTCAAATAAGAATAAACCGTCTGCAATGTCCCCGGCGGGAAACACGCCTCCAGTTCGCGGTGCAGCTCGCCAAGTCCGGCGAGATCCGCGTGGTAAAGCACGAAGGCCAGGTCCGCCCGGCCGCCAACGTTGGCGTAGGTGCTCAAGCGCGGCGCGGCCGGGCCGGGGAACTGCGCGCACAATTTCTCCAGCCGGGCGCGCGACGCGGCGGATTCGCCGGCGGGCAGTTGCGCCCAGCGCGCGCGGTCAAGGCGGTGGAACAGGTGCATCACGTGGATGCCTTGGGACAATTTTACAGTGGGCAATGGCATGGTTGATATTCCTCCGGCAAAATCACTTCACGAATCCAGCACCTGATCCAGCAACTGCGGCAGTTGCGCGAGAATCGCCTCGCTGCCCGCCACGAGCGTCGCGCCCGCCGCCACCGCGGCGTCGGACACGGCCTGATCCGATTTCGTGGTGAACGCCAGCACCGGCAAATGCGCCGTCGCGCTGTTGGCCTTGAGCCGCTGGATGACGGCGTTGACGTCCGTCGTGCTGGACGCCAAATCCACGATCACGACGAGCGGTTTTTCCTTCTCGGCCTCGCCGACGAGCGCCGCCGCGTCGGACAGAGTGTGGACGCGATAGCCCAAGTCCTTCAGCCGGTTGGTCAACTGGCTGCCGGGCATCAACTGCTCATAGACAAGAAACGCCAACGGTTGCGTCATGGCGGGAGCTTGGCGGACGGGAAAGCGATTTGCAAAACGTTTCCTCCCGCCGGGCGATGAATTCGCTGATCAAGAATTGTTGCGGCGGCGGCGGGTGTTGAGCCGTCGCGCTATTTCTTTTTCCCGCCGCGAAAAACCGGGTTCGCCTTCGGCATTGCCGCGCCGACGGACTCGCGCCACGCGTGGAGGCGCTGGCGAAGGTCGCTGGCTTTGTCTGTCTGTCGTGCCGCGAGGTCGGTTTTTTCCGCCGGGTCGTCCTTGAGGTTGAACAACTCGACGCGGTTGTCTTCGAGATACTCCAGCAGCTTCCAGTCGCCCGCGCGCACGGCGCTGACGGGCGTGGTGGTCTCGTAATAGTGCGGGTAGTGGAAGAACAGCGCGTCGCGATTGAGTTTCGTCGCGGGATTTTTCAGGAGCGGCGCAAGGTCAATACCGTCGGCAATGCTTGCCGGGCCGGAGGCCAGCGCCCCAGAGTCGCGGAGAGTGTGAAACAAATCCATCAGCACGACCGGCTCGTCGCACTCGACTCCGCGTGGCGTGACGCCCGGCCAGCGAACGATGAGCGGCACGCGGATGCCACCCTCGTAGAGCGAGCCTTTGCCCGAGCGCAGCGGCGCGTTGCTCGTCACGGGCACGTTCTGGCCTGCACGCCGATCCATGCCGATGTAGCCGCCGTTGTCGCTGGTGAAGATGACGATGGTGTTTTGTTCGAGGCCGCGCATTTTCAGACGTGCGAGCACGCGGCCGACACTTTCATCGAGGCTCTTGACCATCGCGGCATAAACGGCGTTCTGATGATTCAGGCCGGGCTTGAGCTTCGACGCAAAATGTTTCACATCATCCGCCTTCGCCTCGATGGGCGTGTGCGGCGCATGATGGGCGAGGTAGAGGAAAAATGGTTTGCCGCCCGCGCGGTCAATGACCTTCAGCGCCTCGTCCGTCAGGCGGTCGGTGAGGTATTCGCCCGGCTGGCCGAATTCGAGATGCGGCACATAACGATACTCCGAACCGAAGCGTCCGGTGCCGCTGTAGGGCCACCAAAAAGTCTGCGGCGCACCCCAGTGCGTGCCGCCGATGTTCACGTCGAAGCCGTGCGTTTCGGGAAAATGATCCGCGCCGCCGAGGTGCCACTTGCCGACCAGCACCGTGAGATAACCCGCATCGTGAAGATGCTTGGCGAGTGTTGTCTCCGAGTGCGGCAAATCGTGGAGCGAATCGGCCTGGAAGAGCTTGCGATTTTGCGGCCCCTTCAATGAGCCCTCGGCCCAGATGGTGATGTGCGCGCGCGCCGCATGTTTGCCCGTCATCAGCGCCGCGCGCGTCGGCGAGCAGACGGACATCGCGTAAGCTTGGGTGAAACGCACGCTCTCCTTGGCGAGCCGGTCAATGTTCGGCGTCTCGTGCAAATCCGCGCCGTAGCAGCCAAGATCGGCCCAGCCGAGATCGTCCGCGAGAATGAGGACGATGTTGGGCTTGGATGATTTGACGGTAACTGGTTCAGACCCGGCACGCTGCTCTCCAATGGAAATGCAATGGAAACCAAGCACGGCGAGGAGTGTGAAAAGGCGGCCCCACATACAGGTTGTTTCGTGCTTCGAGTTTGGAACGGGAAGGCACACGGGTCAAGTCAGCGTTCAACCACCACGGATGCACACGCTGAAATGACGCAGCCTGAACCCGCCACGCGGAGCGATCTAAATCATGCCGAAGCGGCAGGCGCTACGGCAGCGGATTGCCCGTCTCCTTGAACATGATGTTGAAATCGAGATTGAAGGCATCGCTGCCATCGTTGCCGTTCGGCCCGAAGCAGACATAAATGGTGTCACCAGTTTGGAGATAGCCCACGTTGAGGTTGAAGTTCACCGTCGTCCCCGCCGCGTAGAGCAGGTTGGTTTTTTGGACGTAGCCGCCCGCGGTGTCGGTATAAATGAGGATCTGCCCGCCGTTGCCGCTGGTGTCTATGTCGGTCACGAAGCTGTTGGTGAGGCCATAATAGCCCGGACACTTGGCCTGGTAGGCAGCGATGGCGTAACGATCAATTCCGCCGGCCAGGCTGGCCTGCTGGCCCGGATTCGCCGTGGTCGCAGTCAGCCGGCCATAGTCGAAAAGACTGTTGGTGTCCGGGCGGAACGGCGTGCCATTGGCGGAATAGAGGTTCAAGACTGGACTCCAGTTGAGGAAGCGATAATTGGCACGATTGGTGATGCTCCCGGCGGCGTTCCACTCGTAGCTCCAGCCGGGCGCGGGCGAGAAGGATTTGAAATCGTTGCTGTAGCCCGCCACGACGCGGGCCACGCTGCCGGTCACGGTGAAGCTAACGGAAGAAGTGGCACCGGACTGGGGCCAAGCTTTTATGGTGTGCGCGCCCACAACGAGATTGCTGCCGACGTAAGGGCTGTTCGTGTTGCCAAAGGCCGTGTAGGGCGGGCGGCTTTTGGTTTTGTTCGCATAATTGTCATATTTCAATGTCACGCTGCCCTGCGCGCTGTCCAGGTTGGCGCGGAAAGTGAGGTTGCTGGTTCCGAGCCGGGCCGGATCCACCACGGCTCCGTTCGTCAGTTGCATCAGATCGAGCCTCGTGCTGGCATCCACCAGCGTTATGGACTTCACCACCGGGACGGCGTTGGAGACGGGCATGGTCCACTCATCAATCACCTTGCCCGCCGCCGGGAGGTTGGTGACGACGGTTGGCAGGCCGGTCGTCGGCACGAGGCCGGCGGGTATCCTTCCGAACACGCGCCGGAACGGCTGCATCGGCTGGCGGCGGTCGTCTTGGACGGCGGTCAACGAGGAATCCAGAGTGATGGCGGTGAGATCGAGGCCGCCGTCGGCACTGCTGTGATGACAGGTGGTGCAGAAAGTATTGGCCGCCGAGTGCGGGCGCGGGGCGTTGTGGAAGAGCGGGCCTTCGGGGAAATGAATGTTTTGCCGCAGCGAAACCGTCCCCGCTGGAATGTTGCCGCGATGCACGCCCTTGTCGGTGCGGTAATCGTGATAGCTGGCGTAGAGCGGATAGTTGGTCTTGCCATTGTTGGTGAGCGTCTGGCTGATTTCCTGATGCGCCCAAGTGGGGAAGCGGCTGGCAAAGTTGGTCTTCCATTCGCCGGCGTAGGCGGCGGGCAGGCCGATGAGCGTGCCGCCGGCGTGATTGCAGGCCGTCTCGAAATCCACGGCGTGGGCCAGCACCTTGAAGTCGTCCACCCAGCCGCGAAACGCGTTGGTGAGCGTCGCGTTGGTCTGGCCAAGGGTGAGATTGCCCGGCGTCATCTGGAACAATGAGGAGTAAAGATCGCGCCAGCGATTGTAGAGCAGCCCGTCGAGGTAGAAATCCACCTCCGTGCCCGCCTTGCGGACTTGAAAGGCCAGATGCGCCCAGCCGGTGTCGGGGAGCAGATCATCCAGCGCGGTTGGGGGTGCGTTGGTTTTGGGCAGCGGGAGGGAGATCTTGTTGAGCACCTCGCCGTTGGCGTCGCGGTAGAAAATTTGGTTGCGCCCGTTCAACGAAATGGCGGTGCGGTCGGGGAATGTCAGCAACAACCGCTCCGTGGTGTCGTTGGTGAAACGGCAGTCCACGAAGAGGCCGACATACCAGTTGTTGGTAGAGATGTTCTGTGGCTGGTTGGTCACGCTGAACTGCAGGCCGATGCTGCCATCCATCCAGTAGCCTTTCCCGTAAACGCCGCCAGCCGCCACCGGTTCGAGCCGGCCATTGCCGATCATCAAGCCGTGCTTGGGCACAATCCAGCGGTTCGTGGTGGTGGTGGCGGCGTTTTGCAGCCTCACCGGCTGGCTGAAGGCGTGGGTGGTGTTGTTCCAGCCGCTGTGGTAGATGAGAAGCTTCCGCGTGGTGGTGTTCGTCGCGGTGAAATCAAACGTCACGAGACCCGCCATGCTGGCGACGATGAAGGCGTCGGGATCCACATAGTCATCGAACACCAGGTCATCGCTCTGCTTGCCGTTGCTCAACGGCCACACGACGTCGCGGATGGTCAGCGGCACCGCGTAGGGCTTGTAATTGAAGATGTTTTCCAGCGAATCGAGAATGGTGGTGTTGATGTTGTCGCCGGGCGGAAGCCGGTTGTTGGCGCGGCCCGCGCCGAGGCGTAGCTCGCCCGACTCGATGCCGGTGGGGCCGCTGTTGGGCTGAAACAATTCCACCATGCGCTGCGAACCGGACGGGAAGGTGGCGTCCCAAACGGCGTAATCCATGTCGTTGTTGAGGTTGTCAATCATCACAATTTTTCCGTGGCTCCACAGGCCGGCGAAACAGACGCCGCGTGTATTCCCTCCATCCTCTCCCAAGGCAGGGTCATAATTCGGGGTCTCGTCAAGCGTGCCTCTTTGTGGATAACGGCCGTTGTCCCAGTTCGTCACCCCGCCATTGACAATCTTGTAGTGCAGCGTGTCGCCCACGGCGGTGAAAAAGAGGTTCTTGGCCTGGCGATCCATCCACGGGTAAGTGCCGCCGAGGTCTTCGCCGTCGGGAATAAGACTGCCCTCGGCGTCGCGGAACGGGGCCATCGCGAATCCGAACTTGGCATTGATGCGCGAATCGTAGGGGGCGTGCGTGATGGGAATGATGTTGGTCCATTTCGTCGGGTTGGCGGGCAGGGTATTGGTGGTGCCATCATCCACGTAATAACAGTAAGCAATGTCGGTGCCTTGCGCTGCCTTGGGCAGCCCGGTATCCGGGTCAGTCCATGGCAGTTGCGCCCCGCTCACGCGCAGGACGAGCAGGCGTCCGTCACCAACGATGACCGGCTCGAACATCTCGTCGCCGAAGGTGAACACCGGCCCGCCGACCGTCGGGCCGGTCTTGGTAATCGAGCGGATGAACGCATTGGACGCCTTGGCGTTGGTCACGACCACCTGCACGGGCGTGACGAAAATCTGCACCCGGGCCGGCGCGCTGGCATAGCTGTAAATGACCAGCACTTTCAGATTATAAACATCCTCGCCATTGACCGCGGTGGGGTTCGTGATTTCGCCCGCCGTGTTCATGGCGGGAGTGGGGTCGTAAAGCGCGCAATGGCTGATGTTGCCCTGGCCGACGGCGTTGGTGAAGAAATTGGTCGCGTGCGCGGCGGAGGTGGAATATCCGTCGAGGAATTTATAGTTCGTCGCGCTCATGATGTAGGAACTGGCGGGGTTGAGCAGCGCGTAATTCGTCAATTTCTCCGGCATCATCAGGCAGAACTCCGCCGAACCTTTCACGCGCAGCCCCACGCGTCCGTCCGCGCTGGTGCGAAAGGCCGGCACGTGCGGCCGGGTGTGGACGGGGCTGCTGCCGACACCACCGACGAAAACGCTGTTGGTGACGCCCGTCACCTCGCGCCAGATCGAGGGCGATTCGGGAACCGCAGGCTGGGCAGAACTGCCGGCGGTGAAGGCGAGGAGCATCGCCGCAACGAGAAGATAGAGTTTCATGGTGTTCATTGGCGCATGGCGCCTTTTGGGTTGTGCGAAACCTACCACAGGCCGCCCGGCGGAAGGATTGAACATTCTGACCTATTTTTTGTATAATTCGATCGCCGCCTTGCCCTCGAGATGATGCACCCGGTAGGCCAGCGGCGAGATTCCATGCTTCGCCTTGAAGGATCGCTGGAGGTGGCTTTGATCGGCGAACCCCGTCATGTCGGCGACGGCGGCCACGCTCTCCGCTGTTTCACGCAACAACCGGGCGGCGCGTTCCAGCCGCAAATCGCGCAGATAGTCCGTGAAACCCCAGCCCGTGGTCTGCTTGAAGAATGCGCGAAAACGGCCCGCGCTCATGCCCACAGCGCGGGCCACTTCCGGCTGGGACAGGGAGCGGTGACAGTGGCGCGCGAGATATTCCAAGGCGGAACGGAGCCGGGCTTCACGCTGGGATCGCAGAGTAACGGACTCGCCTTCGAGCTGACCGCCCGAACCAAAACTCCGGCTCAATTGAAAAAGCATCTGGATGAATTCAACCTTCAACCGCATCAAACGGGCCTCGGACGGTTTTTCGTCAAACCATGCCCGCGCCAGCCGTAAAATGGCCCCATGCACGGCGCCGGCCAGCGGATCTTCTCCACGCAACCGGGGCAGAATTTTCTCCGAACGCCGATCCCAGGCGGACAAAAAACTTCGATCCAAGGCCGCGCCCGACGGGGCCACCGCCCCGGCATGAAATACAATCACGAGCGCCGTGTGGGACGCCTCCATTTCCAGCACGCCGTGGATTTTCAGCGGATCGGTGAGCACCACGTCACCAGTGCTGAAGGGGAGCCGGGTGTTTCCACACCTCCATTCGCCGTGGCCGCTCAACGCGACAAAAAGCTCATAATAATCATGCCAGTGCATCCAGTTTTCGCCGACCATCCGGCGATAGCCGGGATATTCCTGAAGTGAAAGCAGCAGGGGCAGCTCCGCCGGAAATTCCCGCGCGAGGTAGCGCCGCCCGTCAATACGCCGCACTGGAAAGGTCTCGTGCTTTTGCCGGTGCAGGTAAGCCAGCAGGTCGCGTGTCTCCGGATTCATGAACTTCGATTTCTGGATGAAGGGTTTATTGCTAGGCAAGCTTGGGCATCCTCACGTCAGCGAGAATGAGGAGCGCTCCAATGGTCAAGCCAGCAGAGACGAGAAAGTGCTTCATGTGCATCGGCAAAGGTATGGGGCGATTTTTGGCCTCGTTGAAACACGCAGGCAAGCCGCAAAGCGTCCGCCTCTCAATCGAACCCTTGCACCGCAGGCAGGACCGCTTAAAGATGGCCATGTGAAATCGCGCGGACAATGCCTGATTGTTTTCATGGCTGTGGTGTCAGCTTTGGCTCAAAGCCCCGAGCCGGGCAAGGTTCTGACTGTGAAACTTTCCGTCCCGGTTTCCGAAGCGATGTCGCTCGCGGAAATCGCGCGGGCCATGGAAGCCTACCCGCCACGGTGGGAGTTTGGCGACCAGCGTGCGGCGATCATGGCGTCGCTCGACCGCCACGTGAGCGTGCAGATCCGCAAGGGCTGGACGGACGCGGAGAGGGCGAAGCTCAAGCCGCTGCACGAGTTTTACCTCAAGCGCGTGGACGCCGGACTCGACAAGCTGGAGCGCACGAAGGTCACGAACGGAGTCCATGCGTTCAAATTCTACTCATCACCGTGGGTGTTCAAGACGACACGGGGCACGGTGGCCGTCGAATTCGCGCAGGGGCCGATCAACAACGGCGGCGAGCCGGAGACGCGCGACGAATACGGCAGCGGCTTTTACTGGCGGCCCGACCAGCGCGACCGGCTTGCAAAGCTCGTGGATGTTTCCTTCAGCACGCACCGGCACCATGATCATTCCGATTATTCGCTGGCGAAACGGCTGGCGGCGCAGGGCAAGACGGTCATCGGGCCGGCGCAGTTGAAACTGATCTGGAAGGATTTCGCGGACAAGATCACCGTGCCCGAGTTCGGCAAGGTGCAACGGTTCGGGCCAGTGGAGATGTTCACGTTTCTCGGCACGCAGTTCTCGCGCAACGAGCCGAACGGCAAGGGCACCGAACGCGACGGCATGCCGAACAAGGAAAACCCGGCGCAGGATTCGGAGACAATCTGTTATCTTTTCAAGCTCGCCGGCATCACGTTCATCACCTGCGGCGAAAACCACGTGCCCGCCGACGAGTGGCTGCGGCGCGGAGTGGCGCTGGGCTTCAAGCCGAACATGCGGATGTCGCTCGGCCAGTTCCAGGGCGACCGGGCGATGTCGGCGGCGCTCAAGACGTTGAAGCCGGTGTTCCGCCTGCCGCTGCACGAATACGAGATGCTGCACGGCTTCGGCGGCAACCGCACGGGCTACCTGATGATCGGCGGCAATCGCGAGGCATTTGACCAGCGGCAGATGATGCCGATGCTGTGGGGTGAGGATTTCCTGATCACGGACGAACTGGTGGCGTTCACGCGGTAGGATTTGCCCGGCAGGCCGCAGAAGCCCTGTGCCCGGAAGTTCACCATCACCGGGTCGTGGGGGTTGCCGCTGAAGTGGCGATTTTGAACCTCGTTGAAACACACGGACAAACGGCAAAGCGGCCGCCTCTCAATCGAACTCCGGGAATAAATGGTTGCCAGCCTTCACCCGCCGCGATATGCCCCTGCCGACATGAATCCAAGCCCGCCCCGCCACTTCGCCAGCGACAACTACGCTGGCATCTGCCCCGAAGCCTGGGCCGCCCTCGCCGAGGCCAACCGCGGCCACACGCCCGGCTACGGCGACGACCCGTGGACACAGCGCGCCGCCGACCTGCTCCGCGAAGTGTTCGAGATGGATTGCGAGGTCTTCTTTGTCTTCAACGGCACGGCCGCCAATTCGCTCTCGCTCGCCTCGCTCTGCCAGTCGTATCACAGCATCCTCTGCCACGAGACGGCGCACGTGGAAACCGACGAGTGCGGCGCGCCGGAGTTTTTCTCCAACGGCACCAAGATGCTGCTCGTCCCCGGTGCGAATGGAAAGATTGACCCCGCCGGCATCGAGCGCCTCGTGAAGAAACGCACCGACATCCATTACCCCAAGCCCCGCGCCGTGAGCATCACGCAGGCGACGGAGCTGGGCACCGTTTATTCCGTCGAGGAAATCAAATCAATCTGGGCGAAGTGCAAGCAGTTCAATCTGAAACTGCACATGGATGGCGCGCGCTTCGCCAACGCCGTCGCCGCGCTCGGCGTGAAGCCCAAGGAAATCACCTGGCAGGCGGGCGTGGACGTGCTCTGCTTCGGCGGCACCAAGAACGGCACGCACGTGGGCGACGCCGTGGTCTTCTTCAACCGCGAGCTGGCGCGCGAGTTCGACTACCGCTGCAAGCAGGCCGGCCAGCTCGCCTCCAAGATGCGCTTCCTCTCCGCCCCGTGGGTGGGGATGCTGCGCGACGGCGCGTGGCTGCGGCACGCCGCGCAGGCCAACGCGATGGCCGCGCTGCTCGGCGGCCTCCTGCGGGAAATTCCCGAGGTGAAAATCCTTTTCCCGGTGCAGGCCAACGCCGTCTTTGCCGAACTGCCGCCGCACGTCATCCTCGCGCTGCGGGCGGCGGGCTGGAAATTCTACACCTTCATCGGCCAGGGCGGCTGCCGCCTCATGTGCGCGTGGGACACGACCGAGGACGACGTGCGCCGCTTCGTGGCCGACGTGAAACGCCTGCTCGTGGAAGCGCCGAAGGACATCGCCATCCCGGCGGCGGATCATCGGAAGCTGTGAGGCGTCCGGTAAAGCCATGAAAACGCTGGAGGATTGTTTCGGCCACAAGGTTCGGCTGACCGATGAACGGCGGACGCACATCCTGGAGCATTTTGAAATGGCGGGCATGGAGGCCGAGATCGTCCGGGTTCTGTGTCAGCCGCAACTGGTGCGACGCTCGCGTTCGGACGAGGCGGTGCGGTTGTTTTACGAGTTTTACGCGCGGACGATTGTGGGTGGCAAATGGCTGTGCGTCGTGGTTAAGTATGCGGAGAGCGATGCGTTTGTGGTCACGGCTTACCTGACCGACAAACCCAAAGCCGGAGAAGATTTATGGCCGATAAAATAAAAGTCTGGTTCGACGCGGAAGCGGATTATCTCGAAGTGAGGTTTTCCGACGCCGCCGGCTACGAAAAAGCGACGCCCCATGATGCGGTGATGGAGCGGGTGGATCAACAGGGACAAGTCATCGGCTTCAGCGTCCTGGGCGTGAGCCGCTTCAAAAAAGGCAATCCGCTCGTGGCCGATCTGATTCCCGCCTGACCGCCGGTGAAGTGAGCGAAAGCGCGCGTATGGGACACGACCGAGGACGACCCGCGCCGCTTGGGCTTCCCCTCCTCTCCTGCGCCGTCGCGGAATCATTTGGCTCGCTATTCCCCGGCCCGCCATGAATATCCGCGCCATTGTTTATGCGCCTGCTGTTCGTCGCGGACCTCCACTACTCGCTCAAGCAGTTTGACTGGCTGCTTGCCAACGCCGGCGGATACGACCTCGCCGTGATCGGCGGGGATCTCCTCGACCTCGCCTCGCCGCTCGATGCCGATGTGCAAATCGCCATCGTGGAAAAGTATTTCGGGCTGCTGCGCCAGAAAACTTCGCTGGCCGTCAGCTCCGGCAACCACGACGGCGACAGCCGCAACACCGCCGATGAATCGGTCGCCCAGTGGGTGCGCGCCGCGCGGGCCGACCGGCTGCACGTGGATGGCGACAGCTTTGCGCTGGGGGACGCGCGCATCACCGTTTGCCCGTGGTGGGATGGCGAGCTTTCGCGCGGGGAGCTGGAGGCGCTGCTCGAACGCGAGGCGGCGCAGGTGCGCGGACGCTGGGTGTGGATTCACCACGCCCCGCCGGAGGGTTCGCGGACAAGCTGGTCGGGACGCAAGTTCATCGGGGATCAGGTGCTCCGCGGCTGGATCAACCGCTTTCAGCCGGACATGGTGTTCAGCGGCCACATCCATAACTCGCCTTTCTACGCGGACGGGTCGTGGATTGATCGCCTTGGGCGCACCTGGGTGTTCAACCCCGGTCGGCAGCTCGGCCCGCAACCGGCCACCATCACTCTCGACCTTGACGCCATGACGGCGGAATGGAACTCGCAGGAGGGCCGGTCAGTCCGCGATCTCCGGATCACGGAGGGTTGACGCCTTGGGCGCGACGCGCGCGCGCGGCTGGCGGTGCATGAGCGTGTCGAGCATCCCGTCCACCATGCCGAGGTGGTCGTGGCCCTCGAACTGCCGCTTCACATCCACCAGGTATTTGTTCACCGCATCCAGCCGGCGGGCGAGCAGTTCGCAGAGGTGCAGGCCCACGGGCGGGTTCTGCTCCAGAAAGGCCCGCGCATCCGTCACCACGTGGAACCTCGACGCCCGCACCGCCCGCACCGCCGCCGTGTGCGGCACGGCGAGCAGCGCGGCCAGATCGCCGAAGATGGCGCCCGGCTCCATCGCCGTCGCCACCGTGACGCCGTCCTTCACGACTTCCACCGCGCCCTCGATGAGGATGTAGAGCAGGCCGGTGCGGTCCCCCTGGTCGAGAATGGTCTCCCCGGCGGCAAACTGTCGCACGGGATGATTGCGAAGTGCTGTCAAAATGGCCGACATAAACGCGGCGCATCGAACCGCATCCGAAGGCGAATGAAAAGAACTATCCGCCGGAGGGACTGGCGTCAGTCGCAGCATCAACTGGGACGGGGCGAAGGAACAGATTACTGGCGACGCCGAGGCGGCGAAGCGGATGAGCCGCCCGTATCGCGCGCCATGGGTGTATCCCATAGCATGATTGGCTCCGCAAGCGCGTGAAATCGCTCCAGCGACACCTGTTTTCCTTTCCAAATCGCGTAAATTGGAAATGGCCATTTTTCACTATCGGGCCAAGTTTTCTCTTCCTCATATCCGAGTAGCTTTCCGGTTTGATCGTAAAAGGCACGCCTCCACCAGCCACCTATTTTTTCTTTGTAATCAAACATTACCAAATTGCCGTTTCTTCGAAAACTCAAGCCGATTACCGTTGCCTTATATTTTATTGTATCAAAGACGCGCGGGATCGAAATACCACACTCCATAACTCGGTTACTCACCCAAGTAGCCCACGGACCGCCTTCACCGTAACACACAAAAATTGAGTAATTGGGGTTCGCCTTTGTCCGTGGAGCAATCCCAAACATTACGTCGGAAGATATGCCCGTGATTCTCATCGTATGAACCTTGCCTTCAAAAGTGATTTCATCCGGCCAGTTTTTGAACACCGTCCAGTCCACGTTGGTGTCGAGCAGCGGTATCCCGTTGATTTGATTTGTGCCGAACCAACTGATGATTTGCTCCTCCGCCTTCTTCCGCACTTCGGGCGGAAGGTTCAGTCTCGGCTCCAAGGCTGGTGACGAAATCTGAAACGCCAGAAAGAGCAGCAGGATTGACCGATGCAAGTTCATGGCTTTGAACCGGCGGTTCAAGCCGCGGCGGGCACCGCATTCCGCTTCGCCATGATGGCCTCCACGATTTTCTTGGCGAGGTCGGGCTTCTCGGCGAGCGCCTTCTTGGCGGCTTCCTTGCCCTGACCAGCCAATGTGACCACCGGGCGCATGTCAGAAATCAAACCCGAATTCCTTTTTGGCCTGCGACCACGGGATGCGCGGCTTGCTGCCATTGGCTTTTTTGGCCCGCTCGATGGTGCGCGCATCTTCGATGTCTTCGATGGTTTCGCGCATCTTTTGCATCAGCGTCCGGGCTTGCGCGAGCTGTGCGTCCAACTGTTTCCAATCGCCCTTCGTTCCGGGCCGGGCCAGGGTGGTGCTACTCATAAACGTCTTTTCGATTGCCGATATCGTATATCACGACGCGGCGGCCTTCCAGCTCAAATAACACCCGGAAGTCGCCCACGCGCAGCCGGTATTTGTTTTTGAAACCTTGGAGTTTTTTCACGTCGCCGCCAAGGTCGTTTTGCAGGCGGTTGATTTTGGAACCGATGGCGTAACGAACCCCTTTCGGCAGGGCGCGGAGCTGCTCGCGAACCGCCGGCAGAAGTTCGATTTCGTATTCCATCGCTGGTTGCCACTTCAAGCGGCTGCCGGCACCGCATTCCGTTTCGCCAGAATCGCATCCACAATCTTCTTCGCGAGGTCGGGCTTCTCGGCGAGCGCCTTCTTGGCCGCTTCCTTGCCCTGGCCGATGAGCGCGCCCTCGAATTGCAGCCACGCGCCTTTCTTCTCCACCACGCCGTGCTCGATGCCCACGTCGAGGATGCTGCCTTCCTTGTCAATGCCGTGGTTGTAGATGATGTCGAACTCGGCCTCGGCGAAGGGCGGCGCGACCTTGTTTTTCACGACCTTCACGCGGACGTGGTTGCCGGTGGCGAGGCCCGCGGCGTCCTTGAGCGTCTCCTTGCGGCGGATGTCGAGGCGCACGCTGGCGTAGAATTTCAGCGCCTTGCCGCCGGGCGTGGTCTCCGGGCTGCCGAACATGACGCCGACTTTTTCACGGAGCTGGTTGGTGAAGATGCAGGTGGTCTTGGACTTGGCGAGCAGCGCGGTGAGCTTGCGGAGGGCCTGGCTCATGAGGCGCGCCTGCATTCCCATCGTGGCCATGCCCATCTCGCCCTCCAGCTCGGCCTTCGGCACGAGCGCGGCCACGGAGTCAATGACGATGACATCGAGCGCGTTCGAACGGGCGAGCGTTTCGCAAATCGTCAATGCCTCTTCGCCGCTGTCGGGTTGCGAGACGAGGAGGTCGTCGAGGTTCACGCCGAGCTTCTTGGCGTAGCCGGGATCGAGCGCGTGCTCGGCGTCAATGAACGCCGCGAGACCGCCCGCCTTCTGGGCGTTGGCGATGACGTGGAGCATGAGCGTGGTCTTGCCGGAGGATTCCGGGCCGTAAATCTCGATGACGCGCCCGCGCGGCACGCCACCCACGCCGAGCGCGAGGTCCAGCGCGAGGGCGGTGGTGGGGATGACCTCGATCTTCTTCAGCGCCTGCGCGGCTCCGAGGCGCATGATCGCGCCGTCGCCGTAGCTCTTGGTGATGGTGCTGATGGCGGCATCGAGGTCGCGCTCGCGGGCGGCGGCGTGCTTGGCGGCCTCGGCGGCCTTGGGGTCGGTGGTGGCGGGTTTGTCGGTGGTTTTGGCGGCCATAAGTTTTCTCGTGAAAGTTGTCTCCTGAATTTGTTTGCACGGTGATAGTCAACCGGCGGCGGCAAGTCAATGGTTTGCTGCGCCCGATACCGTGCGCATCCGGCGGAAACGTTTGACGCGCTTTCCACCCTGCTCCTAGGCTCTGCGCGCATGGCACCCGACGTTCTCCAGCCCCATCCGCTGATGATGGCACCGTTTGGCCTGCTGCTGTTGGCGATTGCGCTTGCGCCGCTGTTCTGCCCCGGCTGGTGGGGGCGGCATTATCCGAAGGTTTCCTTCACGCTCGGCGCGCTCACGCTCGGTTATTATCTGATCGGACTGCAAGCCGCGCCGCGTGTGTTGGAAGTGGCGCATGAATACGTCAGCTTCATCGCGCTCATCGGCTCGCTCTTCGTGGTGTCCGGCGGCATCCACATCATCGTCAAGGGCGAGGCCACGCCGGGCGTGAACGTCGCCTTCCTCCTCGTCGGCGCGCTGCTGGCCAACGTGCTTGGCACCACGGGCGCCTCGATGCTGCTCCTCCGTCCGTGGATTCGCATGAACAAATACCGCGTCACCGCGCACCACATCGTGTTCTTCATCTTCATCGTGTCGAATGTCGGCGGCTGCCTCACGCCCATCGGCGACCCGCCGCTGTTCCTCGGCTACCTGCGCGGCGTGCCGTTCTGGTGGGTCGCGGAGCATTGCTGGCCGATGTGGGCGGCAGGGCTGGGAATCTTGCTGGCAATGTTTTATGTGGTGGACTCCATCAACTTCCGCCGTGCGCCCAGGGAAGTCCGCGAGAAGGAGACGGCGCACGAAACGTGGCGGTTCGAGGGGCTGGGAAATGTGTTCTATCTCGCGGTGATTCTCGGCGCGGTGTTCATCGAGAAACCGCTGTTCCTGCGCGAGGCGCTGATGGTCGGCGCAGCCATCGCCTCCTATCGCACGACGAACCGGCAGGTGCACGAGGCGAACGACTTCAATTTCCATCCCATCAACGAGGTCGCCATCCTCTTCGCCGGAATTTTCCTCACCATGATGCCCGCGCTGGACTGGCTGCAGGGCCACGCCGGGCAGATGGCCGGCCTCACGCCGACGTTCTACTACTGGGCCACCGGCGCGCTCTCCAGCGTGCTCGACAACGCGCCGACCTACTTGAGCTTCTTGAGCGCCGCCGCCGGCCCCGCCGTGAGCGACCCGGCGCAGCTCGCCGCGCTGCTGGAGCGGCCCGGCTTCGCGCGCGACCTCGTCGCCATCAGCGTGGGCGCGGTGTTCTTCGGCGCGGCCACCTACATCGGCAACGGGCCGAATTTCATGGTCAAGGCCATCGCCGAGCAGAACAAGGTGCGCGTGCCGGGCTTCCTCGGCTACGTTTTC
Organism: Verrucomicrobiota bacterium; assembly: GCA_016235585.1. Taxonomy (GTDB): domain Bacteria; phylum Verrucomicrobiota; class Verrucomicrobiia; order Limisphaerales; family JACRJY01; genus JACRJY01. The sequence continues at coordinate 29,576 of JACRJY010000125.1, read as the reverse complement.
AAATACTCGCTGCCCTTCCTGCTGCCGATGCTGGTCGTGGTGTGGCTGCTGTTCTTCCGGGGTTGACTTCGTGAGAATAATCTTCCCGCCCCGCCGTCAAAGACGCTAAATATCCCGGCACACATTTTATGAACACCAAATCATTCCGCCCGCTCCTGCTCACCCTTTCGCTCGCCACCGCCACGCTCGCCACCGCCGGGGACTGGCCGCAATGGCGCGGCCCGAACCGCGACGACATCTCCACCGAGACCGGCCTGCTCAAGGCCTGGCCCGTCGCCGGGCCGAAGCTTCTCTGGAAGGCGGGCGAACTGGGCACCGGCTACAGCACGCCGTCGGTGGCGGGCGGACGCATTTACGGCATGAGCTACCGCGATCAGGACGAAGTCGTCTGGGCGCTCGACGCTAGCACCGGCAAGTCCGTGTGGGCCTGCCGCACGGCGCCCAAGCCGTCGGGAAGAATTGGTTACAACGAGGGATCGCGCTCATCGCCCACCGTGGACGGCGACGCGCTTTATGTGGTTGGCACCGGCGGTGAAGTGGCGTGCGTCGAGACCGCCACCGGCAAGCTGCGCTGGCACAAAAACCTGGCCGCCGACTTCGGCGGGCGGATGATGTCCGGTTGGGGGTTTTCCGAGTCACCGCTGGTGGACGGCGGCAAATTGATCTGCACGCCGGGCGGCGCGCAGGGCACGCTGCTGGCGCTGGACAAAAAGACCGGTGCGAAGCTCTGGCAAAGCAGCGAAATCACCGACAACGCCGCCTACGCGTCTGTCATCGTCGTGGAGATCGGCGGCAAGCGGCAATACATCCAGTTCACCGGCGACAGTGTTTTCGGCGCGGATGCGGGCACAGGCAAGCTGCTCTGGCGCGCGGAGCGCAAAGGCAAGACGGCGGTCATTCCCACGCCCATTTTTTACGACAGCCATGTTTTCGTTTCCTCCGGCTACGGCATCGGCTGCAACCTCTTCAAGATCACGGCGGCGGGCGGCGCGTTCAAAGCCGAGGAGGTTTATGCCAACACCAACCTCAAGAACCATCACGGCGGCGTTGTGCGCGTGGGCAACCACCTTTACGGCATCAACGATCCGCGCTACCTGACCTGCCTGGATTTCAAGACGGGCAAGGTCGTTTGGGAAAACGAGAGCGTGGGCAAAGGCTCTGTGAGCTTTGCCGACGGTCATCTCTACGTGCGCAACGAAGGCGGCAAGGGCGGTGGCGGCGGCACGGTGGCGCTCGTGGAGGCCACGCCGGCGGGTTACAAGGAGAAGGGCCGCTTCCAGCAGCCGGATCGCAGCGACAAGAACAGCTGGCCCCACCCGGTCATCGCCAACGGCCGGCTCTACCTGCGCGATCAAGATGTGCTGTTGTGCTACGACGTGAAGGGCAAGTGACGCCGGCCTGCGACCGCCGCCGCGCGGCACTTTGAAACTTGCCGCCGCCGTGGCGCGCTCCTATTTTCGCGCCATGAAACGACTCGTCATTTTCTCCGTCCTGCTCGCGGTGATTTCCGGCGGCACCCGCGCGGCGCTGGCCCAGCCGAATCCCGCCGCCGCCGCCGCCGAACGCGCGGAGGCCGAGGAGCGCCAGCGCATCTTGAGCGCGACCGTGTCCGACCTCGCCGCCGCGCAGGCCGCGCAGCAGAAAAAAATCGCCCGGCTCACCGAGGAGATCAAAAGCCTGCGCGAAGCCGCCGCCACGCCCACGGTCAAGCACGCCACCGCCGAGGATTTGAACCGCCTGGCCGAGCGCCTCGCCGAACTCGACAAGCGCCGCGAGGCGGACAAGGAACTGATCCTCGCCGAAATCGCCAAGCTCGCAAAAACTTTCTCTGCGCCGCCCGTCAGCCGGCCCCGCCCGCCCAAGCCCGCGCCCGCCACCAACAGCCCGCCGCCCAAGGTGGACGGCGATCTCCCCGTGATCGAATACTCCGTGCAGAAGGGCGACACCAGCCTCACCGCCATCGTCATGGCCTACAACGAGGCGGCGAAAAAAGAGGGCCGGAAGACCATCACCACCCAGCAGGTGCTTGACGCCAATCCCGGCTTGAATCCCAACCGGATGAAGATCGGCCAGAAGATCAACCTCCCGGTGCCGAAGTAAATCGCCCGCCGCGCGAACGGTTCATTTGCCTTCCACCCGCCCATGAAAAACCTCCGCCGCGCGCACCTGCTTCTCGGCTGCTTCTTCACGCCGATGCTCCTCTTCTACATTCTCACCGGCTGGTATCAGACGGTGAACCCCAACCGCCTCAAGTCGCCCGCCGACGCCCAGACGCTGGTGCAGAAGTTCCGCTCCATCCACGTGGATCAGGTCTATCCCACGGACACCGAGATCGAGAAGCCCTCGACCTCGTGGGCGTTCCGCGCTCTCGTGGTGGTGATGTCCCTCGCGGCGGCGGCGGCGATTTTGCTCGGCCTGGTGCTGGCGTTCCGCACCAGCCTCAAGCCTTGGGCGGTGGTGTTGATGCTCATCTTGGGAACGCTCGTGCCGGTGCTCGCGCTGTGGCTGGGTCAGGGCCGGTGAAAGGCAAAATAATCCCTTGCTTCCCGGCGGGGCGGTTCCTATATTCGCGCCTCTTTTCGACAAAAGAACACTTATGCGACGTCCCAAAGGCATCAAAACACGCAAGTCCGTGGCCAAGCGGTTCAAGGTCACCGCCCGCGGCAAGGTTCTGCGCTCGCGCGCGGGCCGCCGCCATCTGCTCGCCGGCAAGAACGCCAAGCGCCGCCGCTCCCTCGGCAAGCGGGCGGGCCTGGATCCGACCGACATGCGCCGCATCATCCGAAACCTGCCCTTCAGCCATTGATCCGGCCCACCACTTTCAACTCTCAACTCCCGACTCGAAATGCGCGTCACCAACTCTCCCGCCTCCCGCAAGCGCCGCAACCGGATGCTGCAAGCCGCCAAGGGCTTCCGCCTCAAGCGCTCGAAACTTTACCGCTATGCGTCGGACGCCGTGGATCACGGCCGCCAATACGCCTACCGTGACCGCAAGGTCAAGAAGCGCACCTTCCGCGCGCTCTGGCAGGTTCGCATCAACGCGGCGGCCCGCGCCGCCGGCATCACCTACAGCCGCTTCATGGAAGGCCTCAAGGCCGCGCAGGTCGCGCTGGATCGCAAGGTCATCGCCGACCTCGCCGCCACGGATGCCCCGGCCTTCGCCGAGTTGGTGACGCTGGCGCAGGCCGCGCTCAAGACCAAGGCAAGCGCCAAGGCGTAATACGCTTCGCAGGCTGGCAACAGCTTGAAAATACAGTCCGCAGACACGTGTCTGCGGATTTTTCATTTCCCGGCCTCCTTCTTCGGCGAGAGCGAAGGATCGCGATACGGCTTGCCGTCTTGAAACAATTTCAAGCGCTGCTCCAAATCGGCAAGCTGGTTGGTCGGCCCGCTTTTCTTCACGAGTTCGAGGGCGGACTGCGCGGTGGCGGCGGCGTGGCTGAACTGGCCCGCCTCGGCCTGCGCCGCCGCCAGCGTGTTGAGCACGCGCGCATTGGGCTGCGGGCCGGCGGCGCGCACGGCGCGGGTGGCGAGTCCCACCGCCTCGACTCCGCTGCGAAATTTTTCATCCTCGTGCGTGGCGAGAATCCACGCCAGCAGGTTCAGCGGAGCGGCCCAGTTGGTTTTCAAGTTCAGGGCCGCGCGCAGCTCCGCGATGGCCGCCGCCGCGTCACGCTGCGCCACCCGCGCCACGGCGAGCTGGTAGCGCGCCTGCGGATCCTGCGGCTGCGAGATCACCAGCCGCGAGAAAAAATCCGCCGCCGCCGCGTGGTCGCCGCGCGCGGCCGAGGCCATGCCCAGCTCGGTCAGCGCGCCGGGGTGGCCGGGGTCGAGCCGCAGCGCGGTCTCGAAATGCGGCAGGGCCTCCCGCACGCGGTTCTGCCGCGCCAGGCAGATGGCCAGATGCACGTTCGCCTCGACGTGCTGTGGACTGGCGGCGAGCACGGTTTGAAAAAAGTGAATGGCCTCGCCAAATTTTCCCTGCCGGAACAGCGTCACGCCGAGGTTGTGGTTCATGTCCACGTCGTTCGGCGCGAGCCGCACGGCTTCGCGCAAATAGACTTCGGCGGCGGCAAATTTTCCCTCCTGCACGAGGATGGCGCCGATCCAGTTGTGCGTGGGGGCGTCCTGCGGTTTGAGACGCGTGGCGTGGCGGAAGGCGTCCAGCGCCTCGGGGAAACGGCCCAGCTTGGCGAGCGCGTTGCCGAGGTTGGAGAACGTCGGGAAGTCGCGCGGCTCGGCCTCCGCCGCCTGCTTGTAATAGGGGATGGCCTCCTCGGCGCGGCCTTCGTCCATGAGGGATTGCGCGACGAAGTTCAGCGCCACCCAGTTGCCGCGCGTGACCTCCACCGTGCGCGTGAACAGCTCCTTGGTGTTCCGCCAGTAACGCAGTTGCACCGAGGTCACCACGAAACACGCCGCCAGTGCGAGGCCGGCGGCGGTGAACACAAATTTCTTCTGGGCCGGGCGGCGCGCGACGATTTCACCCGCGCCCCACGCCAGCAGAATGAAAATGCCCGTGAGCGGGAGATAAGTGTAGCGGTCCGCCAGCGCCTGATCGCCGACTTGAATCAATCCAATCACCGGCACCAGCGTGCCGAGATACCACAGCCAGCCGACGGTGAAGAACGGCTGCCGCCGCGCGAGGCGCGCGGCAATAAAAGAAATGGCCGCCAGCACCATCGCCGCCGCCGCCACGTCGGAGAGCAGCCATTTCGACGGCATCGGGTAAAACGGCGCGAGGTCGCCGGGCCAGAGCATCTTCCGCAGATACGCGGCGTAGGAAGTCACGGCGTTCATCAGGCGGCCGGAGATGGGATTCTCCAGCGTGCCCGCCACGGAGCCGCCGGCCCGCTGCGCCCAGAACGTGATGACGCTGGAAACCAAGGCGAGCGCGAAGAAGGGGATTTTCTCCACCATCAGAAAGCCGAAGGACTTGGCGCGGGTTGAATCTGCCGGCTCCGATTCACTCGTCTGCGCGCCTGGCCAGTTCCAGCGACGCAGGGGCCACCAGTCCAGCAGCAGCAGCACGCACGGCAGCGTCACCACCATCGGCTTGCTCATCAGCCCCAGCGCGAAGAAAAACAGCGTCAGCGCGTAGCGCTCAAACCTTGGCCGCTCCACATACCGCGCATACGCCCAGATCGTCAGCAGCCAGAAGCAGCCGCTCAACACATCCTTGCGCTCGCTCACCCACGCGACCGACTCGACGTGCAGCGGATGCCACGCGAAGAGCGCCGCCACGAACGCGCTGCGCCACAGCGAGCCGGTGAGTTTCCGCAGGACAAAGAGCAGCAGCAGCGTGTTGAGCGTGTGGAACAGCAGGTTGACCAGGTGATGGCCGCCCGCCGTGCCGCCGAACATCTGCCAGTCCGCCATGTGGCTCGCCCACGTCAGCGGATGCCAGTTGCTCGAATGCGATTTGGTGGCCGCCCACACGAGGCCGGCGACGGAGACGCCGTTGGTGACGTGCGCGTTCTCATAGACATAGTCCGGGTCGTCGAACTTGATGAAGGCGTGGTTCCTGACCGGCCAATACAGCGCGACGGTCAGCAGCGCCAGGGCGAGGCTGACCCAGACGACGGGCGATAATTTCCGGCTGATGTTCATCGGGGCCATTTTTCCGCGCACGGGAAAAAAGTGCAACTGTCAGTTCGCCTTCGCAGGCCGGGGCGAGTTGTCGGACTGAAACCGTCCTTGCCGTGCGGAACACGTCGGACGATTCGCAACGAAATTCAAGATGGTGGAGGCGGGGGGAGTTGAACCCCCGTGCCTGATAAACAAACCAGCCGCGACTACATGCTTAGTCTGGAGAAGGTTTTCTGCTGTGCGATGGCGTCCAAACTCGAATCGCACTGCCTAGTCCGCATGAAGTTTCTCGGCTGCCGGCGCGCGGTCTCCGCCGTCAACCATGCCTGCTGTTGCGTTCCTCCACCGTAGCAGGTGTCCAGCGGTGAACGTCGTGGCCTTAGGCCGCGAGAGCGAACTCTTCGTTAGCTTTTGATTTTTGCCACGATGATTAACGAGGCCAACGTGACATCCTCGGCATGCCGCCTCTGGCGCATTTTTCAGGTCGAAACCAGTGCGCCCCCAGCGATAACGCGCGCACTGTCGCCGCCCCCGGCCCCGCCGTCAAGCCGCGGCTGATTCGGCTGATTCGGCTTGCGGGCGGTTTCCCCAGCGCTTCAAATGCGGACATCGGAAAAATGACTTCCTCCTTTCGCAACCGCGTGGAAGCCGGACGGGCGCTGGCGAAGAAACTCGCCCGCTACACGCACCGCCCGGACGTGCTCATCCTCGCCCTGCCGCGCGGCGGCGTGCCGGTCGGCCGCGAAGTGGCGCGGGCGCTGCACGCGCCGCTCGATGTTTTCCTCGTGCGCAAGCTCGGCGTGCCCGGCCACGAGGAGCTGGCGATGGGGGCCATCGCCACCGGCGGCGTGCAGGTGCTCAACGAGGAAGTTGTGAAGTCATTGAACATCCCCAACCACGCCATCGCCGCCGCCGCCGCCCGCGAGCAACGGGAACTCGAACGCCGCGAGCGCGCCTACCGGGGGAACCGCCCCGCGCCGTCCGTGGCGGGCCGCACGGTGATCGTGATTGATGACGGCATCGCCACCGGTTCCACGATGCTGGCCGCCGTCGAGGCGCTGCGGCGGCAGCGACCGGCGCGCATTGTCATCGCCACGCCGGTGGCGGCGCGGGACACCGCCGCGAAACTGGGCCGCGTGGCCGATGAATTCATCGCCGTCCTCACGCCGGTGGATTTCAGCGGCGTCGGCCAGTGGTATGACGATTTCTCCCAGACCACGGATGAGGAAGTGCGGCTATGCCTCCGCGTAGCGGAACAAATTCAGGCTGAAAACCGTGGTGAGGTCTAATCGCGCGGGTGAAAGGATGATTCGCGCGCGAGTTGTTCCCACAGGGCGCGCTCCTTCTCGGTGACTTTGTCCGGCACCTGGACGCGCACCACCACGTAGAGGTCGTCGCGCCCGTCGCCGTGGCGCGGCAGGCCGTGGCCGCGCAGCCGCAGCCGGTGGCCGCCGTGGATGCCCGGCGGCACCTTGATCTGCACGGAACCACCGAGCGTCGGCACGGCGAGCGTCGCGCCGAGCACCGCCTCCCACGGCGCGAGGTTCAGGTCGTATTGGAGCTGGCCGTCCTCGATCCGAAAGTCCGGGTGCCGCGCCAGCCGCACGCGCAGATACAAATCCCCCGCCGTCCCGCCGCCCGCGCCGCGATCCCCGCGCCCGGCCAGCCGGAGCTTCTGTCCCTCGCGCACGCCGGCGGGGATTTTCACCTGATGCGTCTCGGTCTTGATGGTGTGGCCTTGCCCGCCGCACACCGGGCACGCCTGCCGTCCCGCGATGCCCGTTCCCCGGCACTTGGCGCACGCCACGTTTTTTTGCAGCGTGATCGGGCGGATGGAGCCGTGGGCCACTTCCTCGAGCGTGACCATGAGGTCGGCCTCCACGTCGCGCCCGCCGGCTTCCTCCTCGTCCACGCCGGCGGGAAAGCCCTGGAAACCGCCGCGCGCGCCGCGCGCGCCGCCGAAGACCTGCTCGAAGAAATCGCTGAAGCCCGTGCCGCCGAAGTGAAACTCGTAATCGCCGCCGTCGCCCGGCGTGGCGGTGCGATGAGTCCGGCGCTGTCCCTCCCAGCCCGGCGGCGGGCGGAACTCCGCGCCCGGCTTCCAGTCCGCGCCAAGCTCGTCGTAGCGTTTGCGCTTCGCCGGATCGCTCAAGACCTCGTTGGCTTCGTTGATCTCCTTGAACTTTTCCTCGGCCTCCTTCTTGTTCTTGGCCACGTCGGGATGGTATTGGCGGGCCAGCTTGCGGAAGGCGCGCTTGATCTCGTCGTCGCCCGCGCCGCGCGGCACGCCGAGAATCTGGTAATAATCTTTGAACGCAACAGCCATAACCCGGCCCACTTCTAGCCCCTTCCCGCCGCGCCAGCAAGCGGCGCGTCGTCACATTTTGCCGTGCTTGATGATGGCGATGAGCAGGCGGAAGCCCATCAGCGCCGCGATGACGAAGCCGAGGATGCCGATGATCGGCACGTCGTGCCACTTGGGCGGGATGCCGGCGTGGACGATGACCGAGGAGCCGATGATGAGCGCCGCGAGCACGACGGAAAAGGCAATGCGGTTGCTGATTTGATCGAGGGAGCTCGTCAACGGCTCCAGCCCATCATGTTTGAAGATGACTTTGGTCTCGCCGCTCTTGAATTGCGCGAGGATGCGGCGCAGCTCCGATGGCAGTTCGCGCGCCAGCCCCGTGAAGTCCATGCCGAACTCGAAGAACGATTCCATGAGGCGCTTCGGGCTGAAGCGGCCCAGGCGCACCTGCTTCAGAAACGGCGCGGCGTGCCCGACGACGTCGTAGTCCGGGTGCAGCCGCCGCACCAGCCCTTCCATCGCGCTGACGGCCTTGAGCATGATGAAAAAATCCGGCGGCGTGCGGAGATGGTATTTCGCGGCAAGCTGCACGAGCTGCGTGACGAGTTTGCCGAACTCCAGCTCCTTCAAGGGCCGGTAGAAGTGCTGGTGCATGAACTCCGCGACGTCGGCCTCCAGCCCCTGCGGATTTGATTCGGGCGGCGCGGCGGAGAGCTTGAGCAGCGCGGCGGCCACGACGATTTCGTTGCGGCGCGTGATGCCCCACACGAGGTCGGCGAAATCCTCGCGCCCGCGCTGGTTCAAATAGCCCATCATCCCGAAGTCGAGGAAGCAAATCACCTGTCCCGGCAGGATGTGGATGTTGCCCGGATGCGGATCGGCATGGAAGAAACCGTGGACGAACACCTGCCGGATCACGAGGTCGGCGATGCGGCGCGCAACTTCGCGGCGGTCAAGCTGCGCGGCGTCCAGCTCCTCGACGCAGGAGGCCTTGATGCCGTCCACGTATTCCATCGTCAGCACCTGGCGTGTGGTGAAGTCGTGAAACACCTTGGGCACGCAGACCATCGGCTCGCCCGCGAACTGGCGCGCGAACCGTTCCATGTGCGCGGCCTCGACGGTGAAATCGAGCTCCTTCTCCAGCACGCGGCTGATTTCCGCGACGACCTCCGCCGGGCGGTGCACGCGCCAGCCTTCGAGATGCTTCTCCATCAGTTCGGCGAGGTGGCGCATGATTTCCAAGTCCACCTCGACGATGTGCCGGATGCCGGGCCGCTGCACCTTGACGACGGCATCCGCGCCGTTGCGAAGGCGGGCGCGATGCACCTGGGCGATGGACGCCGCCGCGAGCGGCTGCTCGTCCACGCTGGCGAACACTTCTTCGAGCGGGCACTGGAGTTCAGCTTCGAGGACTTTTCGGACTTCGCTGAAAGGAATGGGCGCGACTTGATCCTGCAGCTTGGCCAGCTCCTCGGTGAAGGCCGGCGGCAGCAGGTTCGGGCGGGTGGAGAGGATCTGGCCGAGCTTGACGAAGGTCGGCCCCAGTTCCTCGCACGCGCGGCGCAGGCGTTCGGGCTGGGACATCTGCAGAATCGCCGCGTGCTCGGCGGACTCGCGCTTCCAGTGCAGGCCGAGCGACTTGGGCAGGTGGAGGTGGTGCGCGAGGTCGTCGTAGCCATACTTCAGGAAGACCTTCACCACGTCGCGGTAGCGCTGGAGGTGCTGGAAGGCGCGGCCAAGGTTTTCGAGTTTGTTGATCAGCATGGGATGGGGCAATTCACGTTCACCGCTCCGGCGGCCATGCCTTCACTCTGGCCGGGGTTTTCCAGAAACGCAATTCCGCCGTGGGCCGCCCGCGAAAATTATCTGCCCGGCGAGTTGAGGCGCACGGTCTTCACTCCGCGCATATATTTGTGGCAGCTCACACAGCTCAAGGTGAGCTGGAAATACGCCACCGTGGCGGCGTCGAGGTTGGTGTCCCGGGCGGCCTTGTTCAGGGCGTCGGCATGGCGGCGGAACTCGGCGGTGAATAGCTGGTATTCCGGCGTCTGGCGGGAATGCCAGCCGGTGGCGTGGCTCAACTTGCTCAACTTCTGCGCGTTCAGCGCCAGCAGCGAATAATCCTCCATGGCGATGGCCTGGAGCGCGCCCTGCGAGTAGCCCAGCTTGAGCTTCATGATTTCCTGGGTGCTGGCGTCGGCGGCGGTCAGCGCGGGTGCCGCTCCGCTCCGCAGGGCCAGCCAGGCGGCCAGCACCGCCGCCACGGCCAGCGTGATCCGCACAAAAAATTTCGCTCTCATACGAGTAGTCCTTCCACTTGCGCCGGGGCCGCCGGCCCCGGCAGTTTCCGTCCGCCGCACGGCGCGCCGGCCCTCAAGCCGTGAAGCCGAAGCGGTGCCGCTCCTCCTCCGGTTTGATTTTCAGGCAGGCGCAGAGGTGCTTGGCCGCGAGCATTCCGGCGGCGGTCTTGAGCAGCTTGTCCGCGTCGTGGCGCGACAGTTCCACGCCCTCGTGCTTGATCGAGCGGAGGTGCCCGCTGCGTTCCAGCAGCGCGAGCAGGAACTCCTCGCACGCCACGGGGTCGTCCGTCTGATAGTTGCTCACCTGCGTGTGCCCGCCCAGGTCCAGGCCGTATTCCACATGGTATTTGGTGATCATGGTTTTCCTTTCTTGAGGTTCGCTGGTTTTGTTTTCAATCGCTCCGGCATTTCTTTCGCCTCAACTGATGAATTCCCGCTCGCCCTCGCGCACCGTCAGCACGGGACACGGCGCATGGCGGACGACGCTCTCCGCCGTGCTGCCCAGGAACACGTGCTTCAAGCCCGTGTGCCCGTGCGTCGCGATCACGATCAAATCCGCCTGTGCCTTCCGGGCTGCCTCGACGATTTCGTTCGCCGGCTGGCCGGTGCGGATCACGGTCAGGACGGGCAGCCGATCCGCAATTTCCTGCTGCACGAGCGCCTGCAGCTCCCGCCCGGCGCTTTCCTTCAATTGCGAGAGCAAAATGGGGAAGTCCATCGCGCCGAACTCCGCGCCGGGAAAATAATGCTCCTGCACGACGTGCACCAGCACCAGCTCCGCGCGGAAAACCTCCGCAAACGTCAGCGCGTATTTCAGCGCCTTGCGCGAGCACGCGGAAAAATCCACCGGCACGAGGATTTTCTTCAGCTTGAACGGCGCAGCGGCAAGCCCCCCGGCCTCCGCACCCGCGCCCGGCTCCAACAGTATTTTCCCGAATCGGCTGGCATTGGTCTGGTTCATGTTCAACTCGGCTCGCGGGACGCCTCATGCATCCGTGGCTTCGATGGCAGTGTGCGGCGGGCGGCCCGAAGCCACTACAAGGCCGTTGTCATTCGCTGACCGTTTTTTGCCGGCCAAGGCGCGGGAATCTTGCCGTCAAGCCTTGCAGAGAGGTTTCAAAATGAAATTGAGAAGCGGAAAGGGGCTTGTGTAAATGCCCTTCAGGGAGAGGCCGGTCTTTCCCTGGTGTCGGCCTCGGCTTTGGGCGCGGGAATGTCATTCGCCGTCACGCGGCGCGTGCCGCCGATCACGCCGAACTTGCCCTCCAAATCAATCGCCAGCCGCACGCGCGACACCGCATCGTAGGTGTGCCGCGCGCGCAGCTCGCCGTCGGGCGAGACGACACAGTAGACGAACGCCTTCGCGCCGCCCTGGTTGAGCACGTGCAGGTTGCTCTCGCGGTCAATCTGGTGCTCCGGCCGGCTCGACCCCACCAGCGGCGAGAGCGGATAGACCTTGAGCACCCGCCCGCTGCTCTCGGTGACCCGGACGTAGAGCTTGAGCTGGCCGAGATGGTTGGCCTGCACGAGCGCGTATTTGCGGATGACCGGCGCGGCCCCCGGCGGCCCCGGCACGCCGAATTCCTGCTCCCATAAAACGTTGCCCTTCGTGATGTCGAACCGCTTCGGCGGGCTGGAGAAGGTCGTGCCCAGCTCCGGCACGCGCACCGTGGCGGTGACGGTGTAGTTGCCGGGCTGGCTCAAGTCGAAATACGGCGCGAGGTCGAACCGCGCCGTCGTGTGTGTCGCCGGCTCGGAGGTGAAGGCCCCCGTGACCGGCATCTCCGTGAGCCGCAGCACGCTCTTCTGCTGCTGGCCCTGGACGGTGAAGGTGAGCCAGTCGTTGTCCAGACCGAAGCGCAGCGCCTGGCCGGAGAGGTTCGAGATGCGCACGCCGACGGTCAGCGTTTCGCTGGGCAGGAACGTCTTTTGCTCCGCGACGACCTCGACCTGCACCGGCTGGGCGGACACGGAAAAGGCGAGCGCCAGTCCAAACACGGCGGCGACAAGAATCGGCTTCATGGCGGGATTTTAGCCGGGCACGGGGCAAAGCACAAGCGGTCTTGAGGCGGAGGATTGTGAACATGGTTTTTATCAGCCACGGATGAAACACGGATGGCGGGCGAGATACCCGGCGAACCGCCAGCCAGCCTTGCCACCCCGCGCGAACCGTCACGCTACAACAGGCCAGCAATGAGGCTTCCGCCCGCCGCCGATGACTGTTATCGTGCCGCCATGACCTTTCCGCGCATCTTCCGCGTCCGCCAAAAGTTTGAGCGGACGCGCGTGGCCGACGTGGCGGCGGAAGCGCGGCGCGAACTGGAGCGGCTCAATCTGCGCGAACGCGTCCGGCCCGGCCAGACCGTGGCCATCACCGCCGGCAGCCGCGGCATCGCGAACATCCACCTGATCATCAAGGCCGTGGTGGATTTCTTCAAAGAGCTCGGCGCGCCGCCGTTCATCGTGGCAGCAATGGGCAGCCACGGCGGCGGCACTTCGGAAGGCCAGCGGCGCATCCTCACCGACTTCGGCATCACCGAGGACTTTTGCGGCTGCCCCATTCGTTCCAGCATGGAGACCGTCATCCTCGACCACACGCCGGAGGGCATTCCGGTTCACTTCGCGGGCGATGCGTCCGGGGCGGATCATGTGTTCGTCGTCAACCGCGTGAAGCCGCACACGCGGCTCGTGGGCGAACTCCAGAGCGGCCTGATGAAGATGATGCTGATCGGCCTCGGCAAGCATGCGGGCGCGCACGTTTACCACCGGGCCTTCGCGGATTTTTCCTTCGACCAGATTGTCCGCAGCGCAGCGCAGCGCGTGATTGAGAAAGGCCGCGTGCTCGGCGGGCTGGGCATCGTGGAAAACGCCCATGACGAAACCGCGCTCCTCTGCGCGGTGCTGCCGCGCGAAATGGAGGAACAGGAGAAACAACTCCTCGCCCTCGCGCGCCGCTGGCTGCCGCGCCTGCCGTTCGATCACGCGGACATTTTGATCGTGGACGAAATCGGCAAGGAAATCAGCGGCTGCGGCATGGACACCAATGTCGTGGGTCGCAAGTTCCAGATGCATCAGGCCGCGCCGGAGGAATCACCGAAGATCAAGCGCATCATTGTGCGCGGCCTCACCGAGCAGACGCATGGCAACGCCACCGGCCTGGGCTACGCCGAATTCTGCCTCACGCGCGCGGTGGAGGCGATGGACCGGCGCAGCACCTGGATCAACGTCACCACCTCCGGCTATCCCGCCGTGGGCATGATTCCGCCGCACTACGACACCGACCGCGAAGTGCTCGAAGTCGCGCTCGGCACCATCGGCCTCGTCGAGCCGCCGCGCGCCAGGCTGTTGTGGATCCGCAACACCCTCGACGTGGTGGAGGCGGAATGCTCGGAGGCGTTTCTGGAAGCCGCGCGCCAGCGCAGCGATCTCGAAGTGCTGGGCGAGCCACGCCCGCTCCCCTTCGATGCGGCGGGTAATCTGCCGAAAACTCTGCGCCACGGTTGAACTCGGAAACCAAAGTTGCGGCGACGAAAACGTTGCCAACACGCGCAACTTTGGTTTCCGCATCAACTAGTAATCTGCCCGCACAGAACCGCCCGCCGCGCGCCGGTGGTTTCCGGCAGGTTTCCCGGCAGCCCGCGCCACCGTAGCCAGGCCAGCCAGGCGAAGGCCGCCGGTTCGACCGCCTGCACGGGCCAGCCGTGCTCGACGGAAGTGGAGACCTCGGCGCACGCCGTCAACTCCCGCAACGCACCGCGAATCATCTCCACCAGCACCGGATTCGACGCGCCACCGCCACACAGCACGACTTCATCGGGCGAGCTTGGCAGGTGCGCGCGGTAATTCTCCGCCAGCGACCGCGCCGTGAACGCCGTCAGCGTCGCGATGAAATCAAACTTCGACAGCCGCCGCCGTCGCATCCCGTTGAGCGCGTGGGCGAGAAATTTTTCGCCGAACATTTCGCGCCCGGTGCTCTTGGGCGGGGGCCGGCGCAGGAACGGATGCCGCAGCCACTCGCACAGCAGCGGCTCGCTCACGCGGCCACGCGCGGCCCGCGCGCCGTCGCGGTCGAAGGCCAGCCGATCCCGCGTGAAGTGGCGCATGGCGAGGTCGAGAAGCACGTTCGCCGGCCCGGTGTCGAACGCCATCACGCGCGGTCTTGCGCTCGTCCGCCACTCGATTGAAGTGACGTTGCTGATGCCGCCGAGGTTGTTCACGCACACGTGCGCGCCGCGCCGGGCAAAGGCCCGCACATGAAACGCCGTCGCCAGCGGGGCGCCCTGTCCGCCCGCTGCGAGGTCGGCTGCGCGGAAGTTGCTCACGACCGGCACGCGCAGTTTCTCCGCGAGAAAAGCGGATTCGCCGAGTTGCAGCGTGGCGGGCGCGCGGCGGTCGGGATTGTGAAACACCGTCTGCCCGTGCAGCCCGACCAACTGCGCCTTCGTCGTGCCACGGGGCGAAGTGGCCTTCGCCGCGTAGAAACGCCCGAGGTCGTGATGCAATTGCGCCGTCTCCCAGCTCGTCGCTTCGCCGCGCGCGGCGGCGTGCAGGCGTTCCCGGAGCGCGCGCGGAAACGCCGCGCTCCACATCGCGCGCAACTTCAGCCCCGCCGCCGACACGTCGCACAGCGCGTAATCCACGCCGTCCAGGCTGGTGCCGGACATGATTCCGAGGACGCGCAAGTTTTTCATCGCGGGGAAGGCTTCGGAATAAATTTCTGCACGCGCCGTCCCTGGCCTTCGGCGACATACACCGCGCCGTCCCGCGCCACAGCGATGTCGTGGCCGAGTTGAAACTCGCCCGGCTCCGCGCCAAATGAACCAAACGAATCCACCACGCGCCCCTCGGCATCGAACTCCACGACCTTGGAGCGGTCAGAAATTTTCTTCTGCTGATCGCCGCCATCGATGGCGAAGATGTGCCCGTCTGCGCCGACGCTCACGCCGTAGGGCCGGCCAATCTGCAGGCCCTTCCACTCGGCGAGAAAAGCGCCCTTCGCATCGAACACCTGCAGCCGCGCGTTGCTGCGGTCGCACACAATCACGCGGCCCCGTGCGTCCACGGCGACACCGTGCGGAAGATTGAATTGTCCCGGAGCCGCACCTTTGTCGCCCCACTCGAATTCATACCGCCCAGCCGCGCTGAATTTCACCACGCGCGTGTTCTTGTAGCCGTCGCTCACGTAGAACGACCCGTCCGGTCGCACGGCCACGTCCGTCGGAAGATTGAAGTGTGTTGTGTCCGCGCCGGGCTTGCCGCGCTCGCCGAGCGTGAGCAGCAGTTTTCCACCGTGCGTGAACTTGAACACCTGATGCCGTCCCACGTCCGTGAGCCAGACGTTGTTCTCGTGGTCGAGCGTCAGCCCGTGCGGCATGACGAACTCGCCCGCGCCCCACGCAGCGAGCAGTTTGCCGGACAGGCCTTCGATGACGCTCACCGTCGGCGCGGCAATTGGCTCGCGGGGAAACGGCGTGCTCCATTCGCGCCCGCTGCGGTGGAACACAAAGACGTTGTTGCGCGAATCCGCGCCGACGCCGACGCACTGGCCGAGCGCGTGGCCCTTGGGCAATACCGGCCAGTCGCGCACAACTTCATGGCGCGGGTCCGCCGCGCCCGCGTTGAGTTGAAGCAGAAAACTTAACGCAAAGAAATTCAACTTGATCAAAACCGGGCGACGCATGGTGGCGGCGATTGTAGCCGTCCGCGCCGGATTGAAACCAGCGAAATGCCGCGCGTGGACGAACCATTTGACTTTCACCCGCGCTTTCGCTGTTGATTCTCTCCACGCATGAACGCCGTGCTTGTCGGAGTCCTGGTTTACGTCGCCGTCCAATTGTTGATTGGCGTCGTCGTCTCGCGGCGCATTCGGAACGAGGCGGATTATCTGCTGGCCGGGCGCAGCTTCGGGCTGGGGCTGGCGACGTTCAGCACGTTTGCCACGTGGTTCGGCGCGGAGACGTGCATCGGCGCGGCGGGCCGGATTTATCAGGAAGGGCTTTCCGCCGGTTCCGCCGACCCGTTTGGCTACGCGGCGTGCCTGCTGCTCATGGGCTTCGTCTTCGCCGTGCCGCTGTGGAAGCGCGGCCTCACCACGCTCGCGGATTTGTTCCGCCAGCGCTACTCCGCCGGCGTGGAACGGTTCGCCGTGCTGCTGATGGCGCCCACGTCCATCCTGTGGGCGGCGGCGCAAATCCGCGCGTTCGGCCAGGTGCTCGACGCCGCGGCGGGCGTGGGCGTGACGGTCGGCATTTCCATCGCGGCCATCGTGGTCGTGATTTACACCGTGAGCGGCGGCCTGCGCGCGGACGTGCTGACGGACCTGGTGCAGGGCATCGCCATCATCATCGGCCTGCTGGCGGTGCTGTTCGCTTTGTTTGGCGACATGAATGCACTCAAGGCTGCGTGGAACGCCGTGGATCCGGCGCGGCTGAAACTTTTCGGCGGCGGCGAAACCTCGTTCCTGAAAATCCTCGAAACATGGGCGGTGCCGGTCTGCGGCTCGGTGGTGGCGCAGGAACTCATCTCGCGCATCATCGCAACGCGCTCGCCGGCCATCGCGCGCAAGTCCACTTTTCTCGGCGCGGGGCTTTACCTCGTCATCGGCGTCATCCCGGCGTTCATCGGGCTGATCGGCGTCTCGCTCGTGCCGAACCTCGCCGACCCGGAGCAAATCCTCCCGCTTGTGGCGCAGAAATATCTGCCCACGTTCTTCTACATTCTGTTCGTCGGCGCGCTCATCTCCGCGATTCTCTCGACGGTGGACAGCACAT
The DNA here is from genome assembly GCA_016235585.1 of Verrucomicrobiota bacterium. GTDB lineage: Bacteria > Verrucomicrobiota > Verrucomicrobiia > Limisphaerales > JACRJY01 > JACRJY01. The sequence goes on along the minus strand of JACRJY010000125.1, from coordinate 12,612 downwards.
TGCTGGCGGCCTCGGCGGTGGTGTCGCACAACCTCATCGTGCCGCTCGTGCCGGGCATCACCGAGGCGCGGAAAGTCCGCATGGCGCGCATCGGCGTCGCGGTGGGTGGCCTGATTGCCTTCGTGCTGGCGCTGCAGGCGGGGACGATCTTTGAACTCGTCGAGAGCGCATCGTCCTTCGGCAGCGCGGGCATTTTCATCATCATGGTTTTTGGACTGTTCGACGGCTTTGGCGGAACGCGGGCGGCGATGGGCGCGCTGATTGCCGGCCTCGCCGTGTGGCTGCTGGCGACTTACGCGTGGAAAATTGAGCTGCCGTATCTCGCCTCGCTCGGCTCGGCGCTGCTCGCGTATGTGGGGCTGGCGTTGACGGAAAGAGAAGTCATCCAGCCGGTGAAACCTGAATCCATCGCGGGCACGATGTGACCCGCCCCGCCTTGCCGCCTCGGAGGGGGGGAGGGTGTCCGCGAGGATGGATGAGGAGCGCCCTATTTTTTCGCGTCGAGCCTTTGCTTCAACTCGTCGAACTCCTTCCGCAGCTTGCGGTTCTCCTCTTTCACGTCGGAAAGCTCCTTCCGCAAGTCCTTCAGGTTGTCGCCGGGTTTCTGTGCGCCGCGCAGCTTGGCGAGCGCGGCCTCGGCTTCTTTCTGCTCCGGCGAATTTTTCGCGGACTGCGCGAAGGTTTCGAGCAGCGGAATCGCACCATCGTCGCCGAGCGTGCCGAGCGCGCGGAGGGCACCGGTTTTCACGCGCTGTTTTTTTGAGTTCACAAAGCCGGCGAGGAAGGCGCGGGCGGAATCTTTCTTCTGCTCGGCACGGTTCAGCGAGGCAAGGGCGTCGAGCGCGTTGCCCAGCGCGAAGCTGCTGAAATCCTCGCCGCGTTTCGTGATGGTGCCGCGAAGCGTCTCCGCCCATGACGCACTGTCCTGGTCGCGGATGGCCGCGACGGCGGCATCAAGTTTGCGCTGGCGGTAGGTGTTGGAATTGAGCGCAGCGGTGAGCGATTCATTGACTTGCGTGTCGTTGTATTTGCCCAGCCCGCGAATCGCGGTCGCACTGATGGCGGGGTTTTTCTCCGCCGCCGCCACGCGCAGCAGCGTCTCTCGCGCCTTGGGATTGTAGAAGCCGGCGATGGCGTTGACCACCGTGTCCCGCACGCGGGCGTCCGGCTGTTCGAGCGACGCGAGCAGGGCGTCGAGCGCTTCATCGCTGTGAATGGAGCGCAGCGCCTCGGCGGCCTTGACGCGCACGCCGAAGAACGCGTCCCTGCTCAACGCCTGCTTGAGCTTCGCCACGGAGTCGCGGTCTTTCCGCAAGCCAAGCTGTTCCGCCGCGATGGCGCGGCCCATCGCGTCGTCCTTGGCGGCGAGCTGCGCGTGGAGCATCGCGGCGGACGGCTTGAAAGTCACCTTGGCGAGCAGCGCCAGTTCCGGGTCAATGCGGACAATCTGCGGCGCTTCTTTCAGCGGGCAGTAAAAATCCTCCTCCTTCTCCTTCACGGTCACGCGGTGATCCACCGCGCCGGATTTCGACGTGAAGCGAATCGTCAACGGCAGGCGGAAGAGCGGAACGTTGCCGCCGATTTTCTGCGCCTGCTTGACGGTGACTTTGGCGAGCTTGGATTTTTCGTCCCAACTGTGGATCACGTCGAGTTCCGGCTGGCCGCCGTGGTAAAGCCATTGATCGAAGAACTGGTCGTAGTTACGCCCGGAAAGTTCCTCGACCACCGCGCGCAAGTCTTCTGTGACCACCGTCTTGAACTGATGCCGCACCAGATACGTCTGGATGCAGCGGCGGTAGAGGTCGTCGCCGAGTTCGGCGCGCATCATGTGCAGCACCCAGCCGCCCTTGGGATACGCACGGAAGCCGAACTGCTCGTTCGGATCGTCGTAGCGGCGCTGGACGACGGGGCGCGTGTCGTTGGTCTGCGCGAGGACACCGCGTGCGTCGTTGTAAAGACCCCAGAGCATCGCGTCGCGCCCGTGCTGGTGGCCTTCGAACAAATGCGCGTAATAGGTGGCGAAGCCCTCGTTCAGCCAGACGTGGCTCCAATCCTTGCAGGTCACGAGGTCGCCGAACCACTGGTGCGCCAGCTCGTGCGACACGAGGCCCGCGCTGCTCGTAAGCGCCTCGGTGTCGGCCTGGTGCAGCGTGCGGTCGGTGAGCGTGGTGATGCTGGTGTTCTCCATGCCACCGAAGTGGAAGTCATGCACGACGACCTGCGCGTATTTCGCCCACGGATACGGCACGCCGATTTCCTTCTCGAAGAACGCCATCGCGTCCTTCGTGTCGCGGAAGGAGGCGGGCGCCTCGTTGATGTCCGACGGCGGCGTGTAAAATTCCAGCGGGATGTCGCGGTATTTGTCCTCGACCTTTTTGAAATGGCCGGCGACGAGCGAGAGCAGGTAGTTCACGTGCGGCTTGTCCTGCGACCAGCGCACGGCGACAAGGCCGGACTGCGGATCCTTCGCCTCGGAAACTTTGCGGCCATTCGACAGCACCACCATTCCCTCCGGCACGCGGCAGGTGATTTCGGAGGTGAATTTCTCGTTCGGATAATCATGGCTCGGATACCAGTGCCGCGCCTCGTCGGCCTCGCCCTGCGTGAAGATGTGCAGGTCGCCCGCCTTGTAGCCCATCTCCGGCGTGCGGAAATACAGCCCGCGCCGCGGCTCGGCGCGATACTGGATGGCGAGCTTCACCTCCTTGTCCGGCGCGATGGGCGCGGCGAAGGTGACGATGATTTCCCGGCCCGTGACCTGATGCGCCGCGATTTTTTCCGACGCGGTGACGGCGAGCACCGTCAAGTCCACGGCGTCAAGGCGGAGTTCGTCGAGCGGCTTGGCGATGGGCTTGAAGGTGAGCGTGGCGGTTCCAGCAACGGTGCGCTGCTGGAAATCCGGCGTCACGTCGAGCGCGAGGTGAAGAATGTCCGCCTTGCGGTCGGGCGCATAGCGGCGGTGCTCCGCCGACTCCGGCGAACTGGACGGCGCACCGTGACGGCAGAGCAGGGATGCCTCCGCGCCAAAGTCCATTGCCTCCAGCGCAGACGGGGCCGCAGCCAGAATGACGGCCAAGCCAAGGAGCAGCCGGGCGGGAAGATGGAAACTGAAGCATCGTTGCATGGCGCGAGAATAAACAGGAGCGGCGGACCGAGACAAGGACTCCTCCACTTCCCGGCGGCCCAGGGGCAGCGACCGAGTTGACCCGCCCGCCCCCCCTTTTCCGTGGACGTTTGGGCTGGCTTTTAACCCGCGCCTGAAAACAATTTCGGGAATTGATGCGCCTGGCCTACAACGTCCTGTTCTTCGTCTTCTTCTGGCTGGCGTCGCCGTTCTACTTCCTGAAGATGTGGCGGCGCGGCGGCTGGGCGCGCAGCTTCGGCCAGCGCTTTGGCCGCTATGACCGCCGGCTCAAGCAGGCACTCACCAACCGCCACGTCGTCTGGCTCCATGCCGTGAGCGTCGGCGAGGTGAACGTCTGCACGCAGCTCCTCCGCGAACTGGAGCCGCGCCTGCCGCACTGCAAGTTCGTCGTCTCCACCACCACGTCCACCGGCATGGGCGAACTGCGCAAACGGCTGCCGCAGCACATCGAGAAGATTTATTATCCGGTGGATTTCCCCGGCGGCGTGCGCCGCGCGGTGAACGTGATTCATCCCGCCGCCGTGGTGCTGGTCGAGGCGGAAATCTGGCCGAACGTCCTCTGGCGGCTGAACGATTTCAAAGTGCCGGTCTTCCTCGTCAACGCGCGGCTCTCGGAGCGCTCACTGCGTGGCTACCGGCGGTTTGGCTTCCTGTTCCGCCCGCTCTTCGCCGCGATGGCCGGCGTCGGCGCGCAGAACGAGAGCGACGCGGAGAAACTCCGCGCGCTCGGCTGCCGCGCGGAGGCCATCCGCATCGTGGGCAACCTCAAGTTCGACGCCGCGAAGCTCGACGGCCCGCGCGCGCTCGATGTGCCGGCGCTCTTCCGGCAAATCGGCGTCGCGCCCGGCGCGCCCGTGCTCGTGGCCGGCAGCACGCACGCGGGCGAGGAGAAGATTCTTGCCGCCATCGCGCAGCGGCTGCGGCGGAAGTTCCCCGATTTGCTGCTCGTGCTGGTGCCGCGCCACTTCGAGCGCGGCAAAGCGGTGGGCGAGGAGTTGAATTCCCTGGGCGTGAAATTTATTTACCGCACGGAAATTACCGCCAGCACCGCGCCCGCGCCGGGCGGCGTCGAGTGCCTGCTGGTCAACACGACGGGCGAGCTGCGGTATTTCTACGAGCAGGCCACGGTGATTTTCGTCGGCAAAAGCCTGACGGCGGACGGCGGGCAGAATCCCATCGAGCCGGGCGCGCTGGGCAAGCCGATGGTGTTCGGCCCGCGGATGCAGAACTTCGCGGCCATCGCGGAGACGTTCGTGAAGCACGGCGGCGCGGCGCAGGTCGCCGATGAATCAGAACTGGAGAAGACTTTGGAGAGCCTGCTCGCCGACGAAGCGCGTCGCGCCGAACTGGGCCGCAACGCGCTCGCCGTGGTGAAGGAGAACCAGGGTGCCGCCGCGCGCACGGCAGGAATGGTGGCGCGGCGGCTCAACTCGTAGAGAAACAGGCTCCCGGCTGGAACGGAGAAAATTCAAAGAGGAACGAGAAACTGGAAGAAGTATAGGTTGAACGAGCGGGAATGCAGTCTATCTGGGTATTAGACCACGTCATTTTTCGAATCGCTTCATGTCAATCAACTCAAAGCCTGCCATCTTGTCGAACACCGGCGAGTAGGTGTCCCACAACTCCTTCGTAGTGCCAGCGATGGACACAACTACAATGTCCAAGTCGTCATTTCCCCAAAACAAGGAATAGAGGATATGATGCGGACCTTCCTCTGTCTCAATGCAAATCCTGGTGAAAAGCTGCTGCTTGACCTCTCCGCAACTCTTCACAACTTTGTCCGCTGTCTTCTTCTTTTTGCAGACGAAATCCTCGATGAACTCTTTGGGAGTCTTGCCTGTGCCTTTCTTGACGCCAACAATGGTCTGAATTCGGACTCCGGTGGTGTAGGCGGCCTTCGCTGCATCCTCGCGAGACATAATCCATGTGTAAGATGACTCGCCGTGACTCTCTTTGTAGAACCAATCTTTAGGGCGCTGAATCTTGCCGCCTGTAGGCTCTAAAACCTGCAGCACAAAGTTGGTGGGCGTTACAGCATTCGTCTGTGCCAGCGCCGAACAAGCGGCTACAAGCAAGAGCAGGAAAATGCGCGTGATCATAGTGGTCTAACATCTAGATTAGCTGCATAATTGTGCATATATCTCGATTCATAGTGAACGGTATTTCATACGCAACGGGTCGCCCAATCGGGGTTCAACAAGTGGGTGTTCATTTTTGCAGCCACGCGAGGGCGGCGGTGCGCGCTTCACTCGCGATGCCACTGAAGACCGCGAGGTGCTTCGCCGCGCCCGCCAGTTCGTAGGATTTCTTCACCAGCGCGAGGCCGGTGGCGTCTTCGCCCGCGAGCCAGAGCTTGCCGGGGGCGTGGAGCGCAATCATGCCGGGCAGGTCGCCGTATTTCGCGCCGCCGGGGAGGAAGTTCACGTCCTGCAAATCGTTCACCTTGCCGAAACGGAAGCCACCGGTGTCCACGACCGCGCGGTCAATCGCGCTGCGGGCCTGCGCCCGCGCCGCCGCCACCCACGGGCCGGCAGCACCGAAGCCGACGAGGTCAATGGACTTCGACGGCTTGTCGCTGCTCTTCACGAATTTCACGACGGTCAGCAAATCGTGGACGCGCTGGGCGAAGAGCGCGTGGTTGTAGCCGTGGGTGAAGCACGCGGCCTGGCGCGGATTTTTCGTGCGGCGGGTTTTGTCGAGCGGCTTGCCGTCCGCGAGGAATTCGCCCTGCATGAACAAGTCCACGCCGACGACGGTCGCGCCCGTGTCGAGGAGTTTTTGAACGTCCGCCGTCACGCGGCCCTCGGCGTTGTAGAGTCCGGCCTTGCCGGAGTCCGTGGGCCAGAGGACGGTCTGGCCGCTCCACTGTTTCGGATGCAGGAAGACGACGGGGACGTCCTCGGCGTGGGTTTTGTTGCGGAGCAGGCCGGTCATTTCGAGGTGGCTGGCGTGGCTTTTCTTCTCGCGCAAATCCCACTCGACTTCGCCGGCCTCGGCGAGGTTTCGCCCGATGAGAACGTCCACCGCGCCGCCGTAGGCCTCGCGGAATTTCTCCGGCGAGGTTTGCGATTCTTTCAACTGTTTCGCCGCGTCGTCGGCGAGCCAGCGGCAGAGCTGGCGCTCGAAGTCCGGCCCGCTGGGCGGCGCGGGATGCTGCGCGTCCCACACGGTGAGTTCGGCTTGCGTGAGGCGCTTGTGGTCCTCCTCGATGACGGGTTCCTTGAGGCCGAGCTTGAGGTGCTTGTTCAGCCACGAATACATCTCGGCGCGGGTGACGTAGTTGTAGTTGTGCTTGAAGTGCTCGCCGCGAATGAGGTGAACATTGGCGGGTGCGCCGAGCATTTTGTAGTGCTGCTGGAGCTGGGGAAAACCCTTCGTGAACATCTCCTTCGTCCAGTCGTCGGCGCAGGACATCGCCTGCGGCTTGGGCGCGAAGAGCGCGGCGAACTCGACGTTGCCGGTGTCCACGCGGAGGAGCGCGGCGTTTTCGCAGGTGCAGCCGCCCTGCATCGCGGTCGAGACCATCACGCACGGCACGCTCACGGCGAGGCGCGGATCGAGGCCGGCGAGCAGCATCGTCTGCGTGCCGCCGCCGCTCGCGCCGGTGACGGCGAGACGGGAGGCGTCCACGTCGGGCAGCGTGAGGAGGAAATCCACGACGCGCATGGAGTTCCACGTTTGCAGGCCCATGATGCTCTGCAAATGTGCCTCGGCCTGCGGGCTGAAGAGGCCCCAGTTTTCCGGGGAGTTCATTTCAGGGCGCTGTTTGGCGAAGCGGTGCGCGATGTCGTAGGAGATTTGCTGGCTGTCCGCGTAGCCAATCATGTCGTAGAAAAACGCGACGCAGCCCATGCGCGCGAGCTGCACGCAGCGCGACAAAATCGGCGTGCGCCCGCCCTCCTCGAAACGCTCGGCCCCGATGACAATCTGCTTGCGGACGCCGTCCAGCCCCGCGTCCATGAAGCGGCCGGTGGGCCAGTGGCCGTGCGGGCAGAGCACGGCGGGCACTTTGCCGGTTTTGTTTTTGGGCCGATACAAACTGCCCGTGACAAAGAAGCCGGGGACGCTCTCGAAATAAACTTTCTCGACCGTGTAATCGCCGAAGTCCTGCTTGCCATGGATGACGGCGTTGAGTGGCGTGCGCTTCGGGCGGGGCCAGAGGCCGAGCGACACGAGCAACTGGCGGCGCACGCGCTCGGCGCGGTCATTCCACGCGGCGGGAGATTTCGACGGCGTGAAGGGGAAGTAGCCGTCGAGCTCCTTCAGCGGTTCGAGGCGGTGGTCGGCGGGCAACTGGCCGTCTGGCAAAGCGCGCGGTGCGGCGGCGCGGGCCGGCAGCGGCAGAAACGCGGCGACGACGAGTGAAACCAAGGCGAGGAAAAACGCAGGACGCGCCCGGCAAATTGAAGTGGTCATGGCCCTTGTCTAGCACAAGGGTTCCGCGTTGGGAACGGGGAAAAACGAACGCGCGGACTGAACGCCGTTGTGGTGCGCGCCGCCGGCTTACCGCCAATGGCCGGGCGAGCGATGCCAGCCCCGCGAATGGTGATGAGACCAAGTGGTCGAAACCCAGACCGTATGCGGGCGGGGCGGATAGGCCCAATGCCCGCCGACCCACACCCAGCCAAGGTTCCAAACCCATTCGCCACCGACCCAGACGTATCCGGGGCCGGGCGCAACCACGACGGTCTCCACGCGCGGCGGCGGCGGCGGCGACTGGACGTAGACGGTTTGTGCCTGGGGAGCGGCAGAACTGCCGCCCTGTAAATTCGGAGTGTTGATCATGAAGTCCACCACTTTGTCGCTCACGCCGGAATTGTGGAGATCAATGATGTCCGCCGCGCTCAAGTGATAGACCGTGCGCGAGTTGCGGATCTGGCTGATGATCACGTCGTCGCTGATTTTGGCCGAGGCCAGCGCCTTGATGTCGGCCACGCCGAGGGTCTGGCCCTGATCCACGCGGGCGTAGGTCTGCGGGGCCTGGGCGCGGAGGCGGGACTGGGCGTCGTTGTCCATCTGCCGGCCAATCAGCCCGCCGGTGATCGCGCCGATGGCCGCGCCAATGAGCGCGCCCTCGCCGCCCTTGCCGCGCGAACCGCCGATGAGCGCGCCGGAAGTCGCGCCAATCGCCCCGCCGGCGAAGGCTCCCGAACCCGTCCGATCCGGGCTGCCGTCCGGATTCACGCAGCCGGTGAAAGCAACCGCCAACACCACCGTCACCGAAGCCAAAAGAAATCGTTTCATATAATTACCCTTCAAGGTCACAGACAACTGAACTGCGCCAGGCATTCAAAAGTTCCCGGCGGCGGGAACGTCCGCCAGAACCGCCCGACAAGCAAGTCGGCAGTTTTCCCGAAAAGTTCCCCGTTGTGGCGAGCCGGGCTATTTCTTCTCCCTGTAGAAGGCGATGTCGTAGTGCGGCACGCCGTTGGTGGAAAACTCGATGCCCACCACCCGCGCGCCCCGGAACCCGTGGCGCAGGGCGCATTCCCAGATTTCCGCCTGCTGGTTGTTCCAGGGGACGGCGTCCTTGCCATGATCCGCCTGCCAGGTGGGCAGGTAGTTCCACATCTCGACGATGATCACGTCAAACTCCTTGAGCTGCTCGCCGAAGCCCGCCATGGCCCGGGCCGTGTAGTGTTCGCAGTCAATTTTCAAGATCGCCGGGCGATTGATGGCAATGCCCAGAGCGTCAAAGCGGCGGATGGGAAACGAATAGCCGTTCTCCTTGCCACTGATGAACATACCGCCCACGTCGTTGGTGAAATAGCCCGTGCCCGGCTCGTCGGACAGGGCCATCTGGTGGAACGTCCCCATGGGCTTGCAGTGCTTGTTGGGTTCAAACGAAATGACCTCCAGCCCCGGCCACTCCTTGACGAACCACTGCGCCCATTCGGAATCGTGCGCCCCGGCGTCCACGAACAGCCTGGGGGTGAGGCCCAGCTCCTTGATCAGCGTGATCGAGTTGCCGGTCGCCTGCCAGTTGGGCGTGTGCTGCTTGGAGAGCACGTGCAGCCCGTATTTCGCAATCCGGCAAAGCGACTTCGCATACCCAAATATCTTGGTCATCGCCGGAGCGTAACCATGCGCGCGCCGGGCTGTCAATTTTTGCGCCGGCGGCGGCGGGCTTGCGGGCGGGTGGGAAGCCACAAAAGGGAAGCGCAAACTTGCCTTGAGTGAAACGCGGGGCTGTTGGAACATCGCAGCCCATGCGCTTCCAATCTAGCTTCGGCAGCGGCGCTCGTTGTCCAGACGGGCGCGGAAAATTCGCGTGAGCTTCCTCGACCCATTTGCCTTCGCCTTCGCCGCCGCGCTGCCGGTCGTGGTCGTCTTCTACCTGCTCAAGCGCAGGCGCACGGTCAAGCTCGTCTCCAGCACGCTGCTTTGGCGGAAATTCCTCGCGGAAATGCAGGTCAACGCGCCGTTCCAGCGCCTGCGCCACAACTGGCTTTTGCTGCTGCAACTTCTCCTCCTCGCCCTCGCCGTCTTCGCCCTCGCGCGACCTTACTTCTCCGCGCAAGTCACCGGCGGGCGGCTCTTCGTCGTGCTGCTCGACGCCTCGGCTTCCATGCAGAGCACGGATGAATCCGGCTCGCGCTTCGGCTTCGCCCGCGCCGAGGCGGCCAAGCTCGTCAACGCGATGCACGACAACGACCAGATGCTCGTCATCCAGGCCGCCGTCACGCCGGAGGTAAAGCTCTCGCCGACCAGCGAGAAGGCCGCGCTGCGCCGCGCACTCGACGCGCTCGCACCGGCGGATTCGCCGACGCGTCTGGCCGACGCGTTCAAGCTCGCCGAGTCGTCCATCAAGAATCATTCCAAGGCCGAGATTCACGTCTTCAGCGACGGCGCGGTGCCGGACCTGGGCGAATTTGAAAACAAGGCGCTGCCGCTCGTCTTCCACCGCACCGGCCAGCGCGCGGACAACGTCGGCATCACCAGCCTCGACGTTCGCGCCAACCCGGAGAACGCCGCCCAGCGCGCCGTGTTCGCCAACGTTGTCAACTTTTCTTCGCGCCGCATGGAGACGGAGGTCGAACTGCTCCTCGACGACGCGGTCGTGGACACGCGCAGTCTGCTGCTCGAATCCAAGGCTTCTTCACCGCAGGTTTTCATCGTGAATCAATCGCGCGACGGCGTGTTCACCGTGCGTCTGACGGCCAAGGATGATTTGGCGGCGGACAATCAGGCTTCCGTCGTGAGCCAGTTGCCGCGTCCCATCAAAGTGCTGCTCGTCACGCGCGGAAATCGGTTCCTCGAAAGAGCCTTGCGCGCCGTGCCGCAGTTGCAGCTCACGCTCGCCGCCGATTCCGCCACCACGGGCAAAGGCTACGACTTCGTGGTGCTCGACGACGTCGCGCCCAGCGTGTGGCCGGAGGTTCACACACTTGCCATCCACACCGCGCGCCCGAACTGGTTCGGCCCGCTCAACTCCGTGAAGACGCCACCCGTCGTGGACTGGAAGGGCAACCACCCGCTGCTGCGTTTCGCCAGTTTCGACAACGTGCAAATCGCCGAGACGCTCGCCGTGGCGAAGCCGCCGTGGGCCGTCGCACTCGTCGAGTCGCCGCAGACACCGCTCGTGCTCGCGGGCGAACTGGGCCGCCAGCGCCTCGTGTGGATTGGCTTCGACACGCTGCAAAGCACGTGGCCGCTGCGCGTGTCGTTCCCCATTTTCATCGCCAACGCCGCCGAGTGGCTCAACCCCGCGAGCATCGCCGCCGCACATTTGTCCGTGCGTTCCGGCGACCCGTTCCGCCTGCCGCTCGCCGAGCCGGCGCGCGAGGCGCAGGTGATTTTTCCCGACGGCAGGGCGCATCCGCTCGCGCTGGAAACGAACAGCCTCGAAGTTGTTTTCCACGACACCGCAAAGCAGGGCACGTATCGCCTCCGCGTCGGCGCGAACGAGACGATGTTCTGCGTCAACCTCCTCGACGCCACCGCGAGCGACACCACGCCGCGCGCGGAACTCAAGCTCGGCAAATACAACCAGGTCGAGGCCACCGTGCTGCAATCGGCCAGTCTCGAAATCTGGCGCTGGTTCGCACTCGCCGCGCTGGCCGTGCTGATGTGGGAGTGGTGGTATTACCATCGGAGGACGGTGTGATGGAGATTTTGGATTTGCGATTTGCGATTTGCGATTGCCGCCAGAAAGTAGGGCAGGCGTCTCGCCTGCCCGGCACCGCAGGTGCCAGCGGTGACAGGTGTTGCGCGACCGGGGCAGGCGAGACACCTGCCCTACTTTGCCGCCGTGTGGAGGCAGAACTGACATGAGTGACAAGCAACAGCCCAAGAAAGTCAGATGGACTTCGGATTTGACGCTCCACATTGGAGCGACTCAAATCAGTTTCTACCGAATTAGCGTCCTCTTTCTTTGGGTTGTTGCAGTGAATTACGTCGTCGGCTTTGTCGCGATGACCTACTCTGATTATCGTGACCGCACAATGAGATCCCAAAGGCGGGTCATCCTTTACACCTCCCAAGACAAGGAATTCGCCGAGCCGATTCTCCGCGAGTTCGAGGCGAAGACCAGTTTCAAAGTGCGCGCGGTCTTCGACAGCGAGGCCGTCAAGACCGTCGGCCTCGCCAACCGCCTGCTCGCCGAGCGCGCGCATCCGCAGTGCGACGTGTTCTGGAGCAACGAGGAACTGCGCACGCGCCAACTGGCAGCGATGGGCCTTTTCAACGAGACCAACGACGTGAGGGAATTCGGCTACCGCTCGCGCCGCATCGTCATCAACACGAATCTCGTTTCGCTGGCAACAAGCGCCAACGCACTTGCCCCGTCTCCTCCCTCTCCCCCGTTCGGAGCGGGGGAGAGGGCCGGGGTGAGGGGGAGCGACACACGCCCTTCGCCCCCGCGTTCATTGCTCGAACTCACCAACGCCGCGTGGCGCGGCAAGGTCGCGCTCGCGTATCCACTCTTCGGCACCACGGCCTCGCACTTCCTCGCCTTGCGCGCGCACTGGGGCTCCGAGCGCTGGGAGTCCTGGTGCCGCGCGCTGGCCGCGAACAAGCCCTTCCTCGTGGACGGCAACTCCGTCGTCGTAAAACTCGTCGGGCGCGGCGAGGCGGCGATTGGCCTGACCGACTCCGACGACATCGCCGCCGCACAACGCGAAGGCCTGCCCGTCGCCGCGCTGCCGATGACGCCGGAGACGCTCCTCATCGAGAACACCGCCGCCGTGCTCAAGAACGCGCCGCATCCCGCCGCCGCACAGAAGCTGCTGGAATTCCTGCAAAGCAAGGCCGTCACCGACCGGCTCATCAAGGCGGGCGCATTGGAAGGCGAGTGCGCCTGTGACGTGAACGAACCGACGCTGGCGGCGCGCTGGCCCGAAATCCTGCGCGACCTGGAACCGGCAACGGCGAAGCTGAAGGAGATTTTCCTCCGATGAGCGCGAAAACATTGAACTGGAATGATTCCATTCGTTTGGGAGCGCGTGGCGTCTCGCCCGCTGTTTTCG
>JACRJY010000119.1 GCA_016235585.1 Verrucomicrobiota bacterium | reverse complement strand
GGCCGGTCTGCTTGAGCTTCCCTCGCGTCATGAATCCGAGCGTGCTTTGCTCGGCGTTGCACAGGCCGACCTTGAGGCCGGGCTGCGCGAGGTCGGCGAGCGTGCGGACGTTTTTCGGATTGCCCTTCCGCACCGCGATGCCGATGTCCGTCTCGGTGAGCATCACCGCCTCGGGAAACTGCTCGGCCACCGGCGGCACGAAGCACAGGTCGCACGCGTAGTAGGCGTCGGGGAACTTCGGGTTGCTCGTGTCGCCCATCGTTTTCATCGTCGCGCACAGGATGCCGCAGCCGTTGAAGACCGTGGTGACGTTCACGCCCTCGCGGTCGGCGAAATTCTTGAGAATCTTTTCCACGGCGAGCCGGTTCACGCCGCCGGCGTAGAGAATCAGCTCCGGCTTGGCCGCCCACTTGTCGCCGCCGGCGGGCGTGAAGCCGCTCGCCTTGAAATGTGCGCCACCCTTTTCCGGCGCGGCGAGGTAGCGTGCGAACTTGAGCGCCGCCGCCGGCTGCTGGCAGAACGTCAGCACGGCAATGCTCGCGACTTCCTCGCGCTTCTCGAACTCCGGCACTTCGATTTTCTCCAGTCCCTTGAACTGCGGCACGGTGGAGTCGTAGGTGATGGCGGCGTCCACCGCGCCGAGCGAAAGGTCGGAGGCGATTTCGGTCACGGTGGGCTTCATCACGGCGGCGTGCGCGGCGAGTTGGGGATAAATGTTGGTGAGCGCCGCCCTCGCCACGCGCCCGATGCTGGCAGCCTCGGGATTGGCGAGCGCGACCTTCACATCGTCACGGAGCAAATCGGCAATGGTGCGGATGTTCTTCGGGTTGCCCGCGCGCACGGCGATGACGGGATGCTGTCGCGCGACGGGAATCATCTCGCGGACCAGCTCGAACTTCCGCGCGTCACTCATCGAGCCGTCGTCGGCGGCGAGGTAGAGGTCGCCGCGCTTCGCAATGCGGAGCTGGCTGATGAGCGTGCCCGAGCCGCCGAACTGAAGCTGCACCTCCGTGCCAAACTCGCGCTTGAACTCCGCCGCCGCGGCCTCGACGGGCTTCTTGAGATTCGCCGCGCAATAGACCGTGAGTGTGGCCGGGCCGGACTGCGAGGGTTTGTCACACGCGGTGAACAGCGCGCCAAGCAGCAGCGCGGGCAGAACAAGCATGGTGGCGAACTTTTTCACGATACGAATCGGCGCCATGCTAACCCACCCAGCACTACAAGCAACAATGCGCCGCCGCCGAGCAGGATGGCTTCGCTGCGGCTGGTGCTCGCAACAAGGCGCGAGTCGCCGCCGGTGATGGAGACGGTCTCGGGCTGGAGCGAGGCGTTGCGATTGCCGGACGCAGCGGTGTCCGGGTTTTCGGAAGGTTGGTAGCCGATGGCGCGGAGTTGTTCGTCCCAATCGGCGTGGAGCAGGAGGTCCCAGCCGGGGTTGAGTTTCTTCACCTGGCAGGAGCACGCGCCGAGAAGGAAGAGGCTGACTTCCTCAATTTGCTCGTCACCAAAACCTTTCGTCGGCCACGCGCCGAGCACGCGGCCACGGCCGAAGATGGCGGCGACCCACGGCTCCGTCGTGCCCGCGAGGCCGGATTTGGGGCCGGCGAGCATGGAGAGGAAGGCGGACTCATCGGACGGAGCGCCGGTTTCCAAACCGGCAGCTTCTGATGACGTGGAAGAACGTGCCGATTTGGAAATCGGCGCTCCGACGCGCAGCACCGAAAAATTCACGGCGAGCTTCGGGCCGGGGCCGAGTTTGCTGGTCGGGTCGGTGGGATCAATGAGCGGCAGTTGCGCGACTTGTTCGAGGTAGCGGAGGCGCTTCTCCAGTGTGCGCGCGGCGGCGTCATCGGCGGCGCGGTCGCCGGACTCGATGAGCACCCACACGGCGGAATTGCCCGCGAGCAGGCGGCGGACAATCTCGATGCGCGTGGCGGAGTTGGTGAGTTGCGCGAGCGCGGCGGTCGTGAGCGTGCCGGTCCAGACGGGCGGCGCGGCGTTTTCCTCGGCGTGTGGACGGAGCAGGCGCGAGGGGCCGGGATTGTCGGCGGGCAGGCGGACGATTTCCAGATTCAGCTCGGAGGCGGTGCCGAAGTTGCGGATGAACTTCGCGACGGCCTCGTCCTTCGCATCGGCGTCGGAAACTTCGAGGCGGAAATTGTCCGCCGGCCAGCGGTCGAGCGCGTAGCGGAAGACGGGAATGGAGCAGGCCGCCGCCGGGCCGGTCAGCGCACACAGGCACAGCAGTAGGACGAAGCCACGGATGAAACACAGACGAAACACGGATTTAACCGCGCCGGGCCGGAGGCCGGCGCTCCGACTTGGGAATGGCGCGCTCATTCAGTTGCTCAATTTTTTGATGATGCTGCGCGCCAGAAATTCTTTGATTTCCCGGTGGCGCGGGACCGGCTGGCAGATTTTCGTCTGCGGATTCTGATACCAGTCGTGCTTTCCACCGTGCCGGATGAGAACGCAGCCCTGCTCCTCGATTTTGCGGACGAGGTCGAGGCGCTTCATGCTACGGACAACTCAGCGCGTCGGCGCACGTGCGGAGTCTTGCCGCTGGTCACGTCCTGATAAATGTCGCGCAGATGTTCCTCCAAGTCGGCGAGGCTTTCACCCTGCGTCAGGTAGTCGGGATATTCCTCCAAGTAGCCGAGCCACATTTCGCCGTCCTGCCAAGAGATGTAGGCGATATTTTTCATGGGCGGAATCTAAAGGAGCATTGGGGGTCTGTCACCTGCGACCTCACTTCGCCTTCCCAAAGCACAACACCTTCCCGTCCACGGTCGAGACGTAGAGGCGGCCTTGCGCGACGCTCATGCCGTCCCAGACGGGCGGGCTTTTGAGTTTGAGTTCGCTGCCCATCTTGCCGGTCTCGGTCGAAACGGCCCAGAGGCTCGCGCCGCGTTTGCCGTCGAGCGCCTCGTCCTGTTCCTTCAATTGCTCCAGGATGGCCGGGTCCTTTTGCGCCATGCGCTCGAAGGCGTATTCCTCGTCAATCATGTCGGGCGGGCCGCTCATGAAGATGGTCTTCCCGCCCATCGCCATGCTGCGCAGGAAAATCGGCACGGGATGCGACCAGTTGTGCTGCACGAAGGAACCGGCGGCGCGTCCGGCGGGTGCGGCGGCACCGGGAGTGGACGCGGCGAGCGCGGAGGGCGCGGTGCTGGTGGCGCCCTTCCGGAACCACAGTGCGGCGGCGACCTTGCCCTTGCCGGTCTCGACTCCGCTCAACACGCCGTTCGCTCCGTTGCCGGATTCGTCACGCGCGTTTCCGTTGTCGAACGTGGCCACGAGCATCGCGCCCTTGGCGGTCTTGATGGCGGCGGCGCTGTTGGCGTGCTCGATGATTTCATTTTCACCGAGCGCGCGCCCGAAGACGGCGAACTGGTCGAGCATGCCGGTGTAAGGCGCGCTCTTGCCGTAAGTGCTCACGAGCGAAGTTCCGCCCGCGCCAAGCTGGAGGCCGAGCGCGGGATTCGAGTCAATCAAGTCCGGCGCCTTGACCTCTGCTGCGGGCTGACCGTCCACGAACAGGCGCAACTGCTTTCCCTCGGTTAGCACGCCCGCCAGATGGTGCCAGCCCTCGTCGAGCGGGCGTTGGGCCTCGGCGGTCACGCTGCCAGCGCCCGTCTTGATGGAGAAGCCCGGACGCCCGTCCTGCAACGCCAGCGCCCAGCCGAGCCGGCCGCCGCCGTGCGTGGCGATGATGCCGTCCTTGCCGTCCGGCATGATCCATGCCTCGACGGTGAGCGGCTTCTTGGCGATGTCGAGTTTGGTGGAATCGAAGCGCACGTTCGGCGAGGCAGCCACGGCGGGAGCGGCTGCGCTTTTCTTCGCATTCTTGGCGGCGTTCTTCGCAGCCTTCTTCGCGCCACCACCGGCGGTGCTCGCCTTGTCCACCTCGACGTTCGGCGCTTCCTTGCTCGCGGAGAAAAGCTGGTGCTCCATCGTCGTTGTCCACTTGTAGTATTTCGACTCGCGCGCGAAGCCATAAACATTCGTCGCGTCGTGGACGAGGATGCGGCCCTCGGGGGTGTATTTGCCTGCCTGGTAGTAGCCGTTGTGGCCGCCGGCGAAATTCTTGCCATAGACCCAGTAGCTCCGGTGAAACCACGAGTCGTCGAGAAAACCCATCGGTGCGAAGAGATGGCGGCCCTCGCCTTTTTGCGCGCCGCCTTGCTCGGCGGCGTTGGCGCTGATGGGGCCGACTTCGACGCGCACGCCGTCGGCGTTAATTTTCTGCGAGCGCAAATACATGGTCTTGCCGTCGCTGGAGAGAATGTCGTTCAAGCCGACGGGCATCTGGAGCGTCTTGTGGCGGTCGTTCAAATCGCCGCCGGTCTCGGGGTCGCGATCGTCATAGACCACTTCCTTGAGTTTCTTCCCGGTGAGCGCGTCGAGGCGCACAAAGCGCAATCCGCCATCGAGGAACATCGAGCGGCCCGCGACGGCGTTCACCGTGCCATTTTCCACGAGCACGCTGCCGTGGACGGGCCACACGCTTTCGACCTGTTCCCACGCGGCGTGGCGGCGGTCGCCGGGCGCGGCTTGGAAACGCCCGATGAGCGCGCCATCGTTGGCGCGGAGG
>JACRJY010000124.1 GCA_016235585.1 Verrucomicrobiota bacterium | reverse complement strand
GCCAGCGTCTTGGACTGCGGCAGCCCTCTGCCGCTTTTGCCTGCCGGGCGACTCCCGAAAGCGGCAGAGGGCTGCCGCAGTCCAAGACCTCGCGGAACCTCGGTGGCGGCATTCAAACAACGGCCACAGTTTTGTTGAAAATGCTCTAGTCCGTGTTTCATCCGTGGTTAAAATTTCAGCATGAAGAACCCGACCAAGTTTCAACTCATCCTCGTCACCGCGCCGGACTTGAAGACGGCCCGTGCGCTGGCCCGCGCCGCTTTGAAAGCACACCTCGTCGCGTGCGCCAATCTCATTCCGAAAATCGAATCGCACTACTGGTGGCAGGGCAAAATCGAGTCCAGCCCGGAAGTGCTCATCCTCTTCAAGACCACGCGGGTCAGGCTCGCCGCGCTCGAAAAGCTCATCCTCGCCAAACATCCCTACGACACGCCGGAGTTTGTCGTGCTGACGCTGGCTACGGGCAACCGGCGCTACCTCGCGTGGCTCGGCGCGAGCGTGGAGGATTGTTGAATGAGCAAAGCCTTCACCCGCGAGTCAGACGACGTTCCCGACCAGCCCGTCCTGCCCCGGCTGCCGTCGCTGCCGCCGGGGACGAAGAATTATCTCACGCCGGACGGCGCGCGCCGTTTGCGGGAGGAACTGGAGCGGCTGGTGCAATCAGCGCGCTCCGAATCCCCGGCCAGTGAAGACATCTCCGCGCGGCGGCCGCCTTCCGCCCGCGAACTGCGGATTCTTCATTTGCAGCAGAGCCTGCACACGGCGGAAGTCGTGCCGCCCCCCGCCGCGCCGTGGGAACAGGTGCGCTTCGGCGCGACCGTCACGGTGCGCGACCGCAGCGACGCGGAGTCGCGCTACCGTCTCGTGGGCGTAGACGAGGTGGATTTCGACCGCGACTGGGTGAGCTGGCTCTCGCCGATTGCGAAAGCGCTGCTCAATGCCCGGCTGGGCCAGCGCGTGCGATTCAAGTCGCCGGCGGGCGAGCAGGAGTTGGAAATCACCGGCATCGCCTACGAGTGAATGGCCGGAGCGCGGGCGGCCCGCCCGCGATAAGCGCCGCGCAACTTTTCCGCAATTGGCTTGTTTAATCCCGTAAAACTTCGTCTGCTCGGCGCGCTTGCGCGTGGCAAAATGAAATCCCATCTCGAAATTTTCCGGCCGGTTTTGCTCGCGCTGGTTCTCGGCCTTTGCGCCGGTTCGCCGCCCCTCTCCGCCGCCACGACGCACTTCGTCTACATCAAGGACATTGCCTTCAACCCGTATGATCTGACCATTGCGGCGGGGGATACCGTGACCTGGATCTGCCAGGAAAGCACCCACACCGTCTCGCCCAGCGGCGGCACCAGCGAGGCCTTTTGCGGCACCGGCTACCTGTTCAACGGAGACAACTGCTCGCAGACTTTCAACAGCGCCGGCGATTTTTATTACCGGTGCCTTGTCCACTCGGGATTCTACCCGGCGATGAACGGCGTCATCCGCGTCACCGCCCTGCCGAACAACGTCCTGCCCACCATCAGCCTCACCCGGCCCGCCAACGCGGCGCGCATCGGCGCGTTCTTCACCTTCGAGGCCGCCGCCAGCGACAGCGACGGCACGGTGAAACAGGTGGAGTTCCGTTACGGCCCGGACGCCCTGTCCGTGACCAACTCGTTCGGCATCGTGACCAACAGCACCCTGCTGACGAACAACCTTTATCAATTCATCGCCACCAACAACCTGCCCCACGGCGATTACACGCTCGTCGCCAAAGTCACGGATGACCGGGGTGGCGAGAAGGTCTCGACCGCCATCACCGTCACCATCGGCACGCAGTTGACGGCGCCGGAGTTTGGCCTCACCACCAATGCTGCCCCGGCGTTTCAATTGCTCGTCAGCATCACGCCAGGCTCAAACCATGTCGTGCAGGCCACCACCAACCTGGCCGGCACGAACAACTGGGTGTCGCTGTTCACCAACACGGCCTCGACCAACCGCTTCTACTGGCAGGACACCTCCTTCACCAACACTCCCTTCCGCTTCTACCGCGTCCTCCAGACGCCTTGAACCGGTTCCCGCCGCTTTCCAAAACCCAAAGACCGGCGTTTTCCCGCTGCCAACGTGGTTCTCGCCTGCCGGAATTGTCCTGGGCCGCGCGCGCTCCGGTCACGGCTTGGGCGCGGGCGGCACCGGCGGCTCGGCGGTGTCGGGATGCGGTTCGGTGGCGGCGGGCGGCTTGAGGGCCGGCGTCACGGCGGGCTTCGGTGACGGCCCGGTGGCGGGCGTCGTGGGCTTCGGCACCGCGTTGGTTTCCATCTGCTTGAGCATCTCCGGCGGGATGGTGGGGGCGTCGTAAAGGGGGCTGCGCAGGGTGCCTTTGCCCTGCTCCATCCGGCTTCGCTTTTCAATGATGGCACGGTTCTTGGCGGCGAGCGCGTCTTCCTCGGCGCGGAGTTCCAGGTCGGCGCGCTTGATGCCGGCCATTTTTTCACGTTCGCCGTCGGCATAAGCCGAGGCCGCCTGCGGCGTCTTGAGAACGGTGGGGCGCATCAGCACCACCAGTTCCGTGCGCTGGTTGTTGTCGGACTTGCTGCGGAACAGCGCGCCGAGGTAGGGCACGTCCTTGAGGTAGGGCACGCCCGATTTGCTCTGGCTGCGGGTGGAGCTGATGAAGCCGCCGAGGATGATCGTCTCGCCGTCCTGCACGGCGACCTTGGCCGAGGCCTGCCGCTTGGTGGTGGTGGGCACGTCATTGTTGTCAATCTTGATGGGGGTGCCGAGCTGCTCGATGTTCTGGCTGATGTCCATGACGACGAGGCCGTCCACGTTGATCAGCGGCAGCACGCTTAACGTGATGCCCACCTGGGTCTGCTGGTATTGCGAGCTGGCCTGGCCGTTGATGCCCCCGAAGTAGGTGCCGGTCACGTAGGGCACCGTCTGGCCGATGAACAGGCTGGCCTCGACCGCGTGCGAGGTCTGGATGCGCGGGCGGGAGAGAACGTTGACCGAGCCGTCGTTGGCGAGGGCGGTGAGGGCGGCGTTCCAGTTCAGCCCCTGGGCGAAGTAACTGAAGCCGGAAGGCAGGCTGCTGCCCGAGATCAGGTTCGTGGAAGAGAAAGTGCTCAGGCCGCCGTTGTTGTTGCCGCCGATGCCGCTGAAGCCGCCGAACAATTTTTTCGGCGCCGCCTGTCCGAAGGAAACCCCGACATTCTTTCCGTCGGTCAGGGAGACTTCCAAAATGATCGCCTCGATCAGCACCTGCGCCTGCACCTGATCAAGCTGCGCGATGACCTTCTTCACCTGCTCGCGATCCTCCTTGGTGCCGTAGAGGAGCAGCGAGTTGGTGCGCTCGTCGGGGATGATGCGCGCCTGCCCGAAGAGCGGCGGCGAACTGCCGGGGGCGCCCGTGGGCGACGCGGCCCGGGAAACCAGGCTTTGCAGCCGCGAGGAAAAACTCGAGGCCCCCGCCGCCGCCCCGCCCGTCGCGCCGGGCAGCGCCCCCGTGGTGCCGGGCGTGGCACCACCCAGCGGCGAGCCGCCATACCCACCCAAGCTCCCTGCCCCGCCCACGCCGAGCGGGCCGCTGCGCGAGCCGCCCGTGCCCCCGGAAAGCCCGCGCGCGCTCGGCGAGCGCGAAGTGGTGCCGCCGGACACCACGCCGCCACCGCCACCGCCGGAAAGGCTGCCCAGCACGCCGGCGATTTCCGAAGCGAGGGCATATTTGATCGGCACGACCTCCAGTTCCTCCTCGAGCGGCAGCGCCACGTCGAGCTTCTCGATGATTTCCATCATGCGTTTGATGTTCGCCGCATTGTCGCGCAGAATGAGGATGCCGTTGGCGTCCACGGATAAAATGCTGGTCGGCACCTTGGCAAAAGGCTGGATGGCGGGTGCAACTTCACTGGGGCGCAGGTATTTGAGCTGAACGATGCGCGTGGTGTATTGGCCGGACTCCGGCAAAGTGTCCACCCGATTGGTATTGAAGACAGCGGCCTCTTGCTGCACCTGGGCGGTGCCGACAACGGTCACGAATTTCTCCCCGACCATGACGGTGCTGATGCCATTGAGGGAGAACACGCTCTCCAGCGCCTCGATGGCCTCCTTGTAGGTGAGGTCGTTCTGCGTCTTGAGCGTGATGACGGCCTGCGGCAGCGAGGCGGGGCGCAGCACGGTGCGGCCAATCAGGTCGGCGTAGAAATCCAGCGCCTGCTCGATGGGCATGGCCAGAAACTTGATCGTGCCGGCCTTGATGATGGAATCATCCGTGGCGTTGGTCGAGGCGGCGGCATCCGTGGCGGGATCGGCGGGCGCGAGCGCGGCGTTGACCGGTGCGCCCGGCAGCGCCGGCGGGGCCGCCGGCACCGTCGGCACGCGCACGGAAGGCAGCGAGGGCACCGTCTGGGCCGTGGGCGTGGGCGGGGCGGGTGGTGCCGTCGGCACAAACGGGCGCGGCAGCGGGGGACGGGTCGCTGGAAGAGTGGGGGCGGCAGGCGCGGCGGGCGCAACCGGGGCGTTGGTGGGCTGGTAGCGCGGTGGCAAAGTGCGGGGCGCGGTGTTGGCGCCCGGCCCCGGCGGCGAAGCGTTGGTGAGCGCGCGCACGGGGCGCGACGGGACGGGCGGTGTCTGCGCCAGCAGCGAGACGGCGAGCGCCAGCCAGAGGGTGGAGAGAATGGTTTTCACGGTTTCTTGGGAGTTGAGGCAACTGCGGATTTCCCGGGTGATCGTTGGTAGCTGGCGACGAGCGTCATGGAGCCGGCGACGTTCATGTTCTGGCCGGGGTTGAGCGTCAGGTCGCGGACGCGGATGCTGGAACCGCCGGAGCTTAATTTGTAGATGAACGTCACCAAATCCTTTTCCGTGGCGGTGGCCTGGATGGGCAGGTTGAGCTCCTCGAAAAACTGGTTCGTGCCCAGTGTGCCGCCGCGCGTCGGGGTGATGTTGCCCCAGCTCTGCACGAAGACGCGGTTCTGCATCGCCATCTGCTCGATGGTGCGGCGGAAGTGGACGGACTGGTCGGCGGGCAGCACCGCGTCGCCGCTCTCGATGTCCTTGAGTTTCTTCTCGATGCCCGGCAGCAGCGCCACTTCCTCCTGGTAACGCAGGAGCTTCGCCTGCGCCTCGGCGATCTTGCCGCGCTGCATCGCCCAGTCCTTGAAGTGCGGCCAGACCCACCACACGTTGAAGACGACAAAGACCACCAGCGCAATGGCGATGACGAGCCGCCGCTCCATCGGCTTGAGGTTGATTTTGTCGAAGAAGTTCATGGGTGGCTCAATCGTTCGTCGTCAGCCGGGAAAGCTCGCACTCGATGGCCCAGGAAGTCGTCTCCGCACCGAGCGCTCCGGGGCCGGTGCGGACATTGCGCAGCTCGACACGGGCGAAGAGCGGCTGATCCTTGCCCATCAGCCGACCCAGCGCCTCGCTGTAGTCCGTGACCTTGCTCGCGTCGGAGGAGATGCCGTTGAGATTCAAACTGCGCCCGCGCGAAAAGGCAAAACTCTGCAAAGTCAACTCCTCCGGCATCTTCTCGGCGATGGCCCGCCAGGCGTCGAGCGCGGCGAAGCGCAGGTTGATCTGATCCACGACGATGAGCGTGCGCGCCTTGAGCTGCTGTGTCTTGGTGAAGTCCTCGCTCAATTCGGCGACCTGGTTCTCCAGCCGTTTGAGTTGGAGGTTCAGCACCTGCAGCGCGCCGAAATAAATCAGCACGCCGCCGATGTAGAGCGCCAGCACCACGCCGAGGCTGCGCATCCACAGGCGATCCACGAACCGCTGCCGATAGCGCGCGATGAACTCGGCGGGCATCAGGTTCGCCGCGCCGTCCTGCCGCGCCGCGCGCTCGGCGCTGCATTTGGCGAGTTCGGATTCCGTGAGCGGCGTGAGCAGTTCCACGCTGCGCCCGGCCCATTTGTTCATCGCGCCGTGCCACGCGGCGGCGAGGTTCGCATCGGCGACGAGATGCCAGACGGGTTCGCTGGTGAGCCAGTTTTCCAGTTCGCCGGCCCACGCGGTCTTGGTGAGCTGCTCGCCGACTTCGCGCGCAAAATTCTCCGGCGACGAAAGCTGCACCAGCGCGAGGTTCCGCAGCACGCCGCCATACCACCACGCGACCAAAGCGAGCGTCTTGCTCTGGAACGGCTGCAGATAAACCCACGCGCCATCGCCCTCGACGCGCGTGGCGAGCAGTTGGTCGAGCAGCGGGATGCCAAGCTGATCCGCGAGATAGCCCTTGCCTTCCAGCTTGCCGAGAAAGTCCTCCACGAGGCCACGCGCGATGATGACGATGGCGACGGTCTGCGTCTCGCGCGGGTCGGCATTCTTGGGCGGAATGACCTCGGCGCTCCACGCAATCTGCGCAACGGGCAGCGGCGAGATTTTCTCCAACTGGAACTCCACCATCGCGGGCAGCTCCGCCGGCTCGCATTTCGGCAGCTCGACGACGCGAAGGAAAATCTGATCCAGCGGCAGCCATGCGAGGTTGAACTTGCGGCTCCAGAGGTGCGTCCAGTCCTTCGCCACGAGCTTGGCGGGCAGCGGGCCATCAGGTGTGCCAGAGTTTTCCGCCGCGAGCGCAACCTTGTCGCCGCTGACGCCGAAGCGCCAGAGTTTGCGACGCTCGCTTTCGAGCGTGAGGACGTTGCAGGAATTGGGGGCGGAAGCGCTCATTTCGTCACGAGCAGTTCCGGGCGGCTCTCGTCAATCAGCGACTTCATGTGCTCCTCGGTCTGCGTGACGCGCAGCACTTCCTCCAGCGTGGTGACGCCAGCCTGGACTTTTTTCCAACCATCGTGTCGCAGCGTCCTCATGCCGTGCTCCATCGCCATCGCCGCGATGTTCGAGGCGGGCGCGCGGTTCATGATCAGCGGGCGCAGCGCCTCGGTGACGAGCAGCAGTTCGTAGATGCCCTGCCGGCCCTGGTAGCCAAGCTGGCGGCATTCCTCACAGCCCGCGCCCTTCCAGAACTTCGCCGTCTCGATCTGATCCTCGGGGAAATTGATTTTCCGCAGGTAATCACGCTCCACTTTTTGCTCCACCTTGCAATGCTTGCAAATGGTGCGAACGAGGCGCTGCGCCATCACGGCCTCGACGGACGAGGCGACAAGGAACGGCTCGATGCCCATGTCAATTAACCGCGTGAACGCGCTCGGCGCGTCGTTCGTGTGCAGCGTGCTGAAGACCAAGTGACCCGTGAGCGCGGCGCGGATGGCGATTTCCGCCGTCTCCAGGTCGCGGATTTCGCCGACCATGATCACGTTCGGGTCTTGGCGGAGAATGTGCCGCAGCCCCATCGCAAAGGTCAGCCCGATGTCCGAGCGCACGGCGATCTGATTGATGCCCTTCAGCTCGTATTCCACCGGCTCTTCGATGGTGATGATGCGCTTGGTCACCGAGTTGATCGTGCTCAGGAACGAGTAGAGCGACGTGGATTTGCCGGAGCCGGTCGGCCCGGTGACGAGCAGGATGCCGTGCGGCTTGACGATGATGTCGCGGATGGCCTTCTCCTCCGCCGGGTCGAAGCCCAGCTTGTCCATGCTGAAGAAGATTTTCCCGCGCGTGAGCAGACGCAGCGACACGCTCTCGCCATAGACCGTCGGCACCGTCGAGACGCGGATGTCAATCTCCTCGCCCTTGATGCGGATGTTGATGCGGCCGTCCTGCGGCAGGCGCTTCTCGGCGATGTTCATGCCGGACATCACCTTGATGCGCGAAATGATCGCCGCCTGAAACCGCTTCAACTGCGGCGGCATCGGCGCCTGATGGAGAATGCCGTCAATGCGGTAGCGGATGCGCAATTCATCCTCCGCCGGCTCGAAATGAATGTCCGTCGCGCGATCCTTGTAGGCCTCCCAGACGATCTGGTTGACGAACTTGATGACGCTGGCGTCCTGATCGCCCTCGGTGATTTCCTTGTTCTCCGCCGAGAGCAGTTCCAGCGGGTCTTCCCCTTCCATTTCGTCGAGCGTCTCCGCGCCGACGCCGTAGTATTTTTTGAGCGCCTTCTCGATTTCATCCTTCGAGGCGAGCGCGAACTCCACCGGCCCCTGCGCGTCGAACGAAACGGAGTTGAGCATCGCCGAGTCGAACGGGTTGCTCACGGCGACCTGCAGCACGTTATTCTCGAAGCGCGTGGGCAGGACGGTGTATTGGAAGGCGACCTTGGTGGAAATCTTCTGCCGGACTTCGGGGATGACTTCAATCTTCGGCAAGTCCAGGTGCGGCCATTCGAGGACGGCGGCGAGTTTTTGCAGGAAGACATCCTCGGTGAGGCCGCCCTCGCGGCTGAAGTAGGCGAACATGGACTCCAGCGAGCCGTTCTCCACGGCCACGCGCCAGCCCTTGCTCCACGTGTCGAACTGCTCGTTCGTGGCCAGGCCGGCCTGGGCAAAGACATTCTTGATTGATCGAAACGCCATCTGGTTCGTCTGTTCCCGAATTAAAACACTGCACGCTAGGGAAAGTTGCGGGACAGGTCAAAGTTTTTGCGGGTGTATTCGTCTGGAAATGGCGGGCGGAGAAACAGTGCGGATGGAAAATCATCAGCCACGGATGGAACACAGATTGAACACGGAGAAATCCGTGTTCCGTCCGTGTTCAATCCGTGGCTCGTATCGGCTCCGGCTTGGGCGGGAACATCGCGCGCACGCCGAAGGCCACCGTCAGGTTGACGACGGTGCCGATCAGCGTGAACCACGGCCAGAAGACTTCGCCGCCGAAGGTGTTCATCCACCACCCTTTCGTCGCCTCGATCTGCGCGGGCCAGAAGAGCAGGTTCATCACGACGAGCGAGGCCGTCATGCCGCTCATCGCCGCGACCGCGCCGAGGCGTTTCCAGAACACCGCAATGAACAGGCTGCCCAGCAGCGCGCCCGCCGTCAGTCCGCGCAGGGAGAAGGCCGCGTTGAGCACAAACGGCACCTCCCGCGTCAGCCACGCCACGCCCACAAGCACCGCCGCCCAGAACACCGTCGAGTTACGGCTGAACCGCAGGAAGTATTCCTCGTCGCGCCCCTTCACCATCTGCTTCACGAAATCCATCGTGGACACCGACGCCAGGGCCGTGAGCGCCGAACTGATGCTCGACATCGCCGCCGAGAGAATCGCCACGATGAGGAACCCCTTCAGCACGTGCGGCACTTCGGTCATCATGAAAATTGGGAAGATGAAGTCGTTCGCCTTGATGCCGGGCCGCGCCTCCGGCAGCGGGATTTGGAACGGGTGTGTCTGGTAGAAGACCCACAGCAGCGCGCCCACGAGCAGGAAGATCAGGAACAGCGGAAAAATCACCACCGCCGAGAGCGCCAGCGCCTTCCGCCCCTCCGCCACGTTGCGGCACGCGAGCACGCGCTGCACGATGAGCTGCTCCGCGCCGTGCGTGGAGAGCACCATCGCCGTGCCGCCGATCACGCCCATCCAGATGTTGAACGGCGCGGAGATGGTGAACGCCGTGTTGAGCCAGTGCAGCTTCCCGCCCTCGGCGGCCTTCGCGAACGCCCCGCTCCAGCCGCCCTCGATGAGCGTCGGGATGTAGAACAGCGCAAACAGCCCGCCCGCGAGGAACAGGCCGAACTGCACCGCGTCCGTCCAGATCACCGCCTTCACGCCGCCGATGTAGGTGTAGATCAGCGATAGCCCAACAAAGAGCACGATGGCCCCGAGCACCGGGTTCATCAGCCCGCCGAAGCTTAAGAGTGCGTCGCCCAGCATGAGCCGGATGGGAATGCACGCCACATACACGCGCACGCCCGCCGCCATCGTTTCCATGAGCAGAAAGACGCCGCCCGCAAACCGGCGCGGCGCGCGGCCGAGATGATTTTCCAGCAGTTGATACGGCGAATAAATCTCCCCGGCGAAATAATGCGGCACCATCACGATGGCGAGAATGATGCGCGCGATGACGTAGCCGATGATCATCTGGATGAAGACGAGGTTGCCGCCGAAGGCGATGGCCGGCACGCCGATGATCGTGAGCGCGCTCGTCTCGGCGGCGACGATGGAGAGGCCGATGCCCCACCAGGGAATGTTTTTGCTGCCGAGGAAATAGTCGCGGACGTTCCGCTGATCCTTGCCGAACCACACGCCCAGCCCGATGACGCCCGCGAGATAGGCGATAATGACAATCCAGTCGGCGGCGTTGAAGTGGCTCATGCGTTCGGCGGGCGTGGAGTTCCACTCACAGATACTTCTTCAGCAGCGGCGCGAGTTCCTTCTTCGTCTTCGCGGGCCAGAGCTTCTTGTCGGTCATGATGGCGTTCTTCAGCCCGTCGTGGCACGGCCAGTTCGGATCGGTGGGAATCTGCGGCAGGACGCGCGCGATGATGGCCTTGGCGGTCGCGGCGTTTTTCATGAGGTTGGCGATGACCATCTCCACGGTCACGTGCGCCTCGTCCACCTTCCAGCAGTCGTAGTCGGTGATCATCGCCATGGTGGCGTAGGCGATCTCGGCCTCGCGCGCGCACTTGGCCTCGCCGAGGTTGGTCATGCCGATGACATCGTAGCCGAGCTTGTGATTCGTGATGGACTCGGCGCGGGTGCTGAAGGCCGGGCCTTCCATGTTCACGTAGGTGCCGCCGTCGTGAATTGCAATTGTTCGGAAGGACGAGCCATGCGAGTCCCGTTTTGATTTGCTGGAAGAAGTTTGGGACTCGCGTAGCTCGTCCTTCCCGGCCTTGAGGAGCAACTGGCGCAATTCCTCGCAGATCGGATCGGCAAAGGCGATGTGCCCCACGATGCCGCGCCCGAAGTAGGTGTGCTCGAAGTCGCGCTTGGTGCGGTCGAGGAACTGGTCGGGCAGCACGATGTCGCACGGGCGGTATTTCGCCTGGAGCGAGCCGACGGCGCTCACGCTGATGACCCACGCAACGCCGAGCGACTTCATGGCCCAGAGGTTGGCGCGGTGGTTCAGCTCGCTCGGCAAAATGCGATGCCCGCGCGCGTGGCGCGGGAGGAAGACGACTTCGCGCCCGGCGAGCGTGCCGGTGAGGAGTTCATCCGACGGCGGGCCGAAGGGAGTTTTGACCTTGACCCACTTCTGGTTCGTGAAGCCCTCGATGTGATAGAGGCCGCTGCCACCGATGATGCCGATGCGATGTTTGGACATGGGGAGTTTTTTAGACGAATCCGGGGATGATGCGGAGAAAAAAGTGTGTGAGCCTTGATTTTCTGCTCAACGCATTTGGCCAGGACTATCCCCGGTTTTTGAGGGTTGAGATTCACAAGTGACA
Source organism: Verrucomicrobiota bacterium (assembly GCA_016235585.1). GTDB lineage: Bacteria > Verrucomicrobiota > Verrucomicrobiia > Limisphaerales > JACRJY01 > JACRJY01. Next base: position 451 of record JACRJY010000124.1, on the reverse strand, counting down.
GATTGGAAGCAGGTTGCTGCTGCGGCCAAGTGGTTTGGAGTCCTTGGGCTGGAGCCGTAGATTGGAGGTGCTTCGGTTCTTCTTTTTGGCGTGCCCGACTTCCACTACGACGCGCTGGCCGATGGCATCCGGGTGTTGCCCGCGCGACTGGGCCGCTGGGCCGCGTCTCGTCCGCCTCCCGCCTGCCCACGCGCCCACCTCCAACTCTCGCTTTTTAACTCCTCCTGAAAAAACCGGGGAAAGTCCAAACCTTGAAACTGCTTGCCAGTGCAATTTCCCAATCCGTAGTATGCTGCGGTGGTTTGGACCGGTGTCGCGCGCGTTCGCCGGTTTCAATTGCGGCGGCCAGAGTAGCTCAGGGGTAGAGCAGAGGACTCATAAGCCTTTGGTCGGGGGTTCAATTCCCTCCTCTGGCACCACTCCGGCCGCTTCCCAGCGCGCCCGGTGAACG
>JACRJY010000123.1 GCA_016235585.1 Verrucomicrobiota bacterium | reverse complement strand
GGGAGGTGCGCGGGCGGCCGCGCTTTTTGGCGGCGGGCAGGAAGCGGCGGAGCAAGTGCCATTGGTCGTGGGTGAGGTCGGTGTCGTAAGCGGCGATTTTCATCGCCTGAACAGCGCTGCCGCGAATGAAAGCTGCGAAAAAAGCCCGTCAAATCAAGGGATTTCTGCGTTTTTCTTTTTCAAACAAGCTCTGATGGATGAAAACGATTCGCGCTGGCTGGCGTTTGGCCTGAACATTCCCGGCGCGGGACAGGTGCCGGAGCCGGTGGCGGAAGTCACGGTGCGCCCCGACGGTTCGGGCGCGGTGCGGGTGACGTGGCCGCGTGCCCGGCGGGCGGAATACTACCGCCTCTTCGCGCAGGTCGTGGGCGTGGATGCCGAGATGTTGTTCCGCCTGCGCGTCAAGGATCGCGAGGCGCGGCTGGAGGGCCTGCCGGGCGGCCAGACTGTGCGCGTGCAACTCGTCGCTGCCAATGGCACGGGCGAAGCCACGGCCAGCGAGGTGCAGGAGTGCGTGGTGGAGTGATCCCTTCCTCGCTCACTTGCCGCCGGGTTCGGCAATGCCGAGGGCGCGGCAGATTTTTCTGACCAGCAGGTCGGGGATTTCGCTGTGGCGGGGAACGGGTTCACGCCGGCCCGTCGCCGGGTTCCAATGGATAGAGTGGGAGCCGCCTTCGCGTTTGAGCGGGCAGCCGTGCGCTTCGAGGTGCCGGATGAATTCGCGCCGTTTCAAGCCAGTTCCAGCACGCGGACATCACCGGCGAGCTTGCGCCGGGCGTCCTCGCGCCGGTCTTCCATGAGCAGCAGCACGGCGTCCTTGAGGCTTTGCGCGCATTCCTCGGTGGTGCGCCCCTGGCCGTTGGCCTCCGGCACTTCCGGGCAAAAGCCGACGAACCACTCGCCCTCGCGATGAATTTCCGCCGTCAACTTGAGATTCATGCCATGAAAATACGCGCTGATGCGATGATGTCCAGCCTTTACCCGGCCACTTTGAACCTTGCACTTCGCGGCGTTGTCAGATAATTCGTCTGCCACATTTTGCCGATGCAAAGCGATACCTTGGCCGTCGTGCCCACCTACAACGAGCGGGACAATCTCGCGCCGCTGGTGGAGCGCGTGCTCTCCCTGCCCGTGCCGATTGACCTGCTGGTGGTGGATGACAATTCGCCGGACGGCACCGGCAGGCTGGCGGATGAACTGGCCGCGAAGCATCCGTCCGTCCACGTGCTGCACCGCAGCGAGAAGAACGGGCTGGGGCGCGCCTATTGCGCGGGCTTCGCCTGGGCGCTGGAGCGCAACTACGAATTCATCTGCGAGATGGACGGGGATTTCTCCCACAACCCGGCGGACCTGCCCGCGCTGCGCGCCGCCGCGCAGACCGCCGACCTCGCGCTCGGCTCGCGCTACAGCAACGGCATCCGGGTCATCAACTGGCCGCTGCGCCGGCTGATGTTGAGCATGGGCGCGGGGATGTATGTGCGCTGCATCACGGGGATGCCGTTCAGCGATCCGACGGGCGGCTTCAAATGTTTCCGCCGCCGCGCGCTGCAGGCCATCCACCTCGAAGAGGTGCGCTCGAACGGCTACAGCTTCCAAATCGAGCTGACGCACAAGCTCTGGCGGCAGGGGATGAAGATTGCCGAAGTGCCCATCGTTTTCACCGACCGCTTTCAGGGCACGTCCAAGATGTCCGGCCACATCGTGCGCGAAGCGGTCTTCATGGTGTGGCGGCTGTGGCTGCAGAACGGGTTGCGGAGATCGCCGCGTGCAGCCAACACGGCCAAAGCCAGGTGATTTTTAGCCACAGATGAAACACGGATTGAACACAGATGGGAGCCGGAGCTGAAAAGTTTTTCCCCCTGTCCGTGTTTCATCGGTGTTTCATCCGTGGCTAAAATATAAACAGCATTGATATGATTACCCTCATCGTCGGAACCAACCGCCCCGGCAGCAACACCCGCCACATCGTCCAGCACATCGAAGGCATTTACGCGGAACTGAAGGTGCCGGCGCAGGTGCTCGACCTCGCCCAGCTGCCGCCGGAGATTTTCTCGCCCGGTTCCTACGGCGAAAAGCCGAAGTCATTCCAGCCCTTCGCCGACGCGGTGCTGGCCGCCGACGGTCTCGTGGTGGTGACGCCGGAATACAACGGCGGCGTGCCGGGCGTGCTCAAGTATTTCATTGATATGCTGAAGTTCCCGGAGAGCTTCGAGCGGCGGCCCGTGTGCTTCGTCGGGCTGGCGGCGGGCGTGTGGGGCGCGCTGCGGCCCGTGGAGCAGTTGCAGGCCCTCTTCGGCTACCGCAACGCGCACCTCTACCCGGAGCGCGTCTTTCTGCCGCAGATCGGAAATCTAATCAGCGAGAGCGGCGTGTTGAAGGATGCGGAAATTTCAGGCCGCTTGAAGAAACAGGCCGACGGCTTCGTGAGTTTTGTCGAAGCGCTCAAGGGCAAGAAGCTGCGCGGCATGTGCACGTGAAAATATTTTTAGCCACAGATGAAACACAGATTGAACACAGATGGGAATCGGAGTTGAAAATATTTTCCCCATCCGTGTTTCATCCGTGTTTCATCTGTGGCTAAAGAAAACTTAAGATGACTGGCGTCGGCATCGTCGGGCTGGGCTTCATGGCCGCAACGCATCTCAAGGCGTTGCGGCAAGTGCGTGGTGCGCGCCTCGCGGCGCTGTGCAATCCCAGCGGGCGGCATCTCGACGGTGATTTCTCCAGCGTGGCGGGCAATGTGGGCGACAACGCACCGCTCAAGCTCGACATGGCCGGTGTGAAGTCGTATCGCAGCCACGCCGAAATGCTCGCTGATCCCGCCGTGCAACTCGTGGACATCTGCGCGCCGACGCTGGCGCATTCCGAACTCGCCATTGCCGCGCTGCGCGCGGGCAAGCACGTGCTTTGTGAAAAGCCACTGGCCCGCACTTCACAACTCGCACGGGAAATCGCCGCCGCCGCCGCGAGCGCGAAGACTTTTTTCATGCCCGCGATGTGCGTGCGCTTTCTCCCGTCGTGGTCATGGCTGAAGGCGGCGATTGACGACCGGCGCTACGGACGCGTGCTGTCCGCGCGATTCGAGCGCGTCGCCGAGCCGCCGGGCTGGAGCCAGCAGACCTTCCTCGACGGCGCGAAGTCCGGCGGGGCGCTGCTCGACCTGCACGTGCATGACGTGGATTTCGTGCAGTTCTGCTTTGGTCGTCCGTTGAGCGTGAGTGCGAGTGGCTACTCGAAGTTGAGCGGCGAGATTGACCACGTCGCCGCCAGCTACCGCGTCGCCAGCGGCGCGATGGTTCACGCGGAAGGCGCGTGGGCGATGACGCCGGGCTTCGGCTTCGACATGGCGTATCGGGTGAATTTCGAGAACGCCACCGCCGACTACCGGCTCACGCGCAGCGCGACGGAAGTGCGCCTGTTCGAGAAAGGCCAGCCGCCAAAGACGCTCACGTTCGACGGCCCGGACGGCTACGTGGGCGAGTTGCAATATCTCGTGGATTGCATCCAGTCCGGCCAGCCGCCGACGCTCGTCACGGTGGCGGACGGCGTGAGTGCGGTGGAGATTTGCGAGGCCGAGGCGGAAACCATCCGCACGGGCCAGGAGGTAATGCTGGCCGGAGCGTGAATACCGCCATCCACGCGCCGTCCAAACGGCGGAATTCACTTCGCGGCAATCACGAGGGGAATTCACGAAGCAAAAACAACCGCAATCAATACACTGTTTGACATGAAAACTACCCTTCCATTCGTCGTGGCCTTGGCCGCTGCTTGCTCACTGGCGCTGACCGTCTCGGCGCAGGAAAAATCCAAAACCCCGAAGGTGGGCGACAAGGCTCCCGCCGTCGCCGCCAAGGACGAGAACGGCAAAGACTGGAAGCTGGCGGACTTCGCCGGCAAGAAAACCGTGCTGCTCTATTTTTATCCGAAGGACAACACGCCTGGCTGCACCAAGGAGGCCTGCGGCCTGCGCGACCGCATGGGCGACCTGCAGAAGGACGGCGTGGAGGTCGTCGGCGTGAGCTTCGACAACGCGGCGAGCCACAAGAAATTCATCGCCGACCACAGCCTGAACTTCCATCTGCTCGTGGACACCGACGGCAAGGTGGCCGACGCCTTCGGCGCGCGGATGCCTGACCGCCCGATGGCCAAACGCGTGAGCTTCCTCATCGGCAAGGACGGGAAGCTTGCGCACGTCACCGACAACAAGGACGCCATGGTGCATTTGAGCGAGATGAAGGACGCAATTGCCAAGCTGAAAAAATAAGCGGGCAGAACTTTCGCGAAGGCCGCCGACGGGCGGCCTTTTTTGTCACATTCTTTGGCAAAATCGGCATTGTCACGCCGCCGGCTTTTGCCAGAGTGTTGCCGGGCTTTCCGCCACCCGATGCCGATGAAAACGCTGAAATTTTTTCACCGCTGGAAACGGCGGCATGAAAAGCTTCTCGCGCGCCTCTCCAGCCTGCTTCGCCAATGCCGCACGGACGGCGAGGCGGAGCAGGTGCACCAGTTGCGCGTCGCCCTGCGGCGGCTGCGCCTGACGGCCCGCGTGGGCCGGGCGTGCCTGGGCCGGGCGGTCGAGCGGGAATTTTACCACTGGTCGAGGGAAGTTTCTGACTCGATCAGCCGTGTGCGCGATCTCGACGTGGCGCTGGAATGGCTCCAACAGCACGCCGCCTCCGCACCGGCCATCGAACGGGTCGCCCGCTGGCGGCAGCGGCGGTGGAAGGCCGTGCGGACGCGGCTCGAAGCGCCGCCCGCCCGTCTGGCTGGCGAGCTTGATCAAGTGGCGGGCCACCACTCGCATCGGAACCAACTGCTCGCGCAGCATCGGCGTTTGCGCGCCAAAGTCGAAGGCCGGATCGCCGAGGAGCTGCCCCGCTTCTTCCGCCTGAAAGGCCCGCAGCAGCACGAGTTCCGGCGCGCGCTGCGGCGGCTTCGGTTTTTGCGCGAGCTGGAACTGCCGCGCAAAAGGCAGTCCGCCGATGTCCTGTTGAAATTGCTGGTCGCCCTCCACGAGGGGCTGGGCCGGCTGCAAAACAGCCGCGTGTATGAGCAGTTGATGAAGCGGCTTGGGGAAATTGCGTCCAACGCGGACTTGCAGCGGGCGCTGCTCGCCGGACGGCGACACGACGAGAGCCTCGTCAGGCGGCACCTTCAACACTTGAAGCGATTTTTGAAACCGACAACCAAAGACCAAACCAAGGCATGAGACGAATTTTTGCATTTGCCGCGGACATTTTTCAGCCGCGCGCGACCGCCTGCGCCATCGGGGTGGCTGCGGTCCTGTTTTCAACCCAAGGTCACGCCCAGCAATCCGCCCGGACGCCAAAGGCCTCCCCGCCCGCGCGGAAAACCGTCGTGAGCATCGTCGGCGGGGATTTTCACATCAACGGCCGTCCGACCTACGCCGGGCGTTACTGGCGCGGGCACCGCATCGAAGGGCTGATGATGAACTCGCGGATGGTGCAGGGCATCTACGACGACCTGAACCCCGACACCGCCGCGCGCTGGGCCTATCCCGACACGCGCCGGTGGGACGCTGCGCGCAACACGCGCGAGTTCCTCGCTGCCATGCCGGAGTGGCGGCGGCACGGCCTGCTCGCCTTCACGCTGAACTTGCAGGGCGGTTCGCCGGAGGGCTATTCGCGGTCGCAGCCGTGGCACAACTCCGCCTTCGAGCGCGACGGCGCGCTGCGGATGGATTACCTCGCGCGGCTCTCCAGCATTCTCGACCGCGCGGACGAGCTGGGCATGGTGGTCATCCTTGGCTACTTCTACTTCGGCCAGGACGAGCGGCTGGCGGACGAGGCGGCGGTGATCAACGCCACGCGCAACGCCACGCGCTGGCTGCTCATCAACGGCTGGCGCAACGTGCTCGTGGAGGTCAACAACGAGTGCAACGTGAAATCCTATGACCACGACATCCTCAAGCCCGACCGCGTCCACGAGTTGATCGAGCATGTGAAATATATGTCGCACCAGGGCCGACGGCTGCTCGTCGGCACTTCTTACGGCGGCAACACCGTGCCGAAGGAGAATGTCGTCCGTGAATCCCACTTCCTGCTGGTGCATGGCAACGGCGTGAAAGACCCGGCGCGCATCGGCGAGATGGTGCGGCTGACGCGGCAGGTTCCCGGCTACCAGCCCAAGCCGATTGTGTTCAACGAGGACGACCACTTCGATTTCGACCAGCCGATGAACAACTTCATCGCCGCCGTGGAGGAGCGCGCCTCGTGGGGCTTCTTCGATTTTCGCATGAAGGACGAGGGACTGGCCGAAGGCTACCAAAGCCCGCCCGTCCACTGGGGCATTGGCAGCGCGCGCAAGCGCGGCTTCTTCAAACTGCTCGCCGAGATCACCGGCAGCCCGCCGTAAACTCTCCCTCCACTGAATTGGCTTGGCGCGAAAACATCCGCGTCGCTACGCTCCCGCCCGACGCGAATCATGCAAAGCATCCAGATTGGAAAAAGCACCCTGAAATCCAGCCGCCTCGCCTACGGCTGCTGGCGCATCGCCGAGACCGAGGAACAGGGCCGCACGCTGGGCCGCGCGGCGGTGCTCGCGGCGTTCGAGGCCGGCTACACGCTGTTTGACCACGCGGACATCTATTGCGGCGGACGCGCGGAATCGGCCTTCGGCGCGGTGCTGCGCGAGGTGCCGGAAATGCGAAAGGGCATTTTGATCGCGAGCAAGTGCGGCATCCGCCTGCCCGGCGACCCGATGCCGGACGCGCCGTTTCGCTACGACTTTTCGGCGCAGCACATCATCGGGTCGTGCGAGCAGTCGCTGAAGCGCCTCGGCGTGGAGACGATTGACATCTACCAGCTTCACCGCCCCGACTGGCTGATGGAGCCGACGGAGGTCGCCGTCGCGTTCGCGAAGCTAAACCAGGCCGGAAAGGTGCGCGAATTTGGCGTCAGCAATTTCCGTCCGTCGCAGGTCACGCTGCTCCAGCAGGCGTGCGCGCGGATGCTCATTGTGAACCAGGTCGAAATCAGCCTGGCCGCACTCGGTTGTTTCAATGACGGCACGCTCGACCAGTGTCTCGCGGAAAAAATCACACCGCTCGCATGGAGTCCGCTCGGCGGCGGCCTGCTCGCCGACGGCGCGCGTCAATTGTTGCCGTGGCAGGAAGGCTACAAGGTCGAGCGCACGCTCACCGAACTCGACGCGCAGGCGAAGGCACACGGCACCTCGCGGAGCAACATCGCGCTCGCGTGGCTGCTGAAGCATCCGTCCGGCATCATCCCGCTCGTCGGCTCGACCCAGCCGGAGAAAATCCGCGAGGCAGTTCAGGCCGCAAACGCCGAGTTGAGCCGCGAGGAATGGTATCGGCTGCTGGAGGCGGCGCGCGGGGAGCGGCTGCCGTAAATTTTACCGGAAACACCAAGGCGAATTTTCACCAGAGATGTCCACGCCCGCACAACTTGGCTACCGTATGCCCGCCGAATGGGCGCCGCACGTCTCCACGTGGCTCACCTGGCCGCGCCCCGAGGGCATCAGTTTCCCGGACAAATACGACACCGTGCCGGATGTCTATGCCGAGTTCATCCGCCACCTCGTCACCGTTGAGGACGTGAACATTAACGTCTGGAACGCCGAGAAGGAGGCGTGGGTGCGCGGTCTCCTTACCGAGCGAAAAGTTTCGCTCGACCGCGTGCGCTTCCACCATTTTCCGTCCTACGAGCCGTGGTGCCGCGACCACGGGCCGATTTTTTTGGTGCGTGACTCTGGCAGGGCCGACCTGCCGGGCGGCCACGGGGCGGACGCGCGGCAGCGCGTCCCTACCAAGCACGAGCGCGCCATCGTGGACTGGGGCTACAACGCCTGGGGCAACAAATATCCGCCCTTCGACCTCGACGACGCGGTGCCGCAGCACGTCGCCAAGCTGCGCGTCCTGCCGCTCTTCTCACCCGGCATCGTGATGGAAGGCGGCGCGCTCGAAGTGAACGGCTGTGGCACGCTGCTCACCACGGAATCGTGTCTGCTCAATCCGAATCGCAATCCCCAGCTCAACAAATCACAGATCGAAAAATTTCTCCGCGACTTCCTCGGCGTGACAAACATCCTCTGGCTCGGCGACGGCATCGTGGGCGACGACACCGACGGGCACATTGACGACCTCACGCGCTTCGTCAGCCCGACGACCGTCGTGACCGTCGTCGAGGAGGATCCGGCGGACGGGAACTACAAGCTGCTCCAGGAAAACCTCCACCGCCTCCGCACGATGAAGGATCAGGACGGCCAGCCGTTTCGCATCGTCGAGCTGCCCATGCCCGGCCTCGTGGAATACGACGGCCAGCGCCTGCCCGCGAGCTACGCGAATTTCTACATCGCCAACGGCCTCGTCTGCGTGCCCACCTACCGCCACGCCAACGACCGCCGCGCGCTGGAGATTTTGCAGCGCGAATTTCCGCAGCACCGCGTCGTGGGCATTGATTCCACGGAACTCATCTGGGGCCTCGGCAGCTTCCACTGCATCAGCCAGCAGGAGCCGGCGTAGGCATTTGTGATTTACGATTTACGATTGAAGCTTCCGCCGTCAGCGCAGCGTGGGAATCTCTGCCGTGCGACTTTTCATTGCCATCCCGGTTGAGCAGGGCGTGATTGCGGCGCTCGCCGAAGCGCAGCGTCATTTGAAATCCGTCGGCGGCGACGCCGTGCGCTGGACGAAGCCGGAGCAGATGCACCTGACCTTGAAGTTTTTCGGCGAAGTTCCCGAAACAGAAATTGGGCCGCTGCAAGCCGCGCTGCAAAGCTGCGCTCACGGTGCGAAACCGTTTCATCTGTGCCTGGACGGGCTGGGCTGCTTTCCGAACCCGGCACGCCCGCGCGTCATTTGGGCGGGATTGGCGGGCGACGTGGCGCGGTTGCGGGAGCTTCAGCAGAGCGTGGGCCGGGCGACAGCCGCCTTCGGTGAGCGGCAGGAGGAGCGCGAGTTTCATCCGCACCTGACACTGGGCCGGGTCAGGCCGGAATGTAAAACCAACTTGTCGCGCTTGGGTGAACTCATTGCCAAAACTCCGTTCAACTTCACCGGAGACTGGCCGGTCACGGAAATGGATCTGGTGCGGAGCGAACTTCAGCCCGGCGGCGCGGTTCACAGCGTTTTGGCGAAGTTCAATTTCAGCCAAGCCGGTTGACCTCCAGCGGAGCCACTACCCGCCCTCACTGTCCCTGCACTCGCATCCGCACGAAGCCAATGGGCGTGTCCTGAATGGCCGGCTTGATGCGCACCGTGACGGTTTCGGTGAGGCCGTTGCCGTCGCTCACGGCGCTGATTTCCTCGAAACGACTGGCGTCCGTCTGCCAGGTGGGAAGCGTATCGGCGATGTCCAGCAAGTATTGCACGCCCGCGCTGCCGGTGCGGCGGTGGTAGATGAGCACGGCGTATTTCTTCCCGTCGGTGGCGTTGGTCTGCACGGCCGCCACGGGTGCTCCGGCCCGGACGGAATTCTTCGGGTTCATGTTGAAGGCGTATTCCGCGAGGTTCGCAACGCCGTCGGCGTCGGGATCGGCGGAGTCGCCGCTGACGGCGAGGTCGGACAGTTCGGCGGCGGTGAAGTAGCCGTTGCGCCACTGCGCGAGCAGGCCGTCGAGTTTGAACCGGGCGAGATTGGGCCAGCGCCCGCCGTCCGCCGTTTTGAACGCGCCGCCGAACAGCGTCTTCAAGTCCGGCTGCACCGCGAGCGCCGTGGGATAATTGTCGGGGCCGGGGCCGGAGTTGAACGCGGCGTCCAGCTGGCCGTTCGCGCGCAGCCGGGCGAGGCGCACGCGGGAAACGCCGTTGAAGTTGGTGAAATTGCCCGCGACGTAAATCAGGCTCTCGCCCGCCGAATCATCCCACACCGGCACGAGGTAAGTCACGTTGGTCGCGTCGGCGCTGAACGTGCCGTCCAGCAGGCCACCCTCGTCGAGGCGGGTGATGCGCCCGCACGCCGCGCCGTTGAAGTTGGTGAACGCGCCGCCGATCAGGATGCTGAACGCGGACGATAGGCCGTTGGTCTGCACGGCCACGACGCTGATGTTGGTGTTCGCACCGAGGCCGAGGGCGGCGGAAAACGCGTCGTCATTCGTGCCGCTGGGCAGCAGGCGGGCCAGCCGGTAGGCCGCGCGGTTGTTGAAATTCGTGAACGTGCCGCCGAGGAGAATTTTCCCGTCAGGCTGGAGCGCGATGGAGTTGACGAAGCCGCCCTTGAGTCCCGCGCCGAGGTTGTTGGTGAACGAAGTGTCGGTCGTGCCGTCGGCGTTCAGCCGGAGAATCCGCGCCGCCGAGCCGTTCAGCAGGACTTTTTCATCCGCCTGCACGCGGAGGGCCGTGATGGTGTCGTTGAAAGCGAGGCCGATGCCGGGATTAAACGTCGTGTCCGTCGAACCGTCGGGATGGAGCCGCGCCACGGGCCGGTAGGGAGTGTTGATGATGCCGCCGAAGACAATTTTGCCGTTGGCGTGCACATCAATGCAATAGACCGCCCGGTCCGCGCCAATGCCGGGATCGAATGACGTGTCGAGGGTTCCGTCGGCGTTCACCCGCGCGATGCGGTTGCGCGAAACGCCGTTCACCGAGGTGAAGTCGCCGCCGAGAAGAACTTTCCCATCGGGCTGCACAAAAATCGCGCTGGGCGGAGTCCCGCCGCCGACGCCCATGCCGATGTCGAAGCTCGTGTCCAGCGTGCCGTAGCGGTTCAGCCGGGCGACATCGCCGGCGTTCGTTGAAATGACGTTGTCGAAGTTGGTCAGGTTGACCTTCACGAAATTGCCCGCGACCAGCACGCCGTTGGTTTCCGGCAGGAGGGCATGAACCACTTCAGGATAATTGCTGACGAGGTCGTTGATGCCGGAGGCGAAGTTGGTGCGCACGACGCCGTTGCTGTCCAGCAGCGCGGCGCAGTTCCTGTAGTTGTCCGCCAGCGTGCGATCCATGAAATAGCGCGGCGGCGTGTAGCGCGGATCGGAAATCAGCACGGTGCCGTAGCCGCCGACCGCGAAAAACTTGGTGTTGGCAAATGTGATGCCCCGCAGCGGCTGCAAGGGCCGTTGCGTGGAATAATTGTAGCCATTCGTCCACGTGCTGCCGTCGGACGAGACAACGATGGCGCCGAGCGCGCCGACGGCGGCGAAGTAGCCGCCGCCGTAGGCGATGCCGTAGAGCGTGTTGGTGAAGACGTTCGTGACGCGGCCCCAGTTCTGCCCATTTGTTGAAGCCCAGATCGCGCTGTTCTCACCGACGGCGACAAACGTCCCCCCGCCGTGAACGACGCTGTAGAGAATGTTCGTCTCGGAATTGGTCGCGACGTTCCAAGTCGAACCGTCGCTCGAATAGAGAATCACGCCGCTGCCGGTCGTGCCGCCCACGGCGACCCAGTTGCTGCCGTTACCCGCCGCGCCGTAAAGGCTGGCGCTCGTGGGCGAGTTGGCGGGCGACTGCCATGTCGCGCCGTTGTCGGTGGAGAGGCGGATCACGCCGCTCCCGCCGACGGCGAGGAAAGTGTTGTTGGTGAAAACGACGTTGTTGAAGCCCGGCAAAACATCGGTGGCGACGGTGGCCCACTCCGCGAGGTTGCTGGAGACGAAGACGCTGCTGCTCCGGCCCACTTCGACCACGGTGTTGTTGCCGGACGCCACGCCGGTCAGCGGCGAGGCGCGCAGCCCCGTCTGGTTCGTGAACTTCAGCAGATCGAAACGGCTCGGATCGTAGTTGTCGCCGCCGTAGAACACCGCGTCGCCCACGGCCAAATAAGTGTTCGAGAGGCAGGCGGCGGCGGCGAGGTTGTAGTGGTTGCCCACGCGCCAGAATTTTCCGCCAATGGCGTAGCCGCCATCCGGCAGCGCGGCGGCCATGCGCACTTCCGCCGCGTCCGCGCCGATGCCGGTGTCCGGCTCGATGAACGTCGGATCGAGCGATTTGCCGTCCGGCATCAGCCGGCGGCAATACTTGTAGCCGGTGGCGACAATCTTCCCGTCCGCCTGCGCGATGAGGGAGAACACGTAGTCGTAAACCTGATCCAACGGATCGAAGCTGGTGTCCAGCGTGCCGTCGGCGTTCACGCGGGCGAGATGCTGGCGGTTGGTGTTGTCGTATTTGGTGAACGCACCGCCGACGAGAATCTTGCCGTCGGTTTGCAGCGCGAAGGCGTTGACGAACCGTCCGCTGCCGGAGAGGCCCGCGCCGGGATTGAAACTCGTGTCGAGCGTGCCATTGGCGAGCAGGCGCGCGATGCGGCTGCGGCTCACGCCGTTCACCGTGGAAAAATAGCCGCCCACCAGAATCGCGCCGTCTGGCTGCAACGCGACCGCGTTCACCGTGCTGGCGGCGGCGGAAGAATTGAAACTCGTGTCCAGCGAACCGTCGGCGTTCAGCCGGGTGATGCCGGCACGCGTCGCGCCGTTCACCGTGTTGAAATCGCCGCCGATGACAATCTGACCGTTGGCCTGCACCGCGATGGCATAGACATTGCCAAGCACGATGCCCGCGTCGAAGCCGGTGTCCACCGCGCCGGTGGGCAGGAGGCGCGCGATGGCGTAGCGCGGCACGCCCTTGACCGAGGTGAAGACGCCGCCGATGAGGATTTTCCCGTCCGCCTGCCGCGCCATCGCGCGCACCTCGCCGTTTTCGTGGCCGAGGATGCAGTTGAAGGTGTTGTCCACCTCCGCGCGCAGCGGGAACGCGGCAAAAGCCATGGCGAAAACCACCGCCGCCATCAGCACGGCCAACCGGCACAGACCATGACACCGTCTCATGGTCTTTTAGTCTCACGCCCCCTGTTCGCCTGCTTCGCAGATTTTGGCAAATGCTCGTGCCGCCTTGCTGCTTTCATTCAGCCACAGTGGGCGATTGAGAATGCCTGCGGAAAGGTGGAAATGGAAATCAACCCCAGCCCAGCAGCCGCCCGCCGTGGTAGGTGATGAAGGCCAGCCCCCACGCCAGCACGCCCATGTAGAGCCACTGGAAGAACGGCCACTTCCACGAGTTGGTCTCGCGGCGCACGATGGCCACGGTGCTGACGCATTGCATCGCGAAGACGTAGAAGACCATCAGCGTCACGCCGGTGAGCGTGGTGTAGACGGGCGAGCCGTCGGCGCGCTTTTGCGCCTGCATGATTTTGGCGAGGCCGGTGGTGGAGGCTTCGTCGCCCGTGTCGGTGGAGCCGACGTTGTAAACAACCGACATGGTGCTGACAAACACCTCGCGCGCGGCGAACGACGCGACAATGCCGATGCCGATTTTCCAGTCGAAGCCGAGCGGGGCGATAAACGGCTCGATCAAATGACCCAGCCGTCCGGCGAAGCTGCGGCGGAGTTTTTCGCCGGATTCCTCTTTATCGAGTTCCTCAAGCGCGGCGGTGAGCGCGGCAGCCCCCTCACCCCGGCCCTCTCCCCCAGCGGGGGAGAGGGTGTCCGAAGGGCGGGTCACATCGCCGGGCGCAACCGCCGCAAGCTGCTTCTTCACCACCTCGCGCCTTTGCTCAAACTGCTTCTCCATCTCCGCGCTGCGCGGATACGTCGCCAGAAACCACAGCACGATGTTGATGCCGAGAATCACTGTGCCGGCGCGTTGCAGGAAGAGCTTCGAGCGGTCCCACATGTGCCGCAGCGTCACTTTGAGGACGGGCAGCTTGTAGGGCGGCAGTTCCATGATGAGCATCGGCGTCGGGCCTTTGAGCAAAGTTTTCTTGAACAGCCACGCCATGAGCAGCGCCACGACGATGCCGAGCAGATACATCGCGAGCATCGTCAGGCCGGTCAGCTTGAAGAAGCCCAGCACGCGCAAGTCCGGCACGCACGCGGCGATGAGCACGGTGTAGACCGGCAGCCGCGCCGAGCAGCTCATCAGCGGCGCGACGAGAATGGTCACGAGCCGGTCCTTCGGCGTCTCGATGGTGCGCGTGGCCATGATGCCGGGGATGGCGCACGCGAACGACGAGAGCATCGGGATGAAACTTTTTCCGTGCAGGCCGACCTTGCTCATCAGCCGGTCCATCAGGAACGCCGCGCGCGCCATGTAGCCGGTGTCCTCCAGCAGGCTGATGAAGAGGAACAGCAGGCAAATCTGCGGCAGGAACACCACCACCGCGCCGACGCCCGCGATGACGCCGTTGACGAGCAGGTCGTTCAAGTCGCCCGGCGGAATCACGCCGCCCACCCAGCGGCCCGCGCCGTCGAGCAGGCCGGTGAGGAAATCCATCGGGATTTTGGCGAAGGTAAAGATGCTCTGGAACATCAGCGCCATGAGCGCGACGAAGGTGAGCATTCCCCAGAACTTGTGCGTGAACACGCGATCCAGCCTGTCGCTCAAATTCTCCTTCATCCCGGCGGACTCCGTGACGACGGCCTGGTGAATCACGCCGATTTGCGCGTAACGCGCCTCGATGGCCGCGCTGCGCCAGTCAATGCCCGCCGCCTCGATCCGCTGCCGCGCGCTGGCGGCGGCGGTGTGAATCTCCGGCGGATAGTGCGCCGAGCTGGCGATGAGATTGTGCTCGTCGCTCAAGACGAGCAGCGCCTCGGCCACGGCGGAGGTGTGGCGCTGCTGGAAAACCTTTTCCAGCAGTTGCGCGGTGGAATCCACCTCGGCGTGGAAGGCGGCGGGCAGGTCGTAAAATGTCTTCACGAACGAGGGGCGCATGTTGTTCGCGACCATGTCCACGATTTGCTTTCGCAGTTCCGGCACGCCCTTGCCCTTGCTGGCGACGACGGGCAGCACCGGCACGCCGAGGCGCTCGGCGAGCTTTTCCGCGCTGACGTGGTGGCCGTTGGCCTCGGCCACGTCCATCATGTTCAGCGCGACGACGGTGGGGTAGCCCAGCTCGATGACCTGCGTGGCGTAGTAGAGGTTGCGCTCGAAGTTCGACGCGTCCATCACCACGACGACGAGGCTGGGGGCCGGCTCGCCCGGCAGGCGGTGGAAGAGCACGTCGCGGGCGATCTGCTCGTCGAGCGACTTGGGCGAGAGGCTGTAGGTGCCGGGCAGGTCGAGAATCGTGATGCCGTCCGCGCCCTTGAGCGCGCCCTCCTTGCGCTCGACGGTGACGCCGGCGTAGTTGCCGACCTTCGCGCGCAAGCCGGTGAGGGCGTTGAACAGCGTGGTCTTGCCGCAGTTCGGGTTGCCGGTGAGGGCGACGAAGTGATCGGTAACACTAGCTGAAGTGGAAGGCGGCATTACGTTTGAAAATCAATCTAATGGTCACTTTTTCTTCCCGTTGGCCCGCTTAACAAGTGACTTCACATCCTCAACTGTCAAAGACGCGAGCCAGTTTGGTGAAAGCCAGACGATGTTCGAGCAGTAGCAACCATTCTGATCTCGGAGCCGAAAAGAAATTGTGTGATCACGCGGTGCTCTGTGGCCACCGTAGTCACCGTGCGCACCAAATACGGGATCCAGATCAGGAAAAGCTTCGCGAATGACCCGATTTGCATGAGCCTTCTCCTCTCGTGTGGCCTTTCTGTTCTGGTTACCCATTTGATGGAATGACACGTTTAATAAACTACCCTGCCTTCACCAAAATCATCTCCGCCTCGTGCTTGCGCAGTGAGAGGTTGTAGCCGCGCACCTTGATTTCCACCGGGTCGCCCAGCGGGGCGAAGCGCACCAGTTCCACCGGCGTGCCCACGAGCAGGCCCATTTCCAGCAGACGCGGGCGGTGTTCGGGCGGGAGCTTGATTTCGGTCACGACGCCCCGGACGCCAGCCGGGAGCGAGGTGAGCGGTTGCGTGGCGGCGGGCATATCAGTTGGGAAACTGGGGTTGAACAACAAAGGAACAAAGGAACGAAGGAGATTTCTTCAACATCCGGCACTCCGGCTTCCTCTCCCCGCGAGGCACGAGCGGGGAGAGGATTGAGGAGAGGGGCAGGCCCATGAGAAACGCGCCTCCTCTCCCCAACCCTCTCCTCCATCCGATGGAGGAGAGGGAGAAGAACGACCGGCTATTGCCATCCTTCCTGTCTCTTTGTTGCTTGGTTTCTTGGTTGTTCATCTGGCCGTGAAATTCAGCGTCAGGCGGCCCGCTTCTGCGGCGGCGGGGCGGGGATGCGTTCGACAAGGATGGATTTCGCGAGCTGGCTGCTGATGCCGAGGCGGGCGTTGCACACCTGGCAGATGACGTTGGTGTGCTTCATCAGCAGCTTGACGCGCTGCTCCTCGCAAAAGCCCATCTCGCGCAGCCGGCCGTTGACCTCCGGCGAGGCGTCGAGCTGCTTGATGCGCACCATCGTGCCCGCGCCCACCTCATTGAGGGGGCAGAGCGCCGGCGGCGGGCCGTCGCCGCTGGCCGGGGCCGGGGTGGATGGTGTCTGCTTCATTGTCGCGCCAAACATCCCGCAGAAGCGGCGGGGTATCAAGAATGATGTTCGGGGGGGCGGGCGGTGAATAAAATCCACTTGCCCGACGGGCGCATTTTGGTATTTGTCAGGCCGTTCCCGACTGCAACCAACAACCAATAACAACAGGCAACCTTATGAAAAAACTCCTCCTCCTGTCCGTGTTCTCCGCCCTCGTGCTCGCCGTGGCGCTGCCCGCCCCCGCCCAGGAAAAGAAAGCCGCCACCGAAGGCAAGGAAAAGAAGGCCCCCGGCCCGCTCCCGTTCAATGGCAAAATCACCGCCATGGACGCCGCCGCCAAGACCATCACCCTCTCCGGCAAGGAGGCGCGCGTGGTGCAGATCACCTCCAGCACCAAGATCACCAAGGACGGCAAGCCCGCGACGCTCGATGACATCAAGGCCGGCGATCAGGTCGGCGGCGCGTTCCGCAAGAATGCCGACGGCAAGATGGAGGCGACCACGCTCAACGCCGGCGTGCGGCCCGAAGGCAAAGGCAAGGGCAAGGCCAAGGGCAAAGACAAGGGCGACGACAAGAAGTAGCCGGAGCCGCGACCATTCATTCAAATTCATTCTTAACGAAAAAGGCCGGCGGTGACGCCGGCCTTTTTTGTTTTCCGCGCAGAAAGGGTTTTCAGCGATCCGTGATTTGCAGGCTGTAGGGCGGCGAGAGCTTGCTGTCGGGGCGGGCCTCGGGGATGCGGTTGTATTCAAAGTCCACGCGCACCTGGTAGTGGATGAGGTTGGTGCTCGCGGGCACGGGGATGACCGTTTCCCAGCGCTTGGGCACGACCGGGGCGCGCTTCATCGGGTAGGACTCCGCGCCCACCTGCACCATGGGGTTGATGGTCTCGTGGCGCAGGCTCTGCTGGTTGCTGTCGAAGACGATTTCCACCGGATACAGCCCGGCGTCGTTGCGCTGCAGGCGCTGGGGGGTGAGGTTGGTAATCGTGGTGGTGGTGCAGCCCGCGCCCAGCACCGCCAGCGCCGCCAGTCCAAAGAGAATTTTTGCCGTCCGCATCATGGGAACGAGCCTTGCACCCGCGCGGAAACTTGTAAAGGTGGTTTTGCCGCCAACGCCGGGGAGCGCGGGCGGGCGCCCCGCAGTGTTCCGGGGCGAGTTGCGCTTCGCTGAACCGGCGCGCCACCGAAAGGTTGACCAGTCCGGCGGGTTTCCGGCATCTTGCCCGCATGAAATCCACGCCGAAGTCCGCGCTCGTCTCCCGTCGTCATTTTGCCAAGTCCGCGCTCGCCGCTTCCGCGCTCCTCGGCGCGCCGGCGTTTCTGCGCGGGCAGAATCTCAACAGCCGGCTCAACGTCGCCATCATCGGCTCCGGCGGACGCGGTGCGGCAAGCATCAAAGGGTGCGAGGCCGAAAACCTCGTCGCGTTCTGCGACGTGAACGAATTGAACCTCGACAAAGCCGCCGAGAAGTTTCCCAAGGCGCGCAAGGCGGTGGACTTCCGCAAACTTTTCGACCACGCGAAGGAGTTCGACGCCGTCTGCGTGAGCACCTGCGAGCACACGCACGCGCTGGCCACGATGCTCGCGCTCAAGCACGGCAAGCACGTCTATTGCGAGAAGCCGCTCACGCACAACATCTGGGAGGCGCGGCAAATCCGTGAGTTCGCCGCGAAGAAGAAGCTCGCGACGCAGATGGGCATCCAGATGCACGCCACCGACAACATGAGGCGCGTGGTCGAACTCATCCACGCCGGCGCGGTCGGCCCGGTGCACGAGGCGCACGTGTGGGTCTCGCGCGCGTGGGGTTTGCAGAGCAAGGAGGCTTCCGACGCCAACAAGGATCGCGTCTATGTCGCCGAGCGTCCGAAGGAGGCGATGCCCGTGCCAGCCGGATTGCACTGGGACTTGTGGCTCGGCCCCGCCCCGGCGCGGCCGTATCACGAAGTCTATTTCCCCGGCCCGAAGTGGTATCGCTGGTGGGATTTCGGCAGTGGCACGATGTCCGACCTCGGCTCGCACTGGAACGACTTCGCCTTCTGGGCGCTCAAGCTCCGCGCGCCGCTGACCATCGAGGCGTTCGGCCCGCCGCCGCATCCGGAAATCGCGCCCGCCTCGATGCGCGCCGTCTATGAATACGGCCCGCGCGGCGAGATGCCGGCGGTGAAGCTCACGTGGCACCAGGGCGAGGAGAAGCCGGAGATTTGGAAAAACGGCGGCATCCCCCAGTGGCAGAACGGCGTGCTCTTCATTGGCGCGAAAGGAATGCTGCTCGCCGACTACGGCAAGCACGTGCTGCTGCCGGAAAAGAATTTCGCCGACTTCAAACGCCCGCCACAAGTTTTCCCCAAGCCCGCCAGCCACCACGCCGAGTGGATCGCCGCGTGCAAGGGCGGCCCCGCCGCGCTCGCGAACTTCGACTACTCCGGCTGGCTCACCGAGGCGAACCACCTCGGCAACGTCGCCTACCGCGTCGGCAAAAAACTGCACTGGGACGCGGCGAAGCTACGCGCGACGAACGCCCCCGAGGCCGACAAGCTCATCAAGCGCGTCTATCGCCAGGGCTGGGACTGGCCGGCGTGATGCGACAATCCCCACGATCGGGTTCGCGGCGGCGGGCCGCGCCCGGTTGGTGAAATCTGCGGGCGGTCAGATGCCGGTGATGATTCCCCCCATCGAGGCGTGGCGGTTCACCCGGCGAAGCGCTTGAAAATCCGTGCAGTCCCCGCCCCGGCTTGCTACCAATGCACCGAGATTCCCATGCGCATCCTCATCGCCACCGTCACCGCCGGAGCCGGACACTTGCAGGCCGCCGCCGCGCTGGAGGAGGCGTGGCGCGCCGCCCGCCCCGCCGACACCGTCGAGCGCGTGGACGTGCTGGACTTCGTCTCGAAGCTCTCGCGCAAGCTCTACTCCGAGGGCTACGTGAAGGTCATTGACCACGCGCCCGATCTTTACGCGCATCTCTTCAAGAAGACCGACAGCCCCGCGCTCATGCGCAAGCTGACGCGCGTCCGCCGCAGCTTCGCGGGCCGCGGAAACGCGAAGTTCGTCAAGCACGTGAAGGCCTTCCGGCCCGACGTGATGCTCTGCACACATTTCCTGCCGCTGGAAATCACCGGCGCGATGCTCGCCAAGGACCCCACCTTCCGGCCATTCAGCGCCTGCGTCGTCACCGACTTCGAGGCCCACGCGCTTTGGATGGAGCCGTCGGTAAACTTGTATTGCGTCGCCGCCGAGGAGACGAAGGCCCGGCTCGTCGCGCGTGGTGTGAAGGCGGAAGAGGTCGTCGTCACCGGCATTCCCGTCAGCGCGAAGTTCTCGCAGCCCGTGGACGCCGCCGCCGTGCGCAAAGCCTACGGCCTCCGCGACGACCTGCCCACGCTGCTCGTGTTGAGCGGCGGTTTCGGCATGGGACCAGTCGCGGAAATCCTCGGCGAGCTGGACAAGATTCCGACGCCGTTCCAGACGCTCGTCGTCGCGGGCCGCAACGAGGAGCTGCGCCGCGAGCTCGCCGCGCAGGACCGCAAGCATCCCACGCACGTCCTCGGCTTCGTTCGGAACATGCACGAGCTGATGACCCTCGCGGACCTGCTCATCACCAAGCCCGGCGGCCTCACGACCTCCGAGGCGCTCGCGTTGGGCCGCCCGCTCTTCATCCTCAATCCCATCCCCGGCCAGGAGGCGGCGAACAGCGACTTCCTCCTCCAGCACGGCGCAGCGGAGAAGGCCAACCGCGTGGAAGATTTGCCCTACCGCCTCGGCCAGTTGCTCGGTTCGAACAAACTTGCGGCCATGAGTCGCGCTGCGAAGGAACTCAGTCAACCGGGTGCGGCATCTGACATCTGCCGAGAAATCCTCAACCGTTGGGAGGTTGCGAAATGAAAACTGCCGGGACGACGCAACACCCCATCCCGAGCGAAGCAACGCGCCGGCCAAGTAGGACGGTGCGTCCCGCCTGTCCTTCTGAATTTCAGTTTCCGCTCAAGCGGTTTGTTTCAGATGGAGGTCAGGCAAGATGCACTGACCTACTTCAGCCAGTGCGCCCGCTCGCTGCCTTGGGCGCGTTTCTCCTCTTCGCCTTCACTGCCCATGCTGTGCCGCCCGCCTCCATCTCCAAGCTTTCCACCACCGACCAGCGCGCCCGCATCGCCGGTGATCAGCGTGGCGTGCTGATTCATCGCGACGGGCTAAAGCGCACAGTGGACTTTGTCCGCCAGCGCACCGACCTGTTTCCGGAAAAGCGCCTTGCCGAGGCCCGCGTGCTGCCTCGTGAGCAGAAGGAAGCCGTTTGGGAAACATGGAAGGCGTTTCTCGACTACACCATCGCGCTCGAAGCGACGGCCGGCTTCCACCGCGACTTCCTCCTGCTGCGCCGGCCCGGGCAGGACGAGTCCTTCCTCGTGCGCTGCGGCGCGCACTTCGCGCAGCACCGTTGGGCGCTGGCGTTCATCGCGCGCGCGGACAACGACCCCGGCATGGACGTGTTCCTCAACGAGCCGGTGCCCGAACTGGGCCTGCCGAAAGGAACCTACGCGCAACTGAAACTCCGCCATCTCAATCCCGTCCACGCCGCGCACTTCGGCGCGCTGGCGGCGTATCTTCGCACGGTGGGCAACGACGTTTCGCCCGCGCTCCGCGCTGCCGTGCGCGAGGACGAGGCGGAAATTTTCCGTGGTGCCATCGGCAAGACCGAGTTGCTCACCGCCAAGAACGCCCTCGAAGTCATCAAGCAGGCCGGCGGCTCGCTCTGGCTCCCGGTCCAGTCCGGCATCGCCGAGTGGATGGGCGACACGAAGGTCCGCCGGAAGGACGCCTCGCTCATCAGCGAGGCACAGGTCCGCGAATTGCGTCCGCGCCTTCAGCCTGGCGACGTGCTCATCACGCGCCGCAACTGGTATCTCTCAAACATCGGCCTGCCCGGCTTCTGGCCGCACGCGGCGGTTTACCTCGGCACGCCGGAGGAGCGCCGCGCCTACTTTACCACGCCGGAGTTTCGCACCTGGCTGCGCGTGACCGTGCCGGACGACGACTTCGAAGCCCTGCTGAAGGCGCGCTATCCCGCCGCGCACGCAAGCTGCCAGCAGCCTTACCACGGCCACCCCGTCCGCGTGCTCGAGGCGCAGAGCGAGGGCGTGTCCTTCACCTCGTTGGAGCACGCGGTCGAGGCGGACGCGCTCGTCGTGCTGCGGCCCAGGCTGTCGCTCGTGGAGAAGGCGACGGCGCTCGTGCGCGCGTTCCACTACGCGGGCCGGCCCTACGACTTCAACTTCGACTTCGCCACCGACGCCGAGCTGGTCTGCACCGAGCTGGTTTACAAGGCCTACGAGCCGGCCAGCGCCTTCACCGGCCTGAAACTGCCGCTGGTGGAAGTGCTCGGGCGCAAGACGCTTCCCGCGAACGAAATCGTGCGGCACTTCGATGCAACCTTCGGCACGCCCGCGCAGCAATTTGAGTTTGTCCTCTTCCTCGACGGCGACGAGCGCGCCCGCAAGGCCGCCGAGGGAACGCTCGCCGCCTTCCGCGAAACCTGGAAGCGCCCCAAGTGGCACGTCGTCTCGCAGACGCTGCCGAAACTGAAATGAGCCGCGAAGGGAAAGCTGAATTGCCACAAGGAGGCACCAATGCCGCAAGCGAACGGCGTGCGGCAGGGCACGCCTGTCCCGGAGCGCCGGTTTCCAAACCGGCTTGCCGTGTGCAGTCCAGGCCCACCCTGCCAGTCCAACCGCCACCCGAAGGAGTTGCCCGCGAATCACGCGAATTTACGCGAAGGAAGCC
>JACRJY010000122.1 GCA_016235585.1 Verrucomicrobiota bacterium | reverse complement strand
TGACGCTGGGGGATAGCCGGTTCGCATAAACACGCGCAAAACTCAAAAAAACTTAAAACCGTTTCCGCTGACATCCCGCGTTTCCCTCGGAAAACCCACTCCGACGGTCACGAATCGCAGGGCTGCGGTTCTGCACTGAAAGGTTTTGATGATTTGCGCTTTCGGGAACGAGTCGAGATTCTTGGCCCTGAAATCTCACAAGCGGAACTCCGCAAAGCAATCACGACAGCCTGTGTCGAGAGTCTCGGTTGCAGTTGGGATGAGTATCTTGGTCAACTCAAGGCATTCAAAGAGCGGTTTGGTGACTGCAACGTGCCGCAAAAATGGGATGAAAACCCAGCATTGTCTGTGTGGGCCAATAATCAGCGACAGAGGAATCGGCTCGGAAAACTGTCTCCGGAACGCCGACAGAAGCTCAATGAACTCGGATTTGTGTGGAACATTTTCGATGCTACATGGGAAGAATACTTTGCGCGGCTAGTTGTCTACAAACAACAGCAGGGCCACTGCAACGTCCAGCGAAACCAAGCCGAAGATCGGGAACTTGGCAACTGGGTTCACGCGCTACGGAGGAACCGCAAGGATGGTCGGCTTAATGCAGAGCAAATCCGAAGGCTAACCGAACTCGGTCTCGTCTGGGATACGTTCGAAGCAGCTTGGCTGGAGATGTTCGCAGCATTACAGGCGTATAAGCAGACTCACAAAGATTGCAACGTTCCCCAAGGTTGGAAGGAGAATCCACGGCTTGCTTCTTGGGTAAGCACCCAGCGGAAGCTCAAGAATAAAGGACAACTCAGTGAAGATCGCGTCCGGCGTCTGGATCAGGAGTGCTTCATCTGGGATCGGCTCGAGGCAGCGTGGGAACAGATGTTCGAGATGCTGAAGCAATACAAGTCGGCGCATTACAACTGCAATGTGCCGGCCCGCTGGCCGGAAAACCCAGAACTCGCAACTTGGGTGCATGAGCAGCGGAGAAAAAAGCGACGAGGCAGGCTCCATGAGAGCCGAATCCAACGGCTTACTGAGCTTGGCTTTCGATGGGAGGCAGAATCCCGCCCATCAGCCCAAACGCAGAGGTAAGTAAGAATAGTTCCTTCGCCTTGTGCTGTAAGCGAAGAGGATGAAAGCTTCATCAATCTTGCGACAGGCATCAAATTTTTGATTGCTCAATAGATCGAAGAAGTGTCCGTGCCGCAACGCAGGCTCGGCGGTGTGAATGATGAGAATAACCTTTTCAAAGATGGCTCCTTTGAAGTCTCGACTGTCCTTCCGCTTCAAGATTGCCTGGACTTTTTGAATCAACTCGTCCGGCTGCCATTCTTTGGTTATGTAGAGCATCGGCTGGCTTGAGATTTTCGGCAGATTTTGTTCAATCATCCCCTTGTCCACCAACTCCGTGACCTCGTATGCAACTGCATCGCCTTGGATGTTAGTCCCAAAACAGTCTGGTGCAGCGTTCCTATCCGGGTTCGCTTGCACGGTTCGAATCCAGCAGCTTCCTTCCATTATTTCTTGGGCGCGAAGAAACTCGCAGACGATTGCCCGCTCCTTAATGGGCTTGTCACCTCCCTCCCGGTGTCCAGCGTATCTTCCACGTTTCCGAATGGCATCCCTGACTTTTTCCATGAAGGCCCTGTCGTTGAACTCAATGTTGCCAATTGCCATGCGTCAGTTCGACGAGAATTCCGAGAATTGGCCGGGGCGACAACTATTAAGATGCACCAATCAGAAGAACTTTAAGTAACACTTCACTCCTTACGGGCTTGTCGCCTTGACCAGTTCGTGAACCTTCTTCACTAGCGTGTCCTCGACCGCCGGGGCGAAGCGCGTGGGGGAATTATCCCGCTTTTCACCGCCAATTTGCCCTTTGCCAAACCGCCGTCGCGCCGCACAATCGGCACATGGACTTTCGCAGTAAAATCATTCCGCTGGCGCAGGTCGGCGCGTGGCGCGAGCGGCTGCTCGCCGAGGGCCGGCGTCTGGTGATGACCAACGGCTGTTTCGACCTCCTGCACACCGGCCACGTGACGTATCTCGCCGCCGCCCGCGCGCTCGGCGACGCGCTGCTCGTGGGCTTGAACAGCGACGCCTCGGTGCGCGAACTCAAGGGCGCGAGCCGCCCACTCAACTGCGAGGACGACCGCGCGCTGGTGCTCGCCGCGTTACAGTGCGTGGATGGCGTGGTGGTTTTCCCGCAGCGCACGGTGGTGGAGCTGCTCGCCGCCGTGAAGCCGGACGTTTATGTGAAGGGTGGCGATTACACGATTGAAACGCTGAATCAGGACGAGCGGCGCATGGCCGAGTCGCACGGCGGGAAAATCATCATCCTGCCCGTCGTGCCGGGGAAATCCACCACGGCGCTGCTGGAGAAAATCGCGCGGCTGTGACCAAACTTTAACCACGGAAAACACGGAGGACACGGAAAGGGAATGGGGCTTTGGAGTGCGGTGACTTGTCACCGCTTTTGCCGCTTGGCCGACTTGTCGGCCAAGCAGGGGCGCGTCCAGCGGCCTGAAGTTTGTCCACGCGCACGGCAGTTTCGACGGCGACAAGTCGCCTGCCAAAAGCGGTGACAAGTCACCGCACTCCACGGCGCGTAGGACAGGCGTCGCACTCGCCCTCCGTTTTGCATTCCGTGTGTTCCGTGTCTTCCGTGGTTCAGCTCCTTGGCCAATAGCGCAGCCACATTCGGAAAGGGGATTGCTCGATGACATCGCGCAGCAGGTCTTCCATCTGCGCCGCCGCCGGTTCGTGCAGGCGCCGCCCGCGCCACATCGCGACGACGAACACGCCCGCCACCGCCGCGAAGAAAATGCTGTAGCGGTTCCACACAAAACCATGCGTCTCCCAGCGCACGGATTGCAGCGCGTCAATCAGCACGCCCCACAGCACCGGCGCGATGCCGAGCGTGAGGCTGCCCGCCACCGAGAACAGCGCGAAGAAATGGCTGCGCCCCATCACCGGCACGGTGGCCATGGCGAGGCGGACGTTGGCCATGTTGACCAGCGCGGTGGCGAGGCCCATGAAAAATTGCAGCGCCAGCACGAGCCAGATTTGAACCTGAAGCGCTCCTCCCGCCAGCGCCATCCAGCCCGCCGCGATGCCGAACCACAACAGCAGCGCGAAGAACAGCACGGGCTTGCTGCCGAAGCGGTCGAGCCGCGTGCCGAGCAGCCACAGGCTGCTCAAGCCGCCGAGGAACGCGGCGGACGTGAGCAGCAGCACCTGCGCCTCGCTCATCTGCGCCTCGGATTTCAGCCACGCCACGGTGAACGCGCCCAGTCCGCCGACCGCCGCCGCCCACGCGACGTTGAACAGCAGCAACTGGCGGAACGGCGGAAAGGAAGCGATTTCTTTCCACGGCACCGGCTCGCTGGACTTGGCGGCGTCCCCGCCGGCGGACACATCGGGGATTTGTTTCAGGACAATGAGGCTGGTCGCGCCCATCGCCCCGCTCAACGCGAAGAGCACGGCGAACTGCCACGGGGCGGGCGCGCTGCCGAGGCACGCGGCGGCCACCAGCGTGATGACGAAGCTGGCCAGGTTCACGGCGGCGGCGTCGCGCGCGAGATATTTGCCGCGCACCGTCGCCGGGACGAGCGCGGTGATCCACGGCAGCCACGCGCAACTGGAGATGCCGCGAGAGAGGTTGAAGGCGAAGAGCAGCAGCAGCACGAGCGCGAGCTGCGCGGTGGTGTTCAGCAGCCCGCCCAGCAACGGCACCAGCGCCAGGCCGAAGATGAAAATGATCCGCACGCCCCAGCCAGCATAGACGAACCGCTTGTAGCCGATGCGCCCGACGTGCTTCGCCGCCGGAATCTGGAAGATGACCAGCAGCGGCATCATGCCCGCGATGATGCCCAGCACCGTGGCGGGTGCGCCGAGGCTCTTCGCATAGAGAATCATCGGGCTGCCCACGACGAGCGGGAACGACAGCGCGTTGAACGCCGCGAAGAGCAGCGCGCTGCCCACGCCCGGCGGCAGCGGGGCCGCGTGGCCGGACGGCGGCGGGGAGGTTTTGGAAATTTCAGAACCCGTTTGCACCGCGCGAATGTTTCACGAACCGCCGGGGGCTGCAACTGCGGGGAAATCAGATGCCACCCGGCAGCACCGATGCAGGCCAGAGAGCGAAAGTTTTTCAAAAAACTTGTTGCACCGAAGTTCGCCTCTGATATTGTCTGCGCTCCATTCCGCCGGAAACGGCGCGATGGCAGCTCTTTTTGCGAAGCCGATAACTGACCGCCCTCGGGCGCAGGATTGATGGTTTCCGCACTCCAGGCTGCGAATTTGGATTATGGATTTTTTATGCCAGTCAAGACATTCAGACCGCTGACGCCGTCCCAGCGCTATATCACCATAGCGTCGTATGACGAGATCACGAAGACGACGCCCGAGCGCCGGCTGGTGCAGATCCGCAAGAAGACGGGCGGCCGCAACCACTACGGGCGCATGACCGCGCGCGGCATCGGCGGCGGGCACAAGCAGAAAATCCGGTTCGTGGATTTCAAGCGCAACAAGCACGGCATCGTGGCGACGGTCGCGGCGATTGAGTATGATCCGATCCGCACGGCGCGGCTGGCCTTGCTCGAATACACGGACGGCGAGAAGCGCTACATCCTCGCCCCGGTGGGCATTCAAGTGGGCGTGAAGGTGGTCAGCGGCCCGGCGGCGACGCCGGACGTGGGCAACGCGCTGCCGCTGAAAAACATTCCGGTCGGTCTGGCGGTGCACAATCTTGAAATGGTTCCCGGCCGCGGCGCGCAGATGGTGCGTTCGGCGGGCGGCGCGGCCACCTTGATGTCGCGGGACGAGGGCTACGCGCAGGTGCGCCTGCCGTCCGGCGAAATCCGCAAGATCAACGAGGAGTGCTATGCCACCATCGGACAGGTCGGCAACACGGAGCACGAGAACGTGGTGCTCGGCAAGGCGGGCCGTTCGCGGCACCGCGGCATCCGCCCGATCAACCGCGGCGTGGCGCGCAACCCGGTGGATCATCCGAACGGCGGCGGCCAGGGCAAGTCGAAGTCCGGCGGCGGCTGGCAGCAGCTCACTTCGCCGTGGGGTCTGGTCGCCAAGGGCGGCAAGACGCGGAACAAGCGGAAGATTTCCAATCGTTTCATCGTGGTGCGCCGGAACGGCCTCCCGATGAAGCTCAAGTAAAGTTGAACTGACAAATTTGTATGGGACGTTCGATTAAAAAAGGCCCGTTTATTGACGGCCACCTGATGGAGAAAATCCAGAAGGCCAAAGTCGCCGGGGCGCGCACGCCGATCAAAACGTGGTCGCGCCGCTCGATGATCACGCCGGAGTTCGTGGGGTTGACGTTCAACGTCCACAACGGAAAAATTTTCAACCCCGTGTTCGTCACGGAAAACATGGTCGGCCACCGGCTCGGCGAATTCTCGCTGACGCGCTCGTTCAAAAAGCACGGCGCGCACACGGCCAAGGCGGAGGCGAAATAGCATGGAAGTTAAAGCCATCACCCGCAACGTCCGCATGTCCGCGCAGAAGATGCGCGAGGTCGTGCGGCAGATTCAAGGGCTGTCCGCGCTCAAGGCGCAGGCGGTGCTCAAGTTCGTGCCGCGCAAGGGCGCGCGTTTGGTCGCCAAGACTTTGAACTCCGCCATCGCCAACGCGGAGCACAACAACAACGCGAAGGCCGAGACGCTCACGGTGCGCGAGGCGGTGGCGCTCACGGCGTCCACGCTCCGGCGCTTCACGCCGAAGGCGCGCGGTTCCGCCGGGCCGATCCTCAAGCGGAGCTGCCACATCAAGATCATTTTGACCGACGAATCCAAATAGACTATGGGCCAAAAAACCAACCCCATCGGGCTGCGCATCGCCGTCACCAAGGACTGGCGCTCCAAGTGGTTCGCCGAGAAGAAGGAATTCGGCAAGCTGCTCGCGGAGGATCGCAAGATCCGCGACATCCTGCAAAAGAAGCTCGAATCGGCCTCGGTGCCGAAGATCGTCATCGAGCGCGCGGCCACGCGCTGCCGCATCACCATTTTCACGGCGCGACCCGGCGTGGTCATCGGGCGCAAGGGCGCGGAGATTGACAAGCTCAAGGAAGAGTTGAGCAAGATGACGGGCAAGGAGATTTACGTTGATATTCAGGAGATCAAGCAGCCGGAGAGCGACGCCCAGCTCGTGGCGGAAAATGTTGCCGTGCAGCTTGAGCGCCGCGTGTCCTTCCGCCGCGCGATGAAGAAGGCCGTGCAGACGGCGATGGGGATGCCCGGCGTGGAAGGCATTCGCATCCGCTGCGCGGGCCGCCTGGGCGGCGCGGAAATCGCGCGCGTCGAGCAGTATCTCGAAGGCCGCGTGCCGCTGCACACGCTGCGGGCGAACATTGATTTCGGCTTCGCGGAGGCCAAGACCGTCTATGGCAAGCTCGGCATCAAGTGCTGGGTGTGCAAGGGCGAGAGCAAGCCGGAGAAGCCGCAGAGCGCCAGCGCGCCGGTCGCCGCGCAGTAATTCAGGAATATTTTTTTTGAGGATTTGATATGCCATTGATGCCCGCCAGAGTGAAGTATCGGAAGTTCCAACGGGGGAACCGCGCCGGCATGGCCATGACCTGCAACACCGTGGCCTTCGGCGAATACGGCCTGCAGGCGCTGGAACGCTGCTGGATGGACACGAAGCAGATCGAGGCTGCGCGCGTGGCCATTTCGCGCAACATGAAGCGCCGCGGCAAGATGTGGATCCGGATTTTTCCGCAGATGTCCTTCACGAAGAAGCCGCTGGAAACCCGCATGGGTCATGGCAAGGGCGGCGTCGAGTCGTGGGTGGCGGTCATCCGCCCGGCCACGGTGATGTTTGAGCTGGACGGCGTGACCGAGGCGGTGGCCCGCGAGTCCCTGCGGCTGGCGGCGACGAAGCTGCCGATCAAGACCAAGTTTATTTCCCGCCACAAGATGGGCTGAACGGGAGCGAACGAACGATGAAAATTTCCGAACTCAAAGATCTGACCCCGGTGGAGCTGCGCGCCAAGAGCCGCGACTTCCGCCAGGAACTGTTCAACCTGAAGCTGCAGAAGGCCAGCAGCCAGCTGGAGAAACCCTCCCGGCTGCGGACGCTGCGCCGCGACATCGCGCGCGTCGAGACCCGCCTCTCGCAAACGGCCCGCAAGACCGCCTAACACCATGTCTGAAACCACGTCCACCGAATCCACGCCCATGGCGGCCCGCGAGGGCCACCGCAAGGAGCGCTCCGGCGAGGTCGTCTCCAACAAGATGACCAAGACCATCGTCGTGCGCGTCGAGCGCCGCTTCCGCCATCCGGTGTTCAAGAAGGTCGTCACGAGCTACAACAAGTTTTACGCCCACGACGAGAAGGGCGAGGCCAGGGTGGGTGACAAGGTTCGCATCGTCGAGACGCGCCCGCTCTCCAAGCTGAAGCGCTGGCGCCTCGTGGAAGTCGTCGAGCGCGGCGAGGAAGCGGCCCCGGTGGCCGCCTGACCGGAATTATTTATGCTGCAAATTCGCTCCATCCTGGACGTGGCCGACAACAGCGGCGCCAAGCGCGCGGCGATGATCGGCGTCACCTCCAAGCCCAGCCAGCGCTACGCGTGCATTGGCGACGTCGTCAAGGCCCACATCAAGGAAGCCGCGCCGGACGGCACGGTGAAGAAGGGGGACGTGGTGGACGCGGTGGTGGTGCGCACCCGCAACGCCACCCGCCGCAACGACGGCTCCTACCTGCGCTTTGACAGCAACGCCATTGTCATCATTGACAAGGAGCACAACCCGCGCGGCACGCGCATCTTCGGGCCGGTGGCGCGCGAGTTGCGCGACCTGAAGTTCATGAAGATCATTTCACTCGCGCCGGAGGTCATTTGAGCATGCAACGATACCACGTTAAAAAGGGCGACGAAGTCGTCGTCATCAGCGGCGCGGAGAAGGGCAAGCGCGGCAAGATCATCGGCATCGCCAGCGCCAAGAGCCGCGTGATGGTTGAGGGGCTGGCGATGATCAAGAAGCATATGCGCAAGAGCCAGCAGAACCCGCAGGGGCGGATCGTCGAGCGCGAGGGCACGATTCACATTTCCAACGTCATGAAGGCCGAGAACTACGACGCCCGCGCGGCCAGGCGCGGCGTGGCGGCTCCGGCCCAGGCCTGATTCCGAATATGCAGTCGAGACTTTACAAGCAATACATTGAGCGCGTGCGGCCCGCCTTGCAGGAAAAGCGGAAATACACGAACGTGCACCAGATCCCGTGCCTCGAAAAAATCGTCATCAACATGGGCGTGAGCGCCTCGCTCGAAAAGGGCGCGATTGACGACGCGGTGAAGGATCTGACCATGATCACCGGCCGCAAGCCCGTGATCGCCCTTTCGCGCAAGAGCATCGCCAACTTCAAGCTGCGCGAAGGCCAGCCCATCGCCTGCCACGTCACGCTGCGCCGCGACGTGATGTATGAGTTCTTCGACCGGCTGGTGGCGGCGGCGCTGCCGCGCATCCGCGACTTCCGCGGCATTTCGCCGCGCGCCTTTGACGGGCGCGGCAACTACTCGCTCGGCGTGGCCGACCAGACGATTTTCCCGGAGATCGAGCTGGAAAAAATCAAGCGGCAGCAGGGCATGGACATCACGTTTGTCACGAGCGCCGAAAAGGACGACGAAGCCTTCGACCTGCTCAAGGCGATGGGCATGCCCTTCGCGGAAAAGAAATAATCTTATGGCCAAGAAATCCTGGTTGGAACGGAACAAGAAAAAGATGGAGACGGTGAAGAAATTCGCCGCCCAGCGCGCCGAGCTGAAGGCCAAGCGCGACTACGCGGGGCTCGCCAAGCTGCCGCGCAACGCCAGCCCCACCCGCGTGGTGAACCGCTGCGCCATCAGCGGTCGCCGGCGCGGCTTCCTGCGGAAATTTGGCTGTTCCCGCCTCACCTTCCGGGAACTGGCCCTCAACGGCCTCATCCCCGGCGTCACCAAAGCCAGCTGGTAAGTTTATGACCGACCCCATTTCCGACATGCTCGCCCGCATCCGCAACGCCAGCCTGGCGCTGCTGCCGGCCCTCGAACTCCCGCACTCCAACGTGAAGGAGAGCATCGCCCGCATCCTCAAGCGCGAGGGTTACATCGCCGACTGCGCCGTCGAGGGCAAGACCGTCAAGAAAATCACGCTCACGCTCAAGTTCCAGGGACGCAAGGGCGTCATCGAAGGGATGAAACGCGTGAGCAAGCCCGGCCTGCGCCACTACGTCGGCGCGGACAAAATCCCCCGCGTGCTCGGCGGCATGGGCGTGGCCATCCTGTCCACGCCGCGCGGCGTGATGACCGGCACCGATGCCCGCAAGCAGAAGCTCGGCGGCGAGGTGCTGTGTTTCGTCTGGTAACCCGAGGAATTTTTATGTCACGCATTGGAAGACTCCCCATCGCCATCCCGCCGAAAGTCAAGGTGGAGATCAAAGGCCAGAAGGTCTTCGTCGAAGGCCCCAAGGGCAAGCTCGACTTCGAGCTGCCCCGCCGCACCGTCGCCAAGCTGGACGCCGGCATCCTGACGGTCACCCGGCAGGGCGAGGACGCCGAGGCCAGGGCGCTGCACGGCTTGAGCCGCTCGATCCTCAACAACATGGTCAAGGGCGTCACCGACGGCTTCGTCAAGAAGCTGGAAATTCAGGGCGTCGGCTTCAAGGCCGCCGTGCAGGGCAAGGATGTGAACTTGAGCCTCGGCTATTCGCACCCGCTGCTCTACCCGATTCCCGCGCAGATCAAGGTCACCGTCGAGGAGAACACCAAGCTCACCATCGAAGGCCCGGACAAGCAGGTGGTGGGGCGCGTGGCGGCGGAGATCCGCAGCTTCTATCCGCCGGAGCCTTACAAGGGCAAGGGCGTGCGTTACTCGGACGAGAAGGTCATCCGCAAGGAAGGCAAGACGGTCCAATAATTTTCTGGCGCGCGGCCAAATCCGCGCGCCGCCGAACATGAGAACTGAAAAGAAACACCGACTCGCGCAGCTCCGCCGCTGGCGCATCCGCAAGAAGGTCAACGGCACCGCCGCGCGCCCGCGCATGAGCGTGTCCTTCACCGGCATGCACATCTATGTGCAGTTCGTGGACGACACCAGCGGCGTGACCATTGTGAGCACCTCCACCCGCAGCAAGGGCGCGCCCGGTGGCGAGAAACCCCGCGCCAACGTCCAGACCGCCACCGTGCTCGGCAAGGTTGCCGCCGAGGCGGCCATCGGCAAGGGCATCAAGCAGGTGGTCTTTGACCGCCGCGGGAAACTTTATCACGGCAAGGTCAAGGCGCTGGCCGACGCGGCGCGCGCGGCCGGGCTGCAATTTTAACCGAACAGGAGGCAAGCATCGTGGCAGAAGAAATCAAACCTACCGAGAACATTGAGACTGGCGCCGAGCCGGCCCCCGCCGCCAGCGCCAGTTATGGCGGCCCCGGTCGCGGCGGCCCCGGTCGCGGCGGCCCCGGTCGCGGCGGCCCCGGAGGAGCCGGTGGTCGTGGCGGCCCCGGTCGCGGCCCCCGCCGCCCGCGTCCGGTGGGCGACGAAGCCGGTCGCGAGGGCGACGGCAATGAATTGAGCGAGAAGGTCATTTTCATCAACCGCTCCGCCAAAGTCGTGAAGGGCGGACGCCGCTTCAGCTTCAGTGCGCTCGTGGTCATCGGCGACAAGAAGGGCCGCGTGGGCCTGGGCCTGGGCAAGGACAAGGAAGTCTCCGAGGCCATCAAGAAGGGGGGCGAAAACGCCCGCCAGCGCATGGTCAGCGTCTCGCTGCAGGGCGTGACCATTCCGCATGAGATTTTTTCCGTGTATGACGGCGCGCGCGTGCTGCTCCGGCCCGCCTCGCCCGGCACGGGCCTGATTTGCGGCAAGACCGTCCGCGCCGTGCTGGAGTCCGCCGGCGTCCGCGACGTGTTGAGCAAGTCGCTCGGCTCGAAGAACGCGGCGAACGTCGCCAAGGCCACGCTCACCGGGCTGCAAAACCTGCGCCTGCGCGAAGTCATTGCCAAGGCGCGCGGCGTGGAAATCCGCTTCAAGAAGGAAGAGCCCGCCGCGCCCGTCGCGGTGGCGCCGGCCACCGCCTGATATTGTTATTATGCGTCTACATGATTTGAAACCCCGCCCCGGCGCGAAGCACCGGCGCAAGCGCCTCGGCCAGGGCGAGTCCAGCGGCCGCGGCAAGACCGCCGGCCGCGGCGGCAAGGGCCAGACCGCGCGCTCCGGCAGTTCTATCCGCCCCGGCTTCGAGGGCGGCCAGATGCCGCTCATCCGCCGCCTGCCCAAGCGCGGCTTCAACAACAAGCGCCACGCCACCGTGTGGCTGCCCGTCAGCCTGACGGCGCTCGACGCCTTTGAGGAGGGCGCGCGCGTGGACGAGACGGCGTTGCGGGCCGCCGGTCTGGCGAACGGCCTCGCCGCCGGCATCAAGATTCTCGGCGGCGGCAAGCTTTCCAAGAAGCTGACCGTTTCCGTTCATGCCTTCAGCGCGTCGGCCCGCACGGCCATCGAGGCGCTGGGCGGCACCTGCGAAGTGGTCGGCGCGAAGCCGGCGGCGAAATAATCCGGCTTTCATCCCGCGCGGCCCATGTTCAAAAACATCCTCGATACCTTCGCCAACTGCTTCAAGATTCCGGAGCTGAAGTCCCGGATTTTCTTCACGCTGCTGGTGCTGGTCATCTGCCGCGTGGTGTCCATGATCCCCATTCCGGGGCTGGACGGGCAGATGTTGTCCAAGTTTTTCGAGGACAACGCGGCGCGCAGCGGCAACTCGCTGCTGGGGATGTATTCCATGTTCACCGGCGGCGCGCTGGAGAAGTGCGGCATCGGCTCTCTGGGCATCATGCCCTACATCAGCGCGACGATCATCATCCAGCTCCTCACGGCGGTGATGCCGCAGCTCTCCAAGCTCGCGCGCGAGGAAGGCGGGCGCGCGAAGATTGTTCAATACGGACGCTACCTCACGGTGGTGCTCTGCCTCGGCCAGGGATTTTTCATGTCGCTGGGCTGGGAGAATCCGAAGAACCTGTTCCAGGGTTTTGAAGGCCAGCTCGTGATGGACACGGATCACCTCTGGTGGTATCGCCTCCAGACCACGATGATCCTGACGACGGGCACGATGCTGCTGATGTGGCTGGGCGAGCAGGTCACCGAGCGCGGCATCGGCAACGGCATTTCACTGGTCATCACCATCGGCATCCTTGCGCGGCTGCCGCAGGCGTTGACGGCGCTGTGGGTGATGTTCCGCCCGCCGGCGGGGGTCGAGAGCAAATACGGCGTCTTCCACGCGCTGGCGCTGCTGGCGCTGCTCATGGGCGTCATCGCCGGCGTCATCGCGGTCACGCAGGCGCAGCGGAAGATTCCCGTGCAATACGCCCAGCGCGCCGTGGGCCGGAAGGTTTATGCGGGCGGCAGCTCCTTCATGCCGCTGCGGGTGAACTACGCGGGCGTGATGCCGGTGATTTTTGCCGGGGCCATCCTGATGTTCCCGCAAAAAATATTTGAAACCTGGGGGGCGAGCATCACCGGCGAGGGGAACAAGTTTTGGCGCGAGACGCTGCTGTATATCGCCAGCCATCTGCGCGAGGATGCGGTGGCGTATCTGCTCCTCTACGGGCTGATGATCCTGTTCTTCTCCTATTTCTGGGTGGCGACGCAGTTCAACGAGGTGCAGATCTCCGACGACCTCAAGAAATACGGCGGCTACATCCCCGGCGTGCGGCCCGGCACGGCCACGAGCGATTTCCTGCACCACACGATGAGCCGCATCACGCTGGCGGGGGCGATTTTCCTGACGGTCATCGCGGTCATCCCGATCATCATGAACCGCATCATGACGGTGCCCTACGAGGTGTCGTCGTTCTTCGGCGGCACCAGCATGTTGATCATGGTCGGCGTGCTGCTGGACACGATGCGGCAGATGGAATCCCATCTCCTGATGCGCCACTACGACGGCTTCCTCAAGAAAGGGCGGCTGAAGGGCCGTTTCTAGCCGTGCGGCGTGCGTGCAATTTTTCCGGCGGGTCTGGCCGGGGTGGTTTGTTCATTGAATTGGGTCGGTTGGCAGATTTTTTTCCGGCGTTTGTCCGGCGGTCGCGATGATTTCCTACAAGAACGACAGGGAAATCGAGGCGATGCGCGTGGCAGGGGCCGTGGCGGCGACGGTGCTGGACGAGGTGTCCGCCTTCATCCGGCCCGGCGTGACGACGCGCGAGATTGACGAGTTTGCCGCCGGGCGCATCGCGGCGCACGGGGCGAAGAGCGCGTTTCTCGGCTACCGCAAATACCCGTGCAATGTCTGCATCTCGGTGAACGAGGAAGTCGTGCACGGTCTGGCGGGCGCGCGGCGCTTGCAGTTCGGCGACATCGTGAGCCTCGACGTGGGCATCCGCTACGAGGGGTTCATCGGCGACACGGCCCGGACGGTGGCGGTGGGCGGGTGTGATTTGCGGGCGCAGAAATTGATTGATGTAACGGAAAAAGCCTTATATGAAGGCATTTCCCAGGCTGTCGCCGGGAACCGCGTGGTGGACATCTCGCGGGCGGTGCAGACGTTTGTGGAAGCGCACGGATACAGTATCGTGCGCGAGTTTGTCGGGCATGGCGTCGGGCGCTCGGTGCATGAAGACCCGCAGGTGCCGAACTTCGTCGAGCCGGGCAAGAGCACGGCGAAGCTCAAGCCGGGCATGACGATTGCCATCGAGCCGATGGTCAACGCCGGCGGGCCGGACGTGAAGATTTTGAAAGACAAGTGGACGGTGGTGACGCAGGACGGGCAGTTCTCGGCGCACTTCGAGCACACGGTGCTCGTCACCGCCGCCGCGCCGGAGATTTTGACGTGTCCGCGGGTGGCACATACCGCGTGACCGGCACCGTGATTGCGGTGCGGCCCGGCCCGGTGTTCCGGGTCGAGTTGGAAAACGGACATTGCTGCATCGGCCACGTGCCGTTGCGAAAGCGGGCGCAGGCGGAAAAGCTGGTGCCCGGGGACAAAGTGGAAATGGAAATGGCGCCCGCCGACATGGCGAAAGGGCGCGTCAGGTTGGAAGAAAATTGAATTTATGAAAGTTCGCGCATCAGTAAAAAAGCTTTGCGAAAACTGCAAGATCGTCAAACGCAAGGGCGTCATCCGGGTCATCTGCTCGAATGCGCGCCACAAGCAGCGGCAGGGTTGAAACGAATTATTTTATGGCACGTATCCTAGGCGTCGACATTCCCGGCGAGAAGCGCATTGACATCGCGCTCCGCTACATCTACGGCATCGGCCCGGTGAACGCGAAGGAAGTCATCGCGCGCGCCGGCCTCGATCCCGCCATCCGCGCGAAGGATCTCACCGAGGCGCAGATGTCGCAGATCGTCCATGCGATTCAGGACGGCAAATACGTCATCGAGGGCGACCTGCGCCGCGAACTCGGCCTGAACCTCAAGCGCCTGCAGGGCATCAAGTCCTACCGCGGCATCCGCCACCTCCGCAGCCTGCCGGTGCGCGGCCAGCGCACGCAGACCAACGCCCGCACCCGCAAAGGCCCGCGCAAGACGGTCGGCGTGTCACGCAATCCCAACGCCAAGACCGGCATCCACTAATCCATTATGTCTGACGAAACGAAGAAGAAGCCCGCCCCGAAGAAGGAAGCCAAGCCCGAGGCCGCCGCCAAGGCGGACGC
Organism: Verrucomicrobiota bacterium; assembly: GCA_016235585.1. GTDB lineage: Bacteria > Verrucomicrobiota > Verrucomicrobiia > Limisphaerales > JACRJY01 > JACRJY01. Next base: position 7,523 of record JACRJY010000122.1, on the reverse strand, counting down.
CGAAGGCCAGCAGGCCAGGAAGGCCGCTGCGCCAGCGGAGGCCACCGCCGGGGCCAAGCCCGCTGCAGGTGCCGCGCCGGTCGCCGCCGTGGCTGCGCCCACCGCCGCCGAACTGCTCGGGGATGATTCCGCCGGCAAGAAGGTCATCAAGGCCAAGCACGCCAAGAACATTTCCAGCGGCATCGCCAACATTCTCGCGACCTTCAACAACACGCAGGTCACCATCACCGACATGCAGGGCAACCTCATCGGCTGGTCCGCCGCCGGGCGCGTGGGCTTCAAAGGCTCGCGCAAGAGCACGGCCTTCGCCGCGCAGCAGGTCGCGCAGGACGCCGCCCGCCAGGCGATGGCGCACGGGATGCGCGAGGTGGAAATCCGCGTCAAGGGCCCCGGCTCCGGCCGCGAGTCCGCCATTCGCGCGTTGCAGGCGATTGGCCTGGAAATTACCACGATCAAGGACGTCACCCCCGTCCCGCACAACGGCTGCCGCCCGCGCAAAAAGCGCCGCGTCTAGTGCATCCCGAAACTCAAATTTGAAATCCTAAAGTATGGCTCGCTACACTGGTCCCCGCGTTCGCATCAGCCGCCGTTTCGGCCTGCCGATTTTCGGCCCGTCGAAATATCTGGAGCGGAAAAATTACGGCCCCGGCGTCCACGGCCCGAAGTCCCGCCGCAAGACGACCGACTACGGCCTCGGCCTGCTGGAGAAGCAGAAGTTCCGCTATTACTACGGCCTCATGGAGCGCCAGTTCCGCGGCGTCTACGAGCGCGCGCTCAAGAAGCGCGGCGTCACCGGTGAGACGATGCTCCAGATTCTGGAGACGCGCTTGGACAGCGTCATCTACGGTCTCGGTTTCGCGCACACGCGCCCGGCGGCTCGGCAGCTCGTCTCGCACGGGCATGTGAAGGTGAACGGCCGCAAGGTCAACATCCCGTCGTTCGCCGTGAAGGTGGGCGATGTCATTGAAATCAAGGACACCACCGTCTCGCGCCAGATGGCGACGAAGAACCTCGAAATCTCGACCAGCCGCGCCGTGCCCGACTGGTTCAAGCTGGAGAAGGAGGCCTTTCGCGGCTCGCTCCTGCGCGTGCCGTCGCGCGCCGAAATCCAGCCCATCGCCAACGAGCAGGCGGTCGTCGAATTTTATTCCCGCTAGTCATTAACCCGCCCTGTTCGCGCGGGGCACAATAAAAAAACAATTACACGGGCCGGTTCCGCCGCGGGAATAAACAGCGGGATTGGCCAGATTAAAATTGTTGAAAGAAAAACCATGCCAGTTCGTCTCGGTCGTTTCGAAATGCCCAAACGGTTGACCAAGGAGGAATCCTCGGTCACGTCCACCTACGCCAAGTTTATCGCCGACCCGTTTGAAACGGGCTACGGCCACACCATCGGCAACTCCCTCCGTCGCGTGCTGCTCTCCTCGCTCGAGGGCGCGGCCATCACGTCCATCAAGATTGACGGCGCGCAGCACGAGTTCGGCATCGTCGAGGGCGTCGTCGAGGACGTCACGGAAATCGTCCTCAACCTCAAGAAGGTCAAGTTCATCGCCCACAGCCGCGAGCCGCAGTCGCTCATCCTCTCCGTCAACAAGGACGGCGACGTGACCGCCGCCGACATCGAGCTGAACTCGAACGTCACCCTCGTCAACCCCAAGCAGCACATCTGCACGCTCGACAAGAAGAAGAAGCTCACCATCGAGCTGGAGGTCAAGGTGGGCCGCGGCTTCTGCCCCGGCGACGAGAACAAGAAGCCCGACCAGGCCATCGGCGTCATCGCCATTGACTCGATTTTCTCGCCCGTCACCCGCGTCAAGTATGCGGTCGAGAACGCCCGCGTCGGCCAGCGCACCGACTACGACAAGCTGGTCGTCGAGATTTGGACCGACGGTCGCATCACGCCGGAGGACGCGCTCACGCAGGCCTCCGCCATTCTCCGCCATCACCTCGACGTTTTCGTCAACTACGACGAGAACGCCGTGCAGTTCGAGGAGGTCGTGGACAAGCAGGACGAGGAGAAGGGCAAGCTCAAGAAGCTGCTCAACATGAGCGTCAACGAGATCGAGCTGTCTGTCCGCGCCGCCAACTGCCTCAACAACGCCAACATCACCACCGTCGGCCAGCTCGCCATGAAGACCGAGGCCGAGATGCTCAAATACCGCAACTTCGGCAAGAAGTCGCTCAACGAGATCAAGGAGAAGCTCTCCGCCCTCGGCCTGGCGCTCGGCATGAACATTGACACCGCGCTGCTCGAGGCCGGCAAGGAAGAGGCCAAACCTTAACGCGCTGAAATCCCATGCGTCACCTTAAACGAACCGTCAAGCTGGGCCGCACCGGCGAGCATCGCAACGCCATGCTCGCGAACATGGTGTGCAGCCTCATCAAACAGAAGCGCATCACCACCACGAAAGCCAAGGCCAAGGCCGTGCGCTCCGTGGCGGAGAAGATGATCACCCTGGCCAAGGAGGGCACGATCCACGCCCGCCGGCTCGTCGCCGCGCGCCTGCGCCAGCAGCCCCGTTCCCACTTCAAGGGCACCAAGACCGTCAAGGGTGCCACGCTGCGTGCCAAATGGCGGCAGAACGAGGACGTCGTCCGCATCCTCTTCGAGGATCTCGCGCCCGTCTTCAAGGATCGCAAGGGCGGCTACACGCGCATCCTGTTGCTGAACCAGCGTCAGGGCGACGCCGCCCAGCGCGCCATCATCGAATGGGTGGAGCTTCCCGTGGCGGCCGCGCCGGTGGCGGCCCCCGCCGAGCCGGCCAAGGCGGCGGCCACTGCGTAATCCGCGCGAACACATCTCCAAGCCCGCTCGGCAACGAGCGGGCTTTTTTATTGTTGCCGCGCTCCGTTCACGGCGGAAACAAACTCTTCCGCCCGTCGCGTGACTTCCGCCCGGTCATTTTGCTGGAGCGCTGCCGTCGGCATGAGCAATGAGCCAAGACCGACTCCGACGCACCCGGCCCGGATGAACTGCGGCACCAGTTCCGGCGTGGCGATGCCCGTCGGGATGATTTTCAAGTGCGGCAGCGGCGCGAGCAGCGCGCGGATGTAATTCGGGCCGAGTCCGTCCGAGGGGAAAATCTTGATGAAGTCCGCGCCGGCCTCGTGCGCGAGCTGCGCCTCCGTCGGCGTGTAGGCGCCGAGCATCACGGGCTTGTCCAGCGCGCGCGCCGCCGCCGCAATCTCCGGGCGCAAGATCGGGCTGACCACAAACTCCGCGCCCGCCGCGATGGCCGCGCGGCACGTCGCTGCGTCGAGCACGGTGCCGACGCCAACCAGTCCTCGCGCGCCAAGTTTCTTGCTGGCCTCGCGAATCGCCTCCAGCGCCTTGGGCGTCGTCATTGTCACCTCGATGGCAATGACACCACCGGCGATGAGCGCCTCGGCCAGCGGCAGGACTTGCTCCGCCATCTGCGCCCGCACCACGGCAATGATGCCGGGATTCGTCAACAGCGAGATGATTTCGGATTTGGAACGCACAATTTCTTTTGCCACGGATTAAACACGGAACAAACACGGATTCCAATCTGTGTTCCATCCGTGTTTCATCTGTGGCTCAAAGTTTCGCATCTTCCGTCCGATACGCCTCCGCCAGCAGCGTGACCGGGTGCGCGACGCGGACATCCATGCCTTCACGTTTGCAGCCGTTGATGACTTGCAGGAGGCAGCCGGGGTTGCCGGTGGCCACGACTTCCGCGCGCGTGCTCTGGATGTGCTTCACCTTGCGGCGGAGAAGTTCATCGGCCATCTCCGGCTGCGTGAGGTTGTAAATGCCCGCGCTGCCGCAGCACCAGCTCGACTCCGGCAGTTCCACGAGCTTCACGCCGGGAATCGCCCGCAACAGCGCGCGCGGCTGCGACGTGACCTTCTGCCCGTGGCACAAATGGCAGGACTCGTGGTAGGTCACCACGGTTTCGGCAGGGACGCGCTGCCGCGCGTCCGTTTCGCGTGTTCGTGTCTCGCTCAAATCTTCTCCCTCTCCGCCCCGTCTGTCGGGGGGGAGAGGGCAGGGGAGAGGTGGGGTCTTTGCCGTGTGTTCGCTGTCACCCCTCACCCCGGCCCTCTCCCCTCCGAGGGGAGAGGGGGAAGAAGCTTTCGGCGGCGTGATGCCAATCTCCACCAGCCACTCGTGGATGTCCTTCACCTTGCGGTCCCACTCGTGGGCGCGCTTTTCGTAGGCCGGTTCGCCCGCAAGCAGCTTGGCGTAATGCTTCAGGTGCGATCCGCAGCCGCCGGCGTTGGTGATGATGGCGTCGAATTTTTCCGGCGGGAACTGCTCGATATTCCGCCGCGCGAGCTGCTGCGCCAGTTCCCACTCGCCGTTGTGCGCGTGGAGCGAGCCGCAGCAATGCTGGTCGGGCGGCGTGACGACTTCGCAGCCGTTGCGCGCGAGCACCTCGACGGTGTCGCGGTTCACGTCGCTGAAAATCAAATCCTGCGCGCAGCCGATGAGCATCGCCACGCGATATTTCTTCGCTCCGGCGGCGGGCGTGACAGGCGCGATGAGGTCGGCGGAGAAGTCCGGCTGGATGTCCGGCGTCATCGCCTCCATTTCTTGCAGCCGTTTCGGCAGCAGCTTCATGACGCCGCTGCGGCGGATGAACGTCTGGATGCCGAGCTGCTGGTAGAGCCGCATCGCGCGGCCCAGCAGTTGCAGCCGGTTCAAATCCATGAACAGCCAGCGGATGGTGAAGGCGCGGATGAACGAACGCTTCGGGTTGTCCAGCACGCCGCTCTGCTCAACCTCGGCGCGGGCGTGCTCGAACAGCTCGGCGTAGTTCACGCCCGCCGGGCAGGCGGTCATGCACGCGAGGCAGCCGAGGCAGAAATACATCTCGTCGCCGAACGCCTTCGTCGCCTCCAGCCGGTCGTCGGCGATGGCGCGCATGAGCGCGATGCGCCCGCGCGGGGAGTTGCGTTCGAGCTTGGTGGCGTCGTAGGTGGGGCAGGTGGGCAGGCACAGGCCGCAATGCATACACTGCTGCACGACGGAGTAATCCAAATCCTTCAGGTGCGAAGAACCGGCGGGCCGGACGGCGCTGGCGGAGGCAACGGTCATAAACGTCGCGCGATTTAACCGGCAAACGCGCCGCGCGCCAATGGGATTATTTCACGCGGCAACCGCGCTGCTGCGGCGATTCACTCCTTTTCAAAAGTGACGCACCCCGTCCCGCTGAAAATGAGCGGTTTGCGGCTTTCGAGGTGGCTCCGCGTGGTTTTCAGCTTCACCGCTGAATCCGCGCCGAACCGCCCTGGGCGAAGGCTTTCACCTGTTCCACCGTCGCCATCGTCGTGTCGCCGGGGAACGTGGTGAGCAGCGCGCCGTGCGCCCAGCCGAGGTTGACCGCCTCCTGCGGGCCGGCCCCGGAGAGCAGCCCGTAGAAAAAGCCCGCCGCATAGCCATCGCCGCCGCCCACGCGATCCACCACATCCAGTTCGCACGTCGGTGCGGTGTAGGTCTTGCCCTCGACCCATGCGACGGCGCTCCAACTGTGGCGGTTCGTCGAGTGGACCTCCCGCAGCGTCGTCGCCACGGCCTTGATGTGGGGATGCTTCCTGGTGACGTTGCCCATCATGCTGAAGAACGCGCTCGCATCGAGCTTGTTCTTGGCGTGAACCTCCGGGCCGGGGATGCCGAGGCCGAGCTGCAAGTCCTCCTCGTTGCCCACGAGCACGTCCACGTTCTTCACAATCTTGTCGAGCACGGCGACGGCGCGCTGGTTGCCACCAACGATGTTCCAGAGCTTCGCGCGGTAGTTCAAATCGAACGACGTGACGGCCCCGGCCTTCTTCGCCGCCTTCATCGCGTCAATGATTACCTCCGCCGTCGTCGGCGAGAGCGCGGCGAATATGCCGCCGCTGTGGAACCACCGCACGCCGCCGGAGAAAATCTCCTTCCAGTTGAAGTCGCCGGGCTTGAGCTGCGCCGCCGCCTCGTTGCAGCGGTTGTAGAAGACGACCGGGGCGCGCACGCCCTGGCCGCGGTCGGAATAAACCGTCGCCATGTTCGGGCCGTGGACGCCGTCGTGCTTGAAGTGCTTGTAGAACGGCTTCACATTCATCGCGCGCACGCGCTCGGCGATGAGGTCGCCGATGGGGTAGTCCACCATCGCGCTGGCGATGCCGGTCTGGAGCCGGAAACAGTCGGCGAGGTTGGCGGAGACGTTGAACTCGCCGCCGCTGACGTGGATGTCACAGCGCGCCGCCTTGCGGAACGGGATGATACCGGGGTCGAGCCGGTGGATGAGCGCGCCGAGCGAGAGGAAGTCGAGTGTGCCGGAATTTTTGATTTTCATTTCGTGTTCGTGGTTAAAATCCGGCCCAGCCGGAGGCGCGGGAAGACTGCAATCACCGAGTTCCATGTGTCAACACCGGCCTGTTGTTGGTTCGCCTCAATGCGCGCTTAAATCAGGGGCTTCACTGTTATTGGCGAATTCAGCCGGAGCACAGGGAAGGGGACTCCCGCTCACCCCATCGGATGAAAGTGCCCGGGGTGGCCGGCAAAATCACCGCCGCCCGATCAGCCGGCATTTTTCCACCGGCCTTTGTTGCCTTGGCTTTCTCTGGCTCACCTTCACCGCCCTCGCCCACCGACCCGGCGAGAGCTATCTTGACCTCAAGGTTCAGGAGTCAAAAATCACCGGCCAGTGGGACATCGCCCTGCGCGACCTGGAGGAAACCGTCGGCCTCGATGCGAACCGCGACGGCACGGTGACGTGGGACGAATTCACCGCGCGCCAGAAAACCATCGGCGCGTTTGCGCTGCGGCACCTCGCCCTCGCCGTCAACGGCCAGCCGTGCGAGCCGATCATCACCGGCTATCAGGCCGCCGAGTATCCCGACGGCGTGTATGCCGTGGTGCAGTTCGAGGCGGGCGATTTTCACAAGCCGCGCACTCTGGAAATCACCTGCAAGCTGTTTCTCGACACGCATCCGCAGCATCGCGGGCTGGTGAATTTGAATTTCAACGGCGCGAGCCGCGTGGCCGTCTTCAGCCACGGGAGCCGCACGCTACGTTTCGATCTCGCTGCGCCGGGTGCGTGGCCGGAGTTTCTCGATTTTTTGAAAGAGGGTGTGCGGCACATCTGGGGCGGCTTCGATCATCTCCTCTGTCTGCTCGCGTTGCTGCTGCCCGCCGTGCTGCGGCGGGAGACCGACGGCTGGCAGGCGGTGGAAAGTTTCCGTGCGGCTTTCGTGAACGTCTTCAAAATCGTCACCGCGTTCACGCTGGCGCACTCGCTCACCTTGAGCCTCGCGGCGCTGGGGCTTGTGCAACTGCCCTCGCGCTTCGTGGAGTCGGCCATCGCCGCGTCCGTCACGCTGGCCGCGCTGAACAATCTCCATCCGCTGCTGCCGGGGCGCGGCTGGGTGGTGGCGTTCGCGTTCGGGCTGGTGCACGGGTTCGGCTTCGCGAGCGTGCTGGCGGAGTTCGGCGTGGGGCGCGGCGCGCTGCTCGTGCCGCTGGTGGGCTTCAACAGACAGCACAGCATATTGATGGTAGTGGTCTTCCCTGCCCCGTT
>JACRJY010000117.1 GCA_016235585.1 Verrucomicrobiota bacterium | reverse complement strand
CTCGCCAAGAATCCTCTGACGACGCCAGCCCAAGGGCCGGGCGCGACGCCCGGCCCGGCCCGCCAGAGGCGGGCGCTACCCAAGGCTCGGAAAAACTGCTCGCCTTGGGCCGCGCGTGGGAATCGGATTTCCTGCTGCTCGCACCCGGAGGCGATGGCGAATTCCGCCTCGTCGCGGGCGTCGTGTGTTTTCCCTCCTCGTGGCGCGTCACGGAAAAAATCGGGCGCGGCCTGGAGTTCATCCACGGCCCGGTGCCGAGCCTCAATCCCACGCTCGGCCCGGCGGTGCGGCAGTTTCTCGCGCGCCTGCGGCCCGGCGTGGCGTGGCTGCGCTCGAACTGGGGCATGAGCCGCTCGCCGGAATTGAACCATCACCCCGACCGCCATCTCCCGCGCCTCACGCCCCCGCTCGCGCCCGATGAGGTGTGGATTCGCATCGAGAACCAGGCACTCGTGGCGCTGCCCGCGAGCCGGGGAATTTTGTTCGGCATCCGGCTGGAAGTTCACTCGCTCACCGAACTCAAACAAGACGCCGCCGCGACCCAAGGCCTGCGCCGCGCGCTGCAAACGATGCCGGAGGACATCGCGGTCTACAAAGGCCTGTCGGCTGCGCGAGCGGAACTGGTTCGACTGTTGGAAGCCGAGTAACGCCACATCGCGCCGCACACGAGCAGCGTCGCCACGCTGATGCCGACGCCAGCCCAAAACGGCGTGTCCTCGTAGCGCAATTCGAGCCGGTGTTTTCCCGCCGGCACCTGCACGGCTTGAAAGCCGTGGTTGGCGCGCAGCAACGGGACCGATGTGCCGTTCAAATACGGCTTCCAGCGATGGTAGTAGCTTTGCGCGATGACGACGAGCGAGGATTCCGCAGCGTCCACCTCGCACTCGACGCGGTGCGGTGCGAAGCGGATGGAAGACACGCGCGCGGTGGTGTTCGTCGTCACGGTGGTTTGACCGCGCAAATTTTCCGGCAGCAGCACCACATCGCGCGGCGCGAAGGGCCGGTCGAACATCGCGGAGAGCGTGTCGTCGCGGCCTTTCATAAACACGGGCCGCTGCCCGGCGGTGATGAGCGGCATCGCGTTCGAGCGGATTTCCCAATGGAACAGTTCGCCCGGCGCCGTGACGAGGCGCGCGCCGAGAAAATCCGCCAGCCCCGCCGGATAGCGGTTCGTGGACATATAAATCGGCGACACGCTCTCGCGCAGCTCGCGCGGATACACGGAGAAGAAGCCGTCAATCTTCGGAACCTCGTCAATGAGGTTGCAGTTGTTGTAGACGCCGACGCGCGAGAGCAAATAATCCTTCATCAAGTCGGGTGCGATTTTGTCGTGCAGCGCGAAGTTCGCCTGCGGGCTGACCATGAGCCGGCCTTCGCCGAGCCGCACCTGCTCCGGCAGCGTGGCGAGGCCGGGCTGATACACCTTGCTCGGCACCTCGGGATTCACGCTCGGCATCTGCGTCGCGAGGTCGCCCCAGAACGCCACGAGCACTCCCGCCAGCAGCCAGCGGCGCTTCGTCTCCGGCGCGCGCGCCGCCAGCACCAGCCCGGCGAAAATGGCAAACATGAAAACCATCCGCGTCGAGGCGTTGAACCACGAACTGGCCCAGCCGGCGTAGCCCAGCGGATGCGACCATTCCCAGCCCACGGCGAGCAGCGCGATGAGCGCGGCGAGCAGCGCGGCGTGGAAGAGAAATTTTGTTTCACGCGCCCGAGCTTCCTCCGGTCGCGCCAGCCACCACGCGAGGGCGAGGGCCGCGAGCAGGCCCATGAGCATCGGCACCGCGCCGACGAACTTGATGGAGTAGCGCATGAAGTTCCCCAGCGGCGAAACGGCGGCCAGCAGACGGTAGAGACCGGCGGGGTTTCCCATCGCAAGAATCACCACCAGCGCCAGTGCCCCGGCGAAAATCCACGTCGTCCGCCGCCGCACGCGCCTTGCGGCGATGACCGCCAGCACCGCCGTCGCCGCGCCGGTGTAATACGAGGAAATCCACAACTGGCCGTTTTGGAAATACACGCCCGCGTCAATCCGATAGCAGTAGAACTGCGGCACGAGGAAGTTCACCCAGCCCGACAGCGGCATCGGCCAGATGTAGGCTCCCTGATAACCCGCGCCGCGTTGCGAGTGCGTGAGCAGGTCGAGGAACGGCAGCAGTTGCGCCGCCGCCAGCCCCGTGACGAGCAACGCCATCGCGGCGAAGCGGCCCCACAGTTTCCAGTTGATTTCAAAGCCGCCGCGAACTTTCACCGACTGCTCCACGAGCAGCGCGCCGAGCAGCAGCCACGTGAGCAGGATGAATTCCGGCGCGCCGGTGAGCATTTGCAGCCCGCCCGCCAGCGCGGCGAGGACGAGCGCGCGCCCGCCGTTGCGCCAGCCGCGCTCGACGAGCCAGAACACCCACGGCATCCAGCACAGCGCGCCCTCGTTGCTCAACCACATCAGGCAGCCGACGGCGAGGCCGTTGAAGGCGAACACCACGCCCGCGACGGACGCGGCGAAGCGGTTGCCCGTCCAGCGGTGCGCGAGGAAATACATCCCCAGCCCGCCCCAGAAAAGGTGCGCGAGGCAGAAGACGTTCAGCGACCACGGCAGCGGCAGCAGCAGGTAAAACAGCGCGGGCGGATAGAGCATCTGTGTGTTCCACTGCGCGACCAACGGCACGCCGCAGACGTTGTAGGGATTCCACAGCGGGATTTCCCCGCGCCAGAAGCAATCGCGGAAATAATGCGCGATGGGATACGTGAAGATGCCGAAGTCGCGGAAGACAAGCGACGACGTGCCGAGCAGCAGTCCCGGCCAGAGCGCGAAGAGCATCCCCGCCAGCAGCGCGGCGAACCGCCCCGGCGTGAACCATTCGCTTGCGGCGTCAACAACGCGCGGGGACGGCTCCGGATCGGAAATCATGCGCGCCGACTCTGGCAAAAGCGCGGTTCAATCCAATCCCAAAGTGCGGGGAAGGCTGCGCTGCTGCCTTCGGGATTACGCCCGCCGCTCTTTGATGCCCGCCAGAATGTCGGCCACCACTTCCCCCTTTGGCTTCGCGCCTTGCGGCCCTTTGCCGTGGAGACGGACCGAAACTGCGCCGGCGTCCATGTCGCGACCGCCGATGACGAGCATCGTGTGGACGCGCAGTTGTTCCGCGTCCTGAATCTTCGCCTTGATCGGGTTGTTGCCGAAGTCGGTGCTCACGCGCACCTGCGCCGCGCGCAGTTCGCTGGCGATGTCCTTCGCGTATTTCATGAGCGGGGCGGACGCCGGATCGTCCTCCGCGCCGATGGTGATGACGCGCACCTGATCCGGCGCGAGCCAGAGCGGGAAATTGCCCGCGTAATGCTCGATGAGAAAGCCGATGAAGCGCTCGTGCGTGCCGAGCGGCGCGCGGTGGATGCACAGCGGCGTCTTGTCCGTGTTGTCGCGGTCGCGGTAGGTGAGGCCGAACTTGGCGGGCACGGCAAAGTCCACCTGGTTGGTCGCCAGCGTGAATTCACGGCCGATGACGCTCCAGACCTGCACGTCAATCTTCGGCCCGTAGAACGCCGCTTCGTTCGGCACCTCCACATAGTTGATCTTCGAGTCAATCAGCACCTGGCGCACCATGTCCTCGGTCTGCTTCCAGAGCGCGGGTTCGTTGACGTATTTCTTGCCCAGGCCTTCCGGCGCGGACGTGCTGAAGCGCATGACGTATTTCTCGATGCCGAAAATCTTGAAATACTTGAGATACATCTCGTTCACCGCGTTGAACTCCTCGGCAAACTTCTCCGGCTGGCAGTAGATGTGTGCGTCGTTCATGTTCATCGAACGCACGCGCATGAGGCCGAACAGCTCGCCGCCCTGCTCGAAGCGATAGCAAGTGCCGTATTCCGCGAGGCGCAACGGCAAATCGCGGTAACTGCGCGGTTCAGCCGCAAAGATGCGGTGATGATGCGGACAGTTCATCGCTTTGAGATAATATTTCGTCGAACTGAAAAATTCTTGAACTGCTTGGTCTGCATCTTTCTTTGTTGCCGCAGCTTGTTTCCATTCTTGAATCTGCTTTGCATCTTTGAAGCCACCAGAATTAAAAAGTTGTTTCGCCAATTCGTAAGCATGCTTTTGCGCTGGCCCAGCCATCGCTTTTACTCGTTCCCATTCGGCTTTGTCCGATGTGTCTTCTGAAACCAGCATCGGCGGGAACATTGATTCTTCGTAATACGGCAGATGCCCGGAAGTCCTATACATCTTCTCCTTGGCCAGATGCGGCGTGCGGACGCGGACGTAGCCGGCGGCGAATTCGGTTTCCTTGGCCAGCTTCTCCAGTTCTTCGACCAGCACCGTGCCCTTGGGCAGCCACAGCGGCATGCCCGGCCCGACAAATTCGGTGTCAATCGCGAACAGCCCCATCTCCGCGCCGATCTTGCGATGGTCGCGGCGCTTCGCCTCTTCGAGCATCTTGAAATACTCGTCGAGCGCGGTCTTGTTCTTGAACGCCGTGCCGTAGATGCGCTGGAGCTGCGGGCCTTTTTCGTCGCCCTTGTAGTAGGCGGCGGCCACGCTGGTGAGCTTGAACGCGCCGATGTTGCCCGTGCGCATCACATGCGGCCCGGCGCACAGGTCAACGAAATCGCCGTTCTTGAAATAGGAAATCGGCTCGCCCTCGGGAATGGCTTCCAGATTGCCGAGCTTGAACTTGCTCGGATTGCCCGGCCGTTCAGTCAATCCGCCGAGTCGTCCGCTCTCCGAGTCCTTCATCGCCTGTTCGCGCGTGACGACGAGTTTCTCGAAGACGTTGTTCGCCTTGATCTCCTTCTTCATCTCCTCCTCGATCTTCGGGAAATCTTCGGGCGAGATGCGGTGCTTGAGATCCACGTCGTAGTAGAACCCGTTTTCGACCGGCGGCCCGGCGGCGAATTGCGCGTCCGGCCACAAACGCAGAATGGCCGTGGCCATGACGTGGGCGCACGAGTGCCGGATGCGCTCCAGTTCGGTCATCTTCGCGCGGTCGTCGAGCGTTTTGCGCTCGGGGTTCGGCGGCGCGGGCGGTTGATTCGGCTGCTGATTTTCGTCGGGCATAATTTTTTAACCACAAAGGCACGAAGGACACAAAGAAGCAGAACTTCCCTGCGCCGGGCTTCGCGTCTTTGTGTCTTCGTGGTTCATTTGGAAAACAAAAACGCCCCGGACTTTCAGTGCGAGGCGTGGCGTCCATCCATCTTGCGGATGAACGCTAAATCGTCGTCGTCAGGTGGTTCACGGAAATGGTCATGCCGTCATCGCTTGCTCTTCAGATAGCTGATGCCCGTCATGGTCAGCAGGGGCAGGACGTGCGGCATATCGTCGTTGCCGACCACCACCACATGGGCCTTGCCGAGCGCAATCCGATAGCGCTCGGTCACTTCATATTTTTCCCCGTCCGCCATCCTGATCACGAAGGGAATGCCTTCATTGATCGCGGTCAAAATGTGATCTTTCGTCATAGACGCCTGACGGCACGATGCGGTTCACGCCCGCCAAAGGCAAGTGGAATTGCCCGCCGCCCGCGGGTTTTTCCTTTCTTTGCCGCGGGTTCCCTGTCTTCCTGTGCGCCCTATATTTTATGCTGAAAGCTGGAATCGTCGGTCTGCCCAACGTCGGCAAGTCAACCTTGTTCAATGCCCTCACGCGCTCGCGCAAGGCCGAGGCGGCGAACTACCCCTTCTGCACCATTGACCCGAACGTCGGCATCGTCACCGTGCCCGACGCGCGACTTGCCGTGCTCAAAGACATCGCCAAGACGACCGTCATCATCCCGGCGGCGGTCGAGTTCGTGGACATCGCCGGCCTCGTGAAGGGCGCGGCGGCGGGCGAGGGGCTGGGCAACAAGTTTCTCACGCACATCCGCGAGGTGGACGCCATCGTGCAGGTCGTGCGCTGCTTCGAGGACGCGGACATCCACCACGTCGCCGGCAACATTGATCCCGTGCGCGACATCGAAACCATCACGACGGAGCTTGTGCTCGCCGACCTGGAGGCCGTGAAGAAGCGCCTCGCCAGCGTGGCCAAGGACGCCAAGCGCGGGGACAAAATTGCACTCGCCGAGGAAGCCGTGTTGAAGAAGCTCGAGCCGCACCTCGACGCCGGCAGGCCCGCCATCACGCTCGAACTCACACCGGAGGAGAAGGCCGTCTCGCGGCTGTTCTGGCTGATGACCGACAAGTCCACCATCTTTGCGTGCAACGTGAAGGAGTCCGACCTCGCGACGGCGGACACCAACCCGCACGTTCTCAAAGTCCGCGAGTATGTGAAGACGCACCTCGCGTGCGAGGCGGTCGTCATCAGCGCGCAGATCGAGAGCGACCTGGTTGACTTGTCCGAGGCCGAGGCGAAGGAGTTCCTGAAGGAGTTGGGCGTCGAGGAGTCCGGCGTCGGCGCGCTCATCCGCGGGACGTATCATCTGCTCGGCCTGCGGACGTATTTCACGGCGGGCGAGAAGGAGGTGCGCGCGTGGACGATTCACGCGGGCGACACCGCGCCCAAGGCGGCGGGCGTCATCCACTCCGACTTCGAGCGCGGCTTCATCAAGGCCGAGACGGTGGCCTATGACGATCTCGTCAAACTCGGCTCCGTCGCCGCCGCGCGCGAGAAGGGCCTCTATCGCATGGAAGGCAAGGAATACGTCGTGAAGGACGGCGACGTGCTGCTCTTCAAGTTCAACGTGTGAGCAACGGGGTGGAAGCGGGTGAAACTTTGCGGCCTTTCTCCATATTAGGCGGCACGGTCATTTGCGAGTGGCGGTGAGCAGTCTGATACCGAAGAAAATGAGCGCCGCACCAAACGCGCGCTCCAGCCACACCGTGACTCCAGAAGCTCGGAGTGACTGCGTGCCGCGCAGGGCAAAGTAGGCGTAAGCACTCAGAACCAAAACGTCCACGGCGATGGTGGTGGCAAGCAGCACGGAAAGCTGCAATGGGAGTGCGTGCTCAGGCTGAATGAACTGGGGCAGAAGAGCGGACATGAAAAGCAGCGCCTTCGGGTTCGTCACCTGAATGGCAAACCCCTGCAAGAGCAGACTGTGCCGGGCGGGCGCTGGTGCTGCCGCCGGCACTGCTGAGCGAGTGCGAACCGTGGCGGCGATGATACGAACCCCGAGGTAGAACAAGTAAAGCGCACCGATGATGCGAATCACCGTAAATGCCGTGGAGGCGGTGGCGAGCAACGCCGCCAGCCCGGAAGCAACGCAACCGAAGAAGACGAAATGGCCAAGCTGAATGCCGACAATGCCGACCAACGCGTGTCGGAAGCCGTAGCGCGTGGCATGAGTCATCGCGCACATCACAGCAGGGCCGGGAGTTAGCGCGACCAGTGACCAAGTGGCGAGGTAGAGAAGGAAAGCATGAGTGTTCATAGCTCAAAGCGCGTAGTGCCGCCTAACATCTAGATTATTGAGTCTCGCATAAATGAGTAACAATCGGTCACAAAGAAAGCTCGGCTTGGTGCCAGAAGGCGCGGAGCAACGCGGGCCGACGTTGGCTGCGGCGCAACTGGCGGCGGGCTTCCCGGCCCAGGTGCGGCAGGTCTTT
>JACRJY010000024.1 GCA_016235585.1 Verrucomicrobiota bacterium | reverse complement strand
GCGGGTTGAAGCGGACGATGGGTTCGACGCTGACCTCACGCAAACCAAGTCAACTGCTGGCCGAAGCCGCCTTCAAGGTGCTGGCTTACACCCTCCGGCGTTAGCCGAACCAAGGCAGTCACCGATGTTTTCAACAGAGCATTCCCACATCAAGTCTCATTTTGAACTCCCGCCGACAGCCGGCTGGATTTACCTCGCCATGACCCGCCTCATGCTCCGCCGACTTGCATAAACATTGGCTCCTTTTGATTTCTCAGACAGGCTTTAAGATTAGCTGTGTTCGCTCTGACACGCAGCGAATTGATGTCCCGCATCCGCTCGCGCGGGAATTGAAGCTGGAAAGCCAAACCGCCTTGTGGCAGTTTCCAGCGTGTGCCGCGCAAGATCAGACAGTTTGTCGCCGATTTGGAACAGGCAGGGTTCGTTCTCGTGCCCGGTGGCAAGGGGTCGCACCGCAAGTTCCGGCACCCGAAGCTGCCGGGTTCGGTGATTCTGGGCGGCCAGAGCGGCGATGACGCGCATCATTACCAGGAGAAACAGGTTCGCAACGCCATCAACAAGGCCAGCCAATGAAAGCACAAGACCAGTATCTGAAGTTTGTCCGGTGGGATGAGGCCGACGGGCTTTATGTGGGTTACTGCCCCGACCTGTTCCCATGGGGCGGCGTGTGCCACGGCGCGACCGAGGAGGAGGCCTACCGCCAGCTCTGCATGCTGGTGACCGCCGAGGTGGAGGAGTTGAGCGGAAGCGGCAGGGAACTCCCGGTCGCCAGCACCCGGCCCATGCGCGAAGCGGTCCCGGCCTGACGGCGTGCCCGACATCTTTACCAAAGCCAAGCGCTCGGAATTGATGTCGCGCATCCGCTCGCGCGGGAACAAGGGCACGGAACTCGCGCTGGCAAAATTTTTCCGCGCGCAGCGCATCACCGGCTGGCGGCGGAATCAAAAAGTGTTCGGCAAGCCGGATTTCGTTTTTCCCCAGTTCAAACTCGCCGTGTTCGTGGACGGCTGTTTCTGGCACGGCTGCCCGCAGCATGAGACGAAGCCGAAGAACAACCGCGCGTTCTGGCGGCGCAAGTTCGCCCGGAACAAGGAGCGCGACCGGCTGGTGACGCGCACCCTGCGGTCACGCGGCTGGCGCGTGCTGCGGATTTGGGAACACGAGTTGGCCGTCAGGAACAAGGTGCGGCTGCTGAAGCGGATTCAACAATCGCTGTGACACGCCGACCATCCCTCGTCGGTGCCGTAGATTGACCGAGTTTCGGTGGTCAAGGCGCAATCCACTGGAAACCAGCCGTTTCCGCAACTGCCGCCGTGTTTCCGGCCGCTTGCAAAATGATTTTTCACGGCTGCGGAACGGCGTTGCAGGGTTGCAGCGCGATGGTTCGCCCCTGCGGTGCGGCTCGGCGCCCCAGCAACGTCGCCCCTCGCCCCCGCAGCATGGTGTCTCGCCCGCGCAACGTCGTCTTGCGTCTCCGCAGAGCGGCTTCGCTCCCCTGCGGAATGGCGGCTCGCCCCCGCACCACCGCACCGCAGCCCCGCAACGCGACACCTCGCCCCCGCAGCGCGGCGGCGCAGGGGCGCAGAACCGCGTTGCACCCCCGCAGCGTCACGCCGCAGGGGCGCGGGACGGCGGCGCAGGTCTCTCAACGTGTGACAGTGACGACGGGTTCCACCGCGCGCCAAATGTCCGCGCGGACTTCCTCGACGCCGCGCGCGGCGTCAATCATCCGCACGCGTTGCGGTTCGGCGGCGGCGAGGGCGCGGTAGCCCGCTTCCACGCGCTGGAAAAATTCCCGGTTGGCCTGCTCGAAGCGGTCTGTAAGAAGCCGACCGTCGGTTTCATCAGTTGGATACGGAATAGTTCCTGTCGGGATTTCTTGCTCAATTTTTCCCGTCAATTGTCCCTGCCGTTTCAGTCGTCGCATCTCGCTCACGGCCAGCGGCACCATGAGCAGCAGCGTGAGGTGCGGGCGGGTGCCGCCGACGGCGTAGTCCACCACGTGGCGGACGAACTCCAAGTCCAGCCCGCGCCCATGGCCCTGGTAGGCGGTGGTGGAATCGTAGAAACGGTCGCACAGCACGACCTCGCCGGCGGCGAGCGCGGGGCGGATGACTTCGCGGACGAGTTGGGCGCGGGCGGCGTTCATGAGCAGCAGCTCGGCCTCGGCAGTCATGTCGCGCCCGGCGGCGTGGTGCTTGAGCAGGTGGCGGATTTCCTCGGCGAGCGGCGTGCCGCCCGGCTCGCGCAGCGTGCGGACGGTTTTGCCGAGCGAACGCAGACGTTCGGCGAGCAAAGCAATCTGCGTGGATTTGCCGCTGCCCTCGGTGCCTTCGAGCGTGATGAACACGCCGCTCATGGCTGCTTGTTCACGGCGGGCGCACCGCTGGGTTGCGCGGGCGACGGGATGGTTTTGTCGAGGTAATCAACGAGCGATTCGACCTGTTGATCCGTGAGCGGGCCGCCGTCGGCCTTGGCAAAGGCGGGCATGAGCGAGCCGGGTTTGCCCTTGGTCGTCCACATCCGCCAGTAGTCTTTGTTCGTCGGCACCTTCGGCGCGCGCAAGTCGGGCACCATGCTGGCGCGGTGCGCGGTGTCGTGGCAGATGCCGCACGCGGCGGCGAAAAGTTCCTGACCAAGCTTGCCCACCGTCGGCGTGGCGTGGCACGAGGCGCAGTCGCCCTTGAACACCGCCTGCCGGTCGTTCATCGCGAGCTGCTGGTTGCGCATGCGGCCGTTCAGCGCCTCGAAGACTTCCGGCGGAATGGTGACCTTGACGATCAGCGGCGGGGCTGGCGCGGTGGCGTCGAAGTTCACGGACTTGATCAGCACGCCGGACTTGCCGCGGATGTCCATGTCCACGGCGATTTCGCCGGTGGCGCCGGGCGCAAGCTTCCACGGCTGGCTCGGCGGGCGCGCAAACGTGCAGCCGCACGAGGTGGAAACGCGGTTGATGGTGATCTCCTGCGTAGAAACATTCGTGACGCTGAAGGTGAAGGGGATTTTTTCATCGCCCACGACGGCGGTGCGCTCCTTGCTCATGGCGTCCCACGCGAGCGGCGATTGCGCGGGCGCGAGGAGCGGCAGGCTCAACGCCAGGCCGAAAATGGTTTTCAGAAATTTTCCGCGCGCACGCACGAGGGAGAATCAACCGCAAACTCGGCGGTTTGACGAGTGCAATTATGCGGCGTTGAACCACGGAAGACACCGAAGACACAGAAGCGGGCAAATCACTTTGAACCGGAAATTTTGGCTTTCCGTGTTGTCCGCGTCTTCCGTGGTTCCCTCAAATTCGACTTCACTTCGCCGTCGTGCCCGGCGGCTCACTTGTCCGGGCCGAGCAGTTGGTCGAAGTCCGCCTGGCACTCCTTCAGATGGCGGACAATCGCCCAGTGGATGCTGCCATAGGCGACGAACTGCGCGCCGAGGTCAATGACCACTTTCGCGTCCGCCGCCGTGCCGGCGGGGCGGCCCCAGGCCTTGCCGTGCTTTTTCGCGGCGGCGGCGACTTTTTTCTGCGCGGCCATCATTTGCGGATCGTTCACGGACGGGGAGCAGTTCAAACGCAGCGACATATCGCCGGGGCCGAGAAAGAGCACATCCACGCCGGGCACGGCGGCGATGGCCTCGGCGTTCTCCAGCGCCTGCGGCGTCTCGATCTGCACGACGAGGAACGTCTCGCGGTTCGCGTCCTGCGGATACGTGGGCGGCAGGTTGACGTAGAAATCGCCGTCGAGGCCGGAGCCGTCGAGGCCGCGGTCGCCGAGCGGCGGGAACTTGACGGCCTGCACCAGTTCGCGCGCGTGCTCCGGCGTCGAGACGTGCGGAATCATCAGCCCCGCCGCGCCGTCCTCGAGCAGGCGGTAGAGGGCGTTCTTCTCCTTGGTCGGCGGGCGCCACATGCAGTCAATGTCCGCCAGGTGATGAAAGGCCATCAGCGCCTGCGCCTCGCGGATGTCGAAGGGCCGGTGCTCGCCGTCCACCCAGATGCCGTCGTAGCCGGCGCTCGCGGCCAGCCGGGGCACGAAGGGGAGATAGTTGGCGAAGTTGCAGATTCGCGCGACTTTGCCGGCGCGGATTTTGGCGAGGACTTTGGAATGACGCATCAGTGCGCGCAGTTATATCCAAATCGGCGGCGATTTACAGAAATAAAAAACGGGGCTGTGTTCCGAAGTTTCTTTGCGCTTCTGCGCTTGTTTCGGCGGTTTCCCCGGCGATAAGATACCGCCACCATGAATGCCCTCTCCCGCCGTGATTTTCTGGCGCGCACTGGTCAAGCTGGCCTGTTCGCAGCCGCTGGCGCGAACAACGTTCTGTCCGCTACCGCACAAGGTTCCGCGAGGCCAAAAATCAAAGTCGGCCAGATCGGCACCGGCCACGCGCACGCGGGCGGCAAAATGGAATCGCTCCGCCGCTCGCCGGACTTCGAAGTCGTCGGTGTCGTTGAGCCGGATGCAACGCGCCGCGCGGGCGCGGAGAAATCCAAGACCTACGAAGGCGTGCCGTGGATGACCGAGGAGCAGTTGCTGAACGTGAAGGGCCTGCAGGCCGTCGCAGTGGAAACCGAGGTGAAGGAATTGCTCGCCGTGGCCGCGCGGTGCGTCGCTGCCGGGCAGCACATCCATCTCGACAAGCCGGCGGGCGAATCGCTGCCGGCCTTCAAGAAGATTCTCGACGACGCCACGCGCCGGAAGCTCACCGTGCAGATGGGCTATATGTTCCGCTACAACCCGGCGTTTCAATTCTGCTTCCAGGCCGTGCGCGACGGCTGGCTCGGCGAGGTTTTCTCCATCGAGACGGTGATGAGCAAGGCCATCGGCGTGGCGGAGCGGCAGAAGCTCCTGCCGTATCGCGGCGGTTCGATGTTCGAGCTGGGCTGCCACGTCATTGACGCCGCGCTCGTGGTGCTTGGCAGGCCAGAGCGCGTCACGGCGCACCCACGCCATTCCTCGAAGGAGAAGGATGATTTGCAGGACAACATGCTCGCCGTGCTCGAATACCCGCGCACCACGGTCACGGTGCGGAGCGCGCTGCTCGAGGTGGACGGCGGTGCGCGGCGGCAGTTCGTCGTGTGCGGCGACCGCGGCACGGTGGACATCCGTCCGCTGGAGCCGGGCTCGGCGCGGCTCGCGCTTGACCAGCCGCGTGGCAGTTATCGCAAGGGCTATCAGGACGTGAGCTTCCCCAAGCTCCCGCGCTACGACGCGGACTTCGCGGACTTGGCGAAGGTGATTCGCGGCGAGAAGCAGTTCGCCTTCACGCCCGCGCACGACCTCGCCGTGCAGGAGACGATTCTCCGCGCCAGCGGATTGCCGGTGGGGTGATTTTTTAGCCACGGATTGAACACGGAAAAAACACGGATTCAATCAGGGAACTTTTCCCTCTCCGTGTTTCATCCGTGTTCAATCCGTGGCTAAAGGAAGCGCCTTGTCCGGCCCGCCTGCCTTGACATCAACTCCCGCTTTGCAAACACTCGCCGCCCTATGGCCGAGCCGAAAGAGAATGTTTTGATGGAGAAAATCGTGTCGCTGTGCAAGCGGCGCGGCTTCATTTTCCAGTCCTCCGAGATTTACGGCGGCATCAACGGCTTCTGGGACTACGGCCCGCTCGGCGCGGAACTGAAGCGCAACCTGCGCGACGCGTGGTGGCACTCGATGATGCGCGAGCGCGAGGACGTGGTCGGTCTCGACGCCTCGATCATCATGCACCCGATGATCTGGAAGGCGAGCGGGCACGTGGACACGTTTGCGGATCCGATGAGCACCTGCAAACACTGCAAGAAGCTGATTCGCGCGGATCAATGGTGGCCGTTGATGTGTGAGCAGCAGTGGACGCAGTCACTCGCCGCGCTGACCGAACCGGTGACAAACAGATTCAACACCGGCGACTTGCTCAAGTGGGCGAAAGGCAGGGGCAAGCAACTCGCACCCAATCTCGCCTTGGTTCGCAATCCCGAAGTCACGATTTCCTGGCTGGTGCAGGAGGCGGAGAAGGGCAAACACCCGGCGGACGCGAGAGAATTTTATCTCTACCTTGCGACCGAACAATTGGGCGCGACCGGTTTCATCACGCCCTGCCCGCATTGCGGCGGCGAACTGACGGAACCGCGTCCGTTCAACCTGATGCTGCAAACGCATTACGGCCCCGTCGCCACCGACGAGAACATCGCCTACCTCCGCCCCGAAACCGCGCAGGCCATCTTCGTGCAGTTCAAGAACGTGTTCGATTCCTCGCGGGTGAAAGTGCCGTTTGGCATCGGCCAGATCGGCAAGGCTTTCCGCAACGAGATCACGCCGCGCAACTTCACCTTCCGCTCGCGCGAGTTCGAGCAGATGGAACTGGAGTTTTTCATCCGCCCCGACGAGGCGGTCGAGGCATTGCACGGCTCGGTTGCGACCGTGCCGTCGCAGGGGCATCCCGGCGAGCCGCAGCCCAACTGGGGCTGGCAGGCGTGGCACCAGTATTGGGTCGAGGAGCGCGTGCGCTTCTACGAAAACATCGGCCTGCCGCGCGCCACGCTGGGCTTTCACATCCAGCAACCGAACGAACTCGCGCACTACGCCCGCGCCACCGTGGACATCCTCTACAAGTTCCCCTTCAGCAAGGAGGAGGACGGCGAGGTCAAGGGCGACGAACTCGAAGGCATCGCCGCGCGCGGCGACTTTGACTTGAGCCAGCACGAAAAGTTTTCCGGCAAGCCGTTGGGCGTGTTCGACGAGGAAGTGCGCGCCGCGTGGGCGAAACTTCCCGACGCGCGCAAGCAGGCGATGCGCGAAGAATTCATCGAGGCCAAGACCCGCACGGGCATTGACAAGAAGAAGCTCACGCCCGCCGACGCCGCCGAGGCCGCGCGCAAGGAGGCGGACGCCTTCTTTGAAAAGCTCGCCAAGGGGCAGTTCGTGCCGCACGTCATCGAGCCGTCCGCCGGTCTCGACCGCCTCACGCTTGCGCTCATCTGCAACGCCTACTCCGAAGTCACCAAGACCGACGACAAGGGCAAGAGCGAGACGACGGTGGTGATGAAGTTCCATCCCCGCGTCGCGCCGATCAAGGTGGCGGTGCTGCCGCTGCTCAAAAACAAGCCCGACCTCGTGAAGAAGGCGCAGGCCGTGCGCGACCTGATGCGTCCGTGGATGAATGTCTTTTACGACGACGGCGGCTCGATTGGCCGCCGCTACGCGCGGCAGGACGAGGCGGGCACGCCGTTCTGCGTGACGATTGACTTCGACACGCTGGGCGAGAAGCCGGACCTGCTGGACACCGTGACCGTCCGCCATCGCGACGACGGCCGGCAGGAGCGGCTGACGATTGGCGAGCTGCTGAACTGGCTGCTGGCGCGGGTGCGGTAGGGTATCATTTCGCGCGAAGACCGCGAAGGTGGCGAAGGAAAAGAAGCCTTTCCCTTCGGTTTTTCTTCGCGTTCTTCGCGCGACTCAAAAATCTTTTCAAACCATACCACTGCCGCCGCGCTGGACTTGATTTGGTGGCCTGCTACGCTCGCGCCCCATGAAAAACTTCCTCGCTGCCCTGTGCCTCTGTGCCGCCGTGGTTTTCTCCGCCCGCGCGGCGGACGAGTATCCGCCGCATCCCGACTCCAAGCCGCAGCCCGGCGTGCCGAAGGGCGATGTGGTGAAGTTCTCGTTCGACAAGTCCAAGGTTTTTCCCGGCACCACGCGCGACTATTTTATTTACGTGCCGAGGCAATACGACCCCGCCAAGCCCGCGTGCCTGATGGTCTTTCAGGACGGCAACGGGAAGAACTACGAGGCGCCGACGGTCTTTGACAATCTCATCCACAAAAAGGAAATGCCCGTGACCATCGCCGTGATGGTGATGCACGGCAAAGTGAAGGCGGCGAATGCCGAGGCCGCGCTCGACCGCTTCAACCGCAGCTACGAATACGACGGGCTGGGCGATGGCTACGTGAAGTTCCTGCTCGAAGAACTCCTGCCCGACGCCGAAAAGCAGAAGGCTCCAGATGGCCGCGCGCTGCATTTCTCGAAGAACGCGACCGACCGCGCCATCGCGGGCAGCAGCAGCGGCGGCATCGCCGCGTGGACGGCGGCGTGGGAGCGGCCTGCTGCGTTCAGCCGCGTGTTCACGAGCGTCGGCACCTACGTCGGCCTGCGCGGCGGGGATGTGTATCCGACGCTGATTCGGAAGTTCGAGCCGAAGCCTCTCCGCGTATTTTTGCAGGATGGCTCCAACGACCAGAACATTTACGGCGGCGACTGGTGGATGGCGAATCAGATGATGGAGCGCGCGCTGACGTTCGCGGGCTACGAGGTCAATCACGCTTGGGGCGAGGGCGGCCACAATGGCAAGCACGCCACGGCGATTTTTCCCGACGCGGTGCGCTGGCTGTGGAAGGGCTGGCCCGCCGCACCGAAAGCAGGCGCGGGTTCCAGGCAGCTTCAAGACATTTTGATTCCCGGCGAAGGCTGGCAGCTTGTCGGCGAGGGCTACAAGTTCACCGAAGGCCCGGCGGCCAATGCGAAGGGCGAGGTGTTCTTCTGCGATGTGCCGAACAACAAGTCGTGGAAGGTCGGCTTGGACGGGAAGCTGACGGAGTTCATCGCCGACACCAAGCGCAGCGGCGGGCAGGCGTTCGGCCCCGACGGAAAAATGTATTCCACGGCAGGAGCGGATGAAAAAATCCTGGCCTACGATGCCGCCGGACGCGCGACGGAAATCGCGTCGGGCATTCGCGGCAATGACCTCGTCGTCGCGCACAGCGGGAACATTTACGTCACCAATCCCAATCCCACCGGCGCGAACACCAACACCAGCAAGGTCTGGCTCATCAAACCCGACGGCTCGAAGAAGGTCGTGGACACGGGGTTGAAATTTTCCAACGGCATCACGCTCTCGCCCGACCAGACGTTGCTCTATGTGGCCGACAGCCGCTCGCACTGGGTCTACAGCCATCAAATCGCGGCGGACGGCTCGCTGAAATTCAAGCAGCGTTACTACCACCTCCACCAGCCCGATGCCGCCGATGACAGCGGCGCGGACGGGATGCGCGTGGATCGC
Source organism: Verrucomicrobiota bacterium (assembly GCA_016235585.1). Taxonomy (GTDB): domain Bacteria; phylum Verrucomicrobiota; class Verrucomicrobiia; order Limisphaerales; family JACRJY01; genus JACRJY01. Next base: position 37,323 of record JACRJY010000024.1, on the reverse strand, counting down.
GATGGGCGGCTCTACGTCGCCACGCGGCTGGGCATCCAGGTCTGCGATCAGGCCGGCCGGGTGAACTGCATCATCCCCACGCCGAACGGCAAAGTTTCGAACCTCTGTTTCGGCGGGGAAAACTCCGACACGATCTTCGCGACGTGCGGCGACAAGGTGTTCAAGCGCAAAGTGGCGGTGAAAGGCGCGCACGCCTGGCAGACGCCACACAAGCCCGCCGCGCCGAGGCTATAAGTGAGGGCCGGTTAATTGGTTCTCCCGCAACTCACGGGGAATTGTCGCCGCCCCTCAAATGAAGTCCGGCTCGCCGGCGATGGTGACGCCGTCGGTGCAGACGCCGCCGGTGAGCAGGTGCTCGGTGCTCTCGGTGGCGTAGCCGGGCAGGATGGTGTTCAACTGGTTCTGCGTCGCGCCGAGGTGCTTGCGGATGATGCGGCCCAGCACGGAACGGAAATCCACCGCGCGGCCAAGATAATAGCCACCCGGCGAAGAAAACAAAGTGCCGGAGTTCCCCGTGACCCAATTTACACTCTGATTGTTGTAGGCCGGGCCGTCGCAGCCGGTGGTGTTGCAGCAGTAGATGCCGCCGTTGGAGCCATTGGTGTTCGCTGGCTTGCCGAAGCCGTTGATCCCGCCGCCCGCCACCAGCATGACGCTTGCTTCGCCATCATCGGTTCCTCCGATGGTATTTTCGACGGAAGTTCGTCCGAATTCCGACATCGTCACGATCACAAGGTCGTCCCAAGAAACCTTCGCGCCCGACACCTCTTTTGGACCACCCTTGCCGTAGATGGAGAAGTATTTCCAGAGCGAGTAAAACGCCCAAGACAGACGGCGAAGCAGGTCGGGATGAACACCGGTAAGCTGGCCTTGATCGGCTGACGTTTCAAAACCGCCTGTAGGACTGCCACCGATTGTTACGAATGGGCTGGGATACTCGGTGCCCGCGATGAATGCATCCGTATGATTCAGAAAAATTGCCGCCCCCTTGAGGCTGTTGAACAAGGCGGTGTTGGCGGCATTGTAGGCACCGGTGTCCACGACATACTTGGAAGTTTGAGGCGAAGCGGCACCCGGCATCCGCTGCGCGCCGCCGTTCTTGTTGTTCGTGGTGGGGAAAAGATAATAGCCGCCCCCGCCGTCCGTGCTGGCCCAGGCATCCGCCCAGTCCTGATCGCCGTCCGTGACCTCGGCTTCGCCGACATGGCCGGCGTCCACCCGGAAATCGCGGTAGGTGTTTCCGCCCTCCGAGAAGTCAAATTGAGAAAACGCACCGAGGGCGTTCAGCAGCTTTTCATATTCCTGTTCCAGAAACTGGCGGTGGACTTTGGGCGTCGCCGGCAGATGAAGGCCGCCGGCCAGGCCGGGGATGAACTTCAATTTGCCGTCACTGGTGTTCGGCACGCCCAGCAGATTGAAGCGACTCGCGTCGGTAAAGTTGGGCATCATCGCTTCAGAACCGCGCAGGCTAAATGGCAACGCAGACTGGAACGACACCCCGCTGAACGCTGTGGAAGTGGCAAGACCGGACTGCATGATGGTTCGATAGAAAACGCCGCCTTGGTTCACAACCGGAGGGTAACTTGGAATACCCGTCTCCCAGATTCGCTGTGAATAAGCCCAATACCGCGTCTGCCCGACATACGCGACCCGATGAATCAGCGCCAGATGCCCGGCGTTGTAGAGCGGCGCGAGCCACTTGAGCGACGGGTGAATCGCCGCAAAGCCGTTCCCTGCCCGGATCGCATACGGATAATGGTCATACGTGCCATCCACGCTACCCGCCTGCGGGAAATCCATGCCGCCCGTCACCGCCGAGTAGTCCGTCGCCGGGTCTTGAGGGATGGCGATGTTTGGCCGGTTGGAGGCGTAGGCCGGGTCTTGGATCGGGATGAGCGTGTTCAGCCCGTCGTTGCCGCCGCGCAGGAAGATGAAGAGGAGCTTCTTGCCGTTGAGGCCGATGTTCCCCTCGGCCAGCGCGCGCTGCACGCCGAAGGGCACGTTCGCCGTCGTCGCCAGCAGCGCGCCCAGTCCGGCCTTGAAGCCCTGATTGAAGAACTTCCGCCGCGAGAGCCGCCCCAGCCTTCGGGCACACTCCTCCCGCAAATCCGTGCGGAGGGTGACGGTGACATTTTTCATGCGCCGGGGCTGCTTAAGCTGTTGACGCGAAGCTACCCTTCCTGCGCCCCTTGTCAAACCGGGGCTTTCCGCGAACAGCGGGCTGGCTCACACCGCAGCCTTTTGAAGCAGCGGCGTTCCGTTTGTCCCAAACCGAATCCATGCAGTGGAATTGGGGAGCGCGTGGCGTCTCGCCCGCAGTTTCCGGCGTCCCGCCGAAAACTTCCCCGCGCCAGCCGAACGCACCCTTTGGGGCGGTGAGTTCGTCCCAAACCCGTCGGCGGGACGCCGACGGGGGCGACCGGGACGGTCGCGCTCCCCATTTCAACTGCATCGTTCCGGTTAAACCGGCTGCGGTGCGCGCGGCGCCGCCAGCGGCGCACCGACGGGCAGTTCGTCCGGCAGCGGCACGAACTCGCGGATTTTGTCCCACAGGCCGGTGAAATCCTTGTTCACGTCGCCGGAGAGGCAGTCGGTGATTTCGCCGGCGGCGTCGGGATGCTTGTCGATGACCTGCTTGAAGGAGAACTTTGGATCGTAAAAGGCATAGACGAGCTTCCTCATGTTCTCCACGCCGGCACGCATATAATGCGCGTAACCGGCAAAGCGCTCCGGTGAAAAATCCTTTTCAAGTATCGCCTTGTGAATTTCATCGCCCGCCATCACGCCGCTCTTGAAGGCCAGCATCAACCCGCTGCTGAACACGGGGTCGAGAAAGGCGAAGGCGTCGCCCACGAGCAATAATCCCTCACAGCCGCAGTGGCGCGAGTGGTAGGAGTATTCGCTCGTGACGTAGTAATCGCCGGTGGACGCGCCAACGGACAAGTGATCTTTGATCCAGAGGTTTTCCTCCACTTCGCGATGGAAGATGGCCTTCGGATCCTTCACGCCGCCGCGCGTGAGATACTTGCCCTCGGCCACGACGCCGACGCTCACCATGTCGTTGTGCTGCGGGATGTGCCAGAACCAGCCCTTGTCCGGCACGAACGCCACCGTGGTCTGCCCCTCGTCAATGCCTGGCTCGCGCTTGGAACCCTTGTAGTAGGTCCACACGGCGACCTTGTTCAGATACGGATCCTTCATGCGCCAGCCGTTGCGGACGGCGGTGAAGCTTTCCTTGCCGGTGCAGTCGAGCGTGATCGGCGCGCGGAACTCGACCGTTTCGCCGGACTTCTTCTGTGCGCGGACGCCCACGACGCGGCCGCCCTCGCGCAGCAGTTCCTTCACCGTGATTTCCTCGATGACCTCGACGCCTTTGGAACGAGCGTGGTGGAGAACCATTTCGTCGAACTCGGAGCGGAGCACCTGCCAGGTCTGGGCGACGGTGTCCTTGTCGTAGCGGTTGAAAAAATAAAACGGCTGGCTGGCCCGGCCGTTGGGCTGCACGAACTGGACGCTGTATTTCTTCTGGTTGCACGAGGCGCGCATCTTCGGGATGAGGCCGAGCCGCTCCATCGGCTGGTAGGTGAACGGGATGAGCGACTCGCCGATGTGATAGCGCGGGAACTTCTCGCGTTCGAGGATGAGCACGCGGTGGCCGTGCTCGGCAAGCACGATGCCGGCGGCGCAGCCCGCCGGGCCGGCGCCGATGATCAAAACGTCGTAGTCGGTCTTCATAGTTTCATTTTTCAGCCACCGATTGAACACGGAACAAACACGGAAGGGGGATGGCCCAAGAAAGCCCGCTGTTCGTGATCTGTGTTCAATCCGTGTTTCATCCGTGGCTGGTCAGGTTTTCGTTGTTTCGGGCGGCAGGATTTCCACAATTTCCGCCAACGCCCGGTTCTCCGTGTCGAAGTGCGTGTTGCGCCGCCCGTAAAGCGTGTGCTGGGCCGCCAGCTTCAGGGCCTCGTTGATGAGTTGGTCCGATTCGACGCGCAGATACGCCTTGGGCCGGCTGGCGTGGGCCACGGCGCAATCGCGAAGGATGTGACCGAGCGGTTCGCGCTCCTCGAGGATGAGTTTGCGCGCGGCGGGCGAGAAGAGCGCGAGGTTCATCTTGATCGCGCCGAACTCCACCGGGCGCTCGTCCGCGTCGAGCACGAGCACCACTTCGCGGAAGTAAAAATCGTCCCGCTGCTGCTGGCGCATGACGCGGATGTGAATCTTGTCGCCGTGAAATTTCTCCAACGTCGGCGTCATGTCGTCCCCGTGAACAAGCAGCGAGCGGTAAGGCTCCGGCACGTCTTTCCCCTCGACGGCCTCGATGCGCGGCAAAACGAGTCCCTGCTGCGCGTAAAAATCGTCCAGCGGATACGCGATCGGCAACGCCGTCGGCATCAGGAGCGAACTGGATGTGGCGGGGGTGCTCATGTCACGCGTAGCGGCCGGTCTCGTGCTCCGGCAGAAAGAACTCATGCAGCAGGCGGTCCACTTGCAGCAGACCATCTCGGTTGAGGCGGATTTCGTCACCGTCAATGGTCAGGTAGCCCCAGTCCTTGAGGCGTTGCAGGGCGGGGGCAAAACGCACGCGCGGGTCCACGCCGAAGCGCTGGATGTAATGGCTCGCCTTCACCGCGCCGAGTTTCAGCGGCAGGATGAACTCGCGGATGAGCCGCTCGTCGTCGTTCGGACGGTAGGCGCGATAGACGGGCGAGCGGCCGCCGTGAATCGCCTCCATGTAGGGCGCGAATTCGTGCTGGTTCTGGTAATGCACGCCGCTGATGTGCCCGAAGCTCGCCACGCCGAGCGAGAGCAAATCCGCGCCGGTGAAAAGCCGTTCGCGATAGATGAACTTCGTCTTCGCCGGATCCTTCACCACGGTGCAGGTGCTGTTGACGCTGTAACCGGCCTTCTCCATTTCCGTGAAGGCGTAGCTGACCCATTCGCGCTTCGTTTCCCAATCGGCCACGGGCGCGACGAGTTTCCCCTCGGCCTTCATGCGCTGGTAGATGGTCGTGTTGTAGGGAATCTCCATCTGGTAGATCGTCACCGAGTCGGGCGACATCGCGATGGTCTTGGCGACGCAATCGCGCCAGTTTTCCTCCGTCTCCTCGACCATGCCGGCGATGAGATCAATGTTGATCTGCGGAAAGCCCAGCTCGCGCGCGTAACCGTAGGCGCGCGCGATTTCCTTGCTGCGATGCGCGCGGCCGTTGATGTCGAGAATGTGGTCGCTGAAATTTTCCACACCGAGCGAAAGCCGCGTGACGCCGATGTCGCGAATGGCCTTCAGCTTGTGATCCGTGAGCGTGCCCGGCTCGCACTCGAAGGTGACTTCCTCCACGCCGTCCCACGGGATGAGGCGCTTCATGCCGTCGGCGAGATGGTGGAGCTGCTTCTCGGAAAGATAACTCGGCGTGCCGCCGCCGAAGTAAACGAAATTCGCCTTGCGCCCGCCGACGAACGGCTTCTTCGCGTAGAACTCCAGTTCCGCCAGCGCCGTCTCGATGTAGTCCTTGATCTCGGACGAATCCTTGTCGGTGTAGACCTTGAAGTAGCAGAAGTGGCAGCGCTTCCGGCAAAACGGAATGTGCATGTAAACGCCAAGGGGCACGCCGGGACGCGGCGGCTGCTCGAGGGCGCGCTCGAACTCGCCGATCAACTCCGGCTTCCAGAACGCGAACGGCGGGTAGTTGGCGACGAAATAATTGCCGGCCTTGGTCTCGTGGTGAATCGGCGGACCGGCGGTCTTCGGCGCGGGGGCGATGGTGACGGTGCTCATAACAGGTTCTCGTTCAATTTTTCTTCGTCCCAAAACAATAGACACTTCCATCCTCGCTCCCGATGACGATTTTCCCGCTCGCGACGGCGGGCGAACTCGTCAGGCCCTGGCCGATTTCGTAGTTCCACAGCTCCTTGCCGTCCTTGAGCGAGAGCACGTAGAGCCGCCCGTCCTCCGAGCCGACCACCACTTTGCCGTCCACGACCACCGGCGAGCTGTCCACCTTGCCCTGCGTGGCGAACGTCCAGTCAGCCTCGCCGGTGTCGCGCTTGACGCAATGCACACGCTTGTCGCGCCCGCCGAAAAGGACGCGATCCTTCGTCACCGCCGGCGAGGAGTAGTAGGGGAAGTTGCGTTCCTTGTAAGTCCACGCGGTCTTTTCCTTCACGATGTCAATGCACAGAAAGGCGTTCTCCAGATGGCCGAAGTAGGCGCGCCCGTCCGCCAGCGCGGCGGAGCCGGCCACGTAGGCCCCGGCGTCCACTTCCTTCACCTGCCTGCCGTCGTCGAGCGAGATGACGTGCAGCAGCGCGTCGCAGCCGCCGAAGGCCGTCACGCCATTGTCCACGGCGGGCGTGCCGTTGATGTAGTTGCCGCTCTCATAGACCCAGTTGCTTCTGCCAGTCGCGGCGTCGAGGCAATACAGCTTGAAATCGTGGCTGCCTGCGAGAATCCAGTTCGCCCTGCCATCGGGCGACTTCACCCAGTTGGGCGCGCCGACGATCTTGTCCTCGGTCTTGAATTTCCAAAGCTCCTTTCCATCCGCCGCACTGACGGCGTAGAGGAAGCCCTCCATGGAGCCGACAAAAACTCTGCCATCCAGCACAAGCGGCGAGGATTCGATAGCTCCTTCGGTTTTGGCGGTCCAGATTTTTTTGCCGTCAGCCAGGTTCAGCGTGTAAAGGTTGCCGTCATCCGAGCCGATGAAAACTTTGCCGCCCACGATGGCGGCGGAGGATTTCACCGGGCCGCCAGTCTTGAAGCTCCAGAGCATGGAAAGCTTGTCCGGCAGGCTGCCGCTGGCCACGCCGGTCAGGCCGGGGTTGCCGCGGAACATCGGCCAGTCGGCAGAGGCGGGCGCGAGGGGCTTGGAAGTTTCCCTGCCCGCCGTGGGCGTGGCCGCGTCGGGCCGCAGACTCACGGCGGCCAGCGCAATGCCAGCCAGCGCGGCGATGATGGAAAGCGTTTTCATTCGCAATGGCCGCAACATTGGACGATGGACGGAGTCCGCTTTCGTCATTGGTGCAGCCGGGAGGACTATTCCGCTGGCGGCGGCGTTTGGCAAATAAATATTACCTATACGTAATAATTGCAGGCAAGCCGCCGTGGCGGGTGCCGAGCCGGCTGGCTCACGGCTTCAACGGAGGTTTCCCCGGCGCGCGCTGCTGGAAAATTTCCAGCCAGCGGAGCATGAGAGAGTTCGCGATGCTGTTTGTTTTCCGCAGCTCCTCCGGCGGCGCGCCCCAGTAGAAGCCGATCACCCCGGCGGCGGTGGCGCGCGACTGGTCCAGAAACAGGTTGAAGTCTTCGACCGAGCACTTGAGCGGGAAAGTCTCCTCGATGACCACGGGCTTGCCGACGGCGAAGCCCTTCAGCTTGTCCATCGCCTCGGCCACCTTGCCCGACTCCGGGTAAAGATGGATGCACAGAAAATCCAGTTCCGGCGCGATTTGCTCCGGCGCGAAGCCGGAATACAACGTGCGCGGACGCTTCAAGCTCCAGTCCACCAACCCGACCGTGACGAGGTGCCGCTTGTCCACCGCGCGGATGGTTTGCGTGAGCTTGCGAATCCATTCGCGCGCGATGGTCTCCCGCTCGCGGCCCTGCGCGTCGAGCGAGATGTATTGCACGAAATGTTTTCCCGCGAACGCCGGGCCAAGCCAGTCCTTCCCCCTGCCGCTGCCAGCGGGTGCAACCGGCTCGTTCATCAGGTCATAGCAGAAGATAGCCGGACTTTCGCGGCACTCGCGGGCGACGGCGTGCCAGAACCGCGACTGGATTTCCCAGCGCTCCGCCTCCGATACCGCGTCATACCACTTCGGCACATCGGCGCGGTGGTAGCAGCCGAGGCCGGTGACATCGAGATACAGGCCGGTGTCCTCCGCGAGCCGCACGAGCCGCCGGAGCTGCCGCAGCACGCCGTCGTCCGCGCGCGCGGACGAGATCATGAACTTGCCGACTTGCAGATGCACGCGCACAACATTTGCACCGAGCTGCTTCATCTCGCGGAAGTCCGCCTCCACTTTCGGCCACTCGGCGAGCCAGTAGTCCTCGATCAGCCGGCCCTTCTCGTCGTGGTCGTAGTTGAAACCCCACGGCGAGAATTTTGCGCCGGACGGCTTTTGGATGAAACTTTTTCCGTCCGCCGCGACTTCAATCCACTCCAGCGGCGCGGCCAAGCAGGGTGAAATAAAGAGCAGCGCCAAAAGCAATCCAATCGCGAGACCGGCGCGGGCGGGTGTTGGGTGAAGCGGCATCAGCATTGTTCTTTCGCAGAATCCATCGCAAGCGGATGCTCCGCCAGCACAAACTCCCGCACGGGCCTTCCGCCGATCAAGTGCTCTTGAATGATGCGCTCCAGCACGGCCGGCGTGCAGGAGTGATACCAGACGCCCTCCGGATAGACCACGGCGACGGGGCCGCGCACGCAGATTTGCAGGCAGTTCGCCTTGGTGCGGCAGACCGAGGCCTCCGGCCCGACGAGGCCGAGTTCCTTCAGCCGGCGCTTGAGGTATTCCCACGCGGCGAGGCTTTCCTCCCGGTCGCTGCACTTGGGCTTGGCCTGATCGGCGCAGAGAAAAATGTGCCGGCGGAATTTTCCCAGGCCGAGGGCGGCGGCGGCTTGCTGGAGTTCGTCGGGCATGGTTTTTTGAGTGGCGGGCGAGCTATTTCTTTTCGGCGGCCTCAATGCCCTCGTTCACCGCGCGCTCCATTTTCTTGCCGAAGCCCTCGATCTTCTTCTCAAAATACCCGACCGGCGGCGACGACGTGATGAGCAGCCCGCCGAGACTCCGCTGCGCGAAAGCCCCCGCCCGCGAACCGGCAAAGACATCGTTTTGGACGGATTCCACGGCAAACACTGCCGGCGCGTCGCTCCCCGTCCGGGGCTGGCGCAGGCGCTCCTGTTCCTCTGGGCTGACATATTTGGCGTTCAACAGCGCCAGAATCATGAGCAGGATGCACGCGCACCGCCCCGCGCCGGCCACCCCGCCCAGCGGCGTCTCCCACGCGCCGATGGCCTGCCGCTCGACCAGCTTCAGCCCCACCACGCGCCGCAGCAGCGCGAAGCCGCCGAGCATCAGCGCCGCGAGCGCGAGATAGCAGGCCACATACGCGAAGCCGGGCTGGATTTTTCCCAGCGAAGCCAGCAAATCCCCCGGCACCTTGTAGGTCGCGCCGCAGATCAGGAAAATTGCCAGCCACTGCACCAGTGGAAACAACTCCTCGGACAGCCCGCGCCGCAGCCCCATCACCACGCCGGCGGCGAGCGCCCCGAGCGCGACGAGATCAAACCAGGCGACGGACATGGCCAGCATGGGCATCACGGGGCCGTTGTAATTCCAAGCCTCCGGCAAGGCAACTCGAAAGGCGGTGATGCGCCTCAAGCCCCCAGCAGCTTCGGCGCGATGAGAAACTTGAGCGCGCCATTACCTGTCGCGCCCAGTTCCACGCACGCCAGCGCGCCTTTGGACAGCTTCAACGCCGCCTCGTCCGGCCCGCCCAGCAGGTGCCGCACCCGCGCGGACAGGGACGGCTCGTGTCCGACCAGCAGCACCTTTTCCACGGCGGGCAACTGCCCCAGCCAGCGGTCGAACTCGCGCTGCGACGTGCCGTTGAGCAAAGCATCGTCCATCGCCAGTTTGAGCCGACGCTCCTTGTTGGTGATTTTCAACATCCGCTCCGCCGTCTGCCGGGCGCGCACCAGCGGGCTGCTGAAGGCGGCGTCGAATTCAATCCCGGCCTTGCACAGAAAACGCGCCAGCCTGTCCGCCTGTTTTTTGCCGCGCGGCGAGAGCGGGCGCGCCGCGTCATCGAGGCCATCGAGCGCCTCGGCGTGGCGGAGGAAGTAGAGTTTCATGCGCGAAGAAAAAAGCGCGAGGAGGCCTGCCTACTTCGCGTCGTCCGCCAAGTGCCGCAGTTCCATGGATTTGATTTCCAGCGTCACCGGGCGATCAGGAAGCGTGAACAGGCAGAGCGACAACCGTCCGCTGCCGCCTCCTTTTCTTGATGCAAAATTGATTATTTGAGTGCCATTGAGGCCGTGCTTTAACCAGCCTCCAGTGGCACGGATGGTTAGTTCATTCCAGCCGTTTAGGATAAATGGTGGACGCGCCTTTTTATTGCTCGACAAGTAGACACCGGAAAAATTTAGTGGGGCTCGCTGTAATTCCGTGTGGCTCGCTCCGTTTTTCCAAGTGGTCAGCGTTTTTAGATGGATCAGGTTTCCGGCCCCCGATTTTGCCCCGGCCCCATAATTGTCCAAGTTGGCGGCGTAACCCAAATCACCAACGGCCTCCGGATTCGAGGCGGCCAAATAGTCCAGCACCGGTGCGCCGGTGCCAGACACGCGGTAAGTCAACTTTAAGTCGAAGTTCTGCAGCAGGCCATTGGTCCATTCGAGTGTGACCGGGGAGGAATTGGCTTGCCCTGCCCGCCAACGCCCCGTAAGCACGCCGTTTTCAACAGCCCAATATCTGGGATCGCCTTTCCAGCCTGTCAAACCCTGTTCGCCAATAAGAGAAAATTTTTCCTCCGTCTTGACCCCCATCCGGTTGAATTGTTTGAGGCGAATGTCCTTGATGATGATTGCTCCCTGGTCGGTTGCACTCAAACTGACACTCACACTGCCAGATTTGCTTTGGCGTTCGGAATCATCGTCGGTGAAATCCACAATGACGCGTCCGTTGAGCTTATGCACCAAGCGATTCCCAACAGAAACAATGGCCAGCGTATTCCAATCATTATTGCGGAAGGCCTCGATGCCGGCAAGCCGTGTCGCATTCTGCAGCCGGCTTGGTGGAAGGCGATTTGGGTCTAGGCGCTCGCCGGGAAAAAATGTTGGCCGTCCTTCTCCCGTCAAGCTGCCCAACGGAGTTGGCCATGGAGAATCCTTGTTTTCCGACAAGTTGACGGAGTAGCCCCTTTGAGAAGAATAAGTCATGGCTTGCCCCAAAGTTCTGGAGGCGGTTGCCCCGCGATATTTCACTTTGGGTGTCGTGGCATCAACAAGCCGGTAAGTCACCTCCATCTCAAAATCGTCAACCTTTCCATCTTCCCATGACAAAGAAGTGCCACTGCTGCTTCCGGTGTGTGCCCGGCCTCGGCCTTGGCCGACGATTGTTCCATCGTTGATCGTCCAAAATGTCGAGGAACCGATCTGCCAACCAGTGAAATCCCGTCCATTGAACAAGGAACGAAACTCACCCGGCAAATTCGCACCCAACTGTTCTGCGGGAATCTGCGTGGGTTTGGATGGGGACGGTAGAGCAATGGGAACCGACGGCGACGAGGCTGTCGGCAATTTCACCACGGCGGGTGGCGGGCGCTTCACGGCCTTCGCCGACGCGGCAGGCGGCTTTGTTATCGGGTGTGATTTGAAATAAAGCCACCCACCCAAGACCGCCAGCATGATGACGGCGAACGCCCCGACCATCGCCCGCCCCATCGTTTTGGGGAGGGCGACCGCCTCTTCCAAAGTTTCCGGACGGGAGGCGGCGGCGGCAATGTGAACATCAGCGGACATCGGCAGCCCCAGCCAGTCCGCCACGGCACGCACGCTTGGCGGGCGGTGCGCCGGGTCTTTGGCAAGGCACGCCATGACCATCGCGGCGACGGCGGGCGGAATGTTGTTTTGAATTTCCAGTTCGGCCAGCCGCTCGTCCATCGGCGTGGCGGGCACGTGGCGGATTTGATGCGCGATGTCGCCGGAGAAAAACGGCGGGCGGCTGGTGAGCAGTTCGTAGAGCGCCGCCCCCAGCGCGTAAATATCATCCGCCGGGCACGGCATCCCGCCATCCAACTGCTGCGGGCTGGTGCAGGCGAGCGTGCCGCTCGTGGAACCGCGCGGGGAGAGGCGATTCATCGAATCGCCCACGGCGGCGGCGATGCTGAAGTCCGCCAGCTTCAACCGCCCCTTGCCGTCGAGCGTCAGGTTCGCCGGCTTGAGCGCGCGGTGGATGACCCTGTCGCCGTGCGCGTAGTCCAGCGCCTCGCAGAGCTGCTGGACGAGCGGCGCAAGAAACTCCCACGCAAACACCCGCCCCGGCTGCTTCAGCCGCAACGTGTGCAGGCTCTCGCCCTCCACGTATTCCATGGCGACGAACGGCGCTCCGTCCGGCTCCCCATGGAAATCGTGAATGCGAACGATGTGCGGATGCGTCAGGGCGCGGCATTTCAACACCGCGCGCCGCACTTCATCCAAGGTCACGGGGTCGCGGCTGATTTCCGGCGGGAGAAATTTGAGGGCCACCGGCCCGCCGAGCCGCACGTCCTCCGCGAGCCAGACCACGCCCCTGCCCACTCCACCAATCACGGATTTCAACCGGTAGCGCCCGCCACCGACGATGCTCCCGGCGGTGAAGCCGGCACGGCTGCCGGTGCCGGGTGGCGTTTCAGACGAAGGGGTTGTCTGATTCGAGTCCATGGATACGGGCGGAGGCTAACCCCATGGCGGGCGGGATGCGAGGATTTTTTCTCCCCAGAAACAGGCGCGTTATTCAGCGCTGGTCGCTTCAAAAAAGCACAAGAATCCCGGAGCTAATTCGCCCCCTTGGGCAGCGGCACCTGCGCCGGGCTGCGAAGATAGTAGATCAAATCGCGCACTTCCTGATCGGTCAACGGCGTGAGCAGGCCCTCGGGCATCATTGAGATTTCGCTCTGGCGGATGGATTTGATCTCGGCGCGGGGGAGGGTGTTTGTTTCGGTGGCGGTCAGGAGGGTCACGGCGCGCTCGTCCTGCAACTTGAGGATGCCCATGATGGAACGGTCGTCCTTCATCTCCACCGTCGAGGCGCGGTAGTCGTTCGGGATTTCCGCGTTGGGATCAATGATGTTGTGCAGGATGTAATCGAGGTCCGCGCGCGCGCTGCCGGTGAGGTCGGGACCAACCTTGCCGCCGACTTCGAAGAGCGTGTGGCACTGGCCGCAGGTCTTGTCATACAGCACGCGCCCGCGGCCGGCGTCGCCGGGCGTCGAGTAGCCGACCGCGTAGATTTTCTTGTAGCGGTCAATTTCCTGCTTCTTGTCCGCGGCAGTTTCGCGCATCGAGCCCCAGTGCTCGTCGAGCTTCGCGTTCACGTCCTTCTGGTTGAGGCTGCGAATCTGGCGGACGGTTTCCGCCGTCAAGTCGCGAGCGGCCACGGTCTTCTGCTCCAATCCGCCGACAAGCACGCGCGCGTAGGCCGGGCGCGCCGCGAGGGTGGCGAGCGCGTCGCGCTGCTCGGCGGGATTGAACTGCTTGTAGACGGCGAGCAGTAGCCACGGTGTCCACGCGTCGTCGTAGCTGGCGAGCGCGCGCACGGCCTGGCCGCGCAATGCGGCGTCGCCCAGCAGGCGTTGAAGCGCGGGGGCGAGCGAGGCGTCCTTGGCGCTCAACAGCGCATCCAGTGCGCCGGAACGCGTGGCGGCATCCGCCTTTGCATCCAGCAACGTCTCGCGCAACGACGCCAGCGCGCCACGGCTGCCGAACTTGGCGGAAAGCGAATTCACCTCCGTGCGAAGCGCGGCTTTGGCATTGAGTTTGGCGGCAATCGCGTCCCAGCCGGCGGGCGTGGGCGCGGTGCGCTGGCCGCGCAGGGCGTCGCCCAAGCCGCGGAGGATGGCAAGCTGTTTGCCTTCGTCATCGAGCCGGCCCAGCGCCTGCACAAGCGCGGACATGGCGGCGGGCGTGCCGAGCGTGGCGGCGCGGCGCGCGGTGAAGGCGAGGTAGTTCGGCAGCTTCGCGGCCAGCGCGAGGTCGAGTGCGCGGTTGACGTTCGCGGCCACGAGCGGTTCGCCCGCATACCACGCCATCAACGGCAGGTTGTGGTCGGTGGCGTCCTCGGCGTGCGAGGTGAGGCCGGCGAGGATGTCCCAGCGCTGCTCGACGGGCAGGCGTTGCGCGGCGGAGGCGAGGTAGAGGCGGACGACGGGGGATGGGTCGAACCTTGCCATTTCGGCAAGCTGCCACATCAGTGCTTTAGATACACTCCCTTCTTGGACTCTCTCCTCTTGACAGGCGAGTTGGATACCCCAAGCACGGCAAAATTCATCTGAACCACTTGAAATACCTATGCCAGTAGCTGGGACTGGGCCGAGCTTGCCAGAGACATGAAGAACCCATTGAGCACGCAGTAGTATTATTGGATCATCATCTTCAGTCAGTAGGAGAATTTTTTCCAGAGCTTGCGAACTGATATCGCCCTTTGTCCAGCGCTCCTGCAAAATTCTCTGTGCGTGTCGAGCATACCACGCATTTTTGTGTCTGATAAAATCGACAAGCTCCTCATCACTCTTCCTCTGCAAATTCACCTTCGTCGCCTTCGTGTCGCCATAGACGATTTTGAAAATGCGGCCCGTGTCGTAGTCGTGCACGGCGCGGTCGGGGCGGTGGCATTGGTTCAGGTCATACCAGTCGAGCACGTAGACCGAGCCGTCCTGGTCGTAGCGCATGTCCATCATTTGCGACGCCTTGTCGTTGGCGATGAGGAAGTCGGCGCCATGCTTGCCCGTGAAGCCGGAGCCGGCGCGCTCGGGGATGTCCATGTTCATCCGCGCGCCGTGGATGTTGTTCATGAAAATCTTGCCGCGATATTCCTCCGGCCAACTGCCGCCGAGATAAACCATCAGCCCCGCGTGCGCGTGGCCGCCGCCGGCCGAGGCGGAGCGGCTGTTGCCGCCGTGCGGCGTCCGGCCCGCGTAGTGGACGTGGTCGGCGATGGTCTTGATGTCGTCGTAAACGTATTGCGCGAACGGCTGGCGCGGCATCTTCACGCTGAAGTCCTGCTGGAAATAGTCGGGATTGTTGCGCTGAATCTCCTCGTGCGACGGGAGATAATGCTGGCCGCCCTGCCGGTGGTAGCGCGCGCCCTGAATCATGTGCCACAGGTGCGGAATCACACAGCCCTCCATCAGCAACTGCCCGCGCTCATCGAAATCCATGCCCCACGGATTGCTCGTGCCCTCGGCGAAGACCTCGAACTTTTTCTTCGTGGGATGAAAGCGCCAGATGCCGGCGTTGATGAACTGCCGCTCGGTCTCAAGCGCACCGGCGGGTTTCACGTGCGAGTGCGTGAAGACGCCGTGGCAGCCATAGAGCCAGCCGTCCGGCCCCCAGCGAAAGGTGTTCAACGTCTCGTGCGTGTCCTGAAAGCCCCAGCCTTCGAGCACGACCTGCGGTTTGCCCGCGGGCTTCGGCGAATCGCCCTCCGCGACAGGAATGAAATAAAGATACGGCGCCGCGCCGACCCACACGCCGCCGAAGCCGTATTCGATGCCACTGACGAGGTTCAGTCCTTCCATAAACACGGTGCGCTTGTCGAACTTGTGGTCGCCATTGGTGTCCTCGAAGACGAGGATGCGGTCGCGGCCCTGGCCCTCGGGCGCGCGCTGCGGATAGGTCAGGCCCTCGACGACCCACACACGCCCGCGGTCATCGAGGCAGAAGGCGATGGGATTGCGCACGTCGGGTTCGCCGGCGAAGAGGTGGGCCTTGAAGCCGGGTGGGAGCGTCATCTCGCGCGCGGCTTGCTCGGGCTTGAGGCCGGCGAATTTGAAATCGTCCACGGGCGGGAGATTCTCCGGGGGCGCTGGTGGACCGCCGGCTTTTTTCTTTGCGGCATTTTTTTGAGATGGAACTGCCGGCGAGACGCCGGCAGCGCGTTGTTGGGTCGCCGCGGCGAACACGGGCTTCTCGGCGTGGAAGCGGAAGTCGTCGAAGTTGAGGTGGCCCCAGCCGCCCGTCTCCTCATCCACGAGGCGGATGAAAATTTCCTTCCCCGTGTGCGGCTGCAAATCAACAGACATGGGTGCCAGGGCTTCCTTGCGCACGCCGCGCACGGTGAAGACGACCTGCTGATTGTCGGCGCGCACGAGTTCGAGGCGCGTGCCGGGTAGGTTGCCACCGGCGAAAAGAAAACTCGCCCACGGGTGCGTGACCTTGAACGGCGCGGAACTCAACGTGCCCGTCGGTTTGTCGCCGAGTGCTTCATAGCCACCGATCCAATACTCGCCCTCGTGCAAACTGCGGTCGCTGCGACCGGAGCCGGCGAGGCGCTTGGCGACGGTGTCGCCTTTGATGGGTTGCTTGTTGAACGCGTTGCCGGTGGCGGTCCAGTCCTTCAACGTGCCGGACTCGAAGGCGAGATTCAGGGGCTGACCATCCTTGCCTATGGGAATGATGCCTGCGCGTTTGGCGAAAGGTGAAGGCGCGTCGGCGGGAGCGGCGGCGCCTTTCTTCGGCTCGCCCGGCCGCTGGATTTGCAGCCCGGTTCCGCTGGGGCGGACGGTGTGGACCACGATGCTCATGTTCTCCAGCCGTCCGTCTTGAAATGCGGCGAACTTCACCGGCGGCTGCGCCTTGGCCCACTCGTCCGCCGAAACTTTCTTCGCCTCGTGCGTGAAGACGAAGGTGCCGAGCTTGTTGCCGATGATGAGGTCGGTCTTGCCGTCGCCGTTCACGTCGCCGGTGCCGATCTGGCGGCCGACGCCGGACGCCGAGTCAATCAGGTGCGGCACCCAGTCCACGGACTTGTCGGCGTTGCGCACGAGCTTGAACCAATACAGCACGCCCTCCTCGCCCGCGCCGGGCGCGACGGCGGGACCGTGCGCCCAGTAACAGTTGCCGGTGACGATGTCTTTGAGTCCGTCGCCATCCACGTCGAACAACTCGACCGCGTGCAGTTCGGGGAAATGAATGCCGTAGCGATTTTCCTCCGGGGCCTTGTGCATGAAAACGTGCGAGCGCCACTGGGGAGAGCCGTTAGCGTCCTTCGTGGCGAGCTGCTCGTGCCACGCGAGGCCGTAGCCGTGCGCGGCGAGCGCGGTGATGACGTCGGCGCGGCCGTCGCCGTTCACGTCGTAGGCATACATCTGCGCGGCGGCGGGCGCGAAGTTGACCTTGTGAAATTTCCACGCCGGGTCGCCCGCGAGCGACGCGGGGTGCTCCAGCCAGCCGTCCTTGAAAATCACGTCAAGCTTCCCGTCGCCATTGATGTCGCCGACGCCGAGGCCGTGCGTGAATCGCTGCCAGTTGCCCTTGGGTGTGATGTTGTGGAAGGTCCACTTCGCCGTCGGATTGCTCCAGTCGGGCGAGGCGTAGCCGAAGTTGCCCTCGTAGTTGCAGACGATCTCCGGCTTCCCGTCGCCCGTGATGTCCGCGAAAGTCGGCGACTCGTTGTCCACGTGGTCGAGCACGGTGAACCGCTCCCAGTGCTGCTCGTTGCCCTTGGGATTCAAATAGAGAAACGCCGGCGTGTTCGGCAGGCCGTAGGTGAGCACGTCATTCCAGCCGTCGCCGTTGAAGTCGTAAATGAACGCGAAGAAGTTGTCCGTCGAGTAAGAATTCTTGCTGCCGAAATTTCCCTCGAAGCCGGGGAACTCCACGTCCTTGCCGTCCTTCTTGGTTTTGGTCGTCTTCGTGGGCGCGTAAATCTCGTGACGTTTCGTGAAGTCCGGCCCCTCCCACCAGTAAGGCCCCGAAACGGCGTCGGGTTTGCCGTCGCGGTTCAGATCGCCAAGCATCGCGCCCTCGGACCAGTAGTATTTTTCGAGCGGCTGTTTCTTGAACGAGTGGAGTGTGGGGTCGGCAGCGTGAGTGGCGAGGGCGGCGGCCAGAAAAGCCAAGGGCGCACGGAAGGTGTTCATGCGGATATTGACACTCCATTTGCCGGGTTTCTGCAAGGAGGAAGACGCGAGCCAAACGAACGGGGCGCTGAACTTTCCCGCGTGATTTTCCTCCGCACCCTGTCATGCTCGCAGCCGATGATCGAATACACGCTCACGCTGGACGACGGGCGGTCGTTCCATTTCAAGGTGGATCCGGAGCGCGCCGCCAGCACCGCGAGCGTTGCGGAGCCGCATCCGTTCTGGACGCAGATCGATTATCGCCAGTGCTCGAACTGCCCGCTCAAGGCCAGCGAGCACCGTCATTGCCCCGCCGCGCTGGACATCGAGCAGATCGTGGCGGCGTTCGGCAACGTCGTCTCGCATCACTTCGTCAACGTCGAGGTCCGCACCGACGACCGCGCCTACGTGAAGCGCACCGACGCGCAGACCGCCGTGCGCTCGCTCATGGGCCTGTGCCTGGCGACCGGCGGCTGCCCGATCCTCTCGCGCATGAAAGGCCCGGCCCGGCTGCACCTGCCCTTTGCGAACGTCGAGGAGACGCTCTTCCGCATGACGGGCGCGTATTTGCTGCGGCAATACTTCGTCGCCCGCGCGGGCGGCGCGCCGGACTGGGACTTGAAAGGGTTGAACCAGCTTTACGAGGAAATCCAGGAGGTCAACCGCTCGCTCAAGCAGCGCCTCGACGGCGCGGCGGAAAAGGACGCGAACGTCAACGCCGTCGTCTCGCTGGTCAACATGGCGATGATTGTCTCGATGTCGCTGGAGGAGCAGTTGAACGAGCTGGAGCCGTTCACGATTAAGGACAGCAGCACGAACACGAAATGACAGGCGCCAGAGTTTTCTTTGGCCCGACTGGTCGGCGGCATGGAATTCGTTGCCGGCTCCATTTTTCTGTTTCCCATCACAGTCTGTTTGCCGCATTTTCTCTCGCACAAAATTTCTATGGCTGAAAAGACCACGCACAAATACGACGAGAGCAAGATCAAGACGCTGTCCTCGCTGGAGCACATCCGGCTGCGCACGGGCATGTATATCGGGCGCATCGGCAACGGCAATCATTACGACGACGGCTGCTACATCATGCTCAAGGAGGTCGTGGACAACGCGGTGGACGAATACATCATGGGCCACGGCAAGGAGGTTGAGATCGAGATTGACGGCACGCGCGTGAGCGTGCGCGATTTCGGGCGCGGCATCCCGCTGGGCAAGGTGGTGGACTGTGTCTCCAAGATCAACACGGGCGCGAAATACAACGACGACGTGTTCCAATTCAGCGTCGGCCTCAACGGCGTCGGCACGAAGGCGGTGAATGCGCTCTCGAAGGCGTTCATCGTGCGCAGTCATCGCGATGGCGAATTCGCCGAGGCGGCGTTCAAGGTCGGCAAGCTCAAAAAGGAGGACTCCGGCAAAAGCAAAGAGCCAAACGGGACGTTCATCGAGTTCGAGCCGGACCCGGAGATTTTCAAGGACACGGAGTTCAAGCAGGAATACGTGGAGCGTCGCCTGCGCCATTACAGCTATCTGAACACGGGGCTGAAGCTGATTTTGAAAACATCGGCGTCGCCCGAGCCGAAGGTGTTTCAATCGCGGCACGGCTTGATGGACTTGGTGATGGAAGACCTCGGCACGGACGGCAGCGAGCCGCTCTATTCGCCGCTGCATTACGCGAGCAAGACGCTGGAGTTCTGCTTCACGCACAGCAACTCGCGCTACGGCGAGACGTTCTATTCGTTCGTCAACGGCCAATACACCAGCGACGGCGGAACGCACTTGAGCGCGTTTCGCGAGGGTTTGCTCAAGGCCGTGAACGAGTATTGCGGCGGCAAATACGAGGGCGACGACGTGCGCGAAGCGATGGTCGGCGCGGTGGCGATTCGCCTGAAAGACCCGATGTTCGAATCGCAGACGAAGAACAAGCTGGGCAACACGGAAATCCGCACCGAACTCGTGAACAACGTGCGCGAGGAGTTGCTGCACTTTTTCCAGCGCAACAAGCAGATCGCCGAGACGATCATGGCGAAGGTGAAGGACACGCAGGAACTGCGGAAGGAGTTGCAGAACGTGAAGAAGCTCGCGCGCGAACGTGCCAAGGCCATCACGCTGCGCATCCCGCAGTTGAAGGACTGCAAAAATCATTTCGACAAGAAGAAGGAAAAGGGCCGGGGCACGATGGTGTTCATCTGCGAGGGCCAGTCCGCCGCCGGCTCGATCACGAGCTGCCGCGACGTGAACAACCAGGCCGTGTTCGTCCTCAAGGGCAAGCCGCTCAACGTCTGGGATCTCAAGCGTGACGTGATGTATAAAAACGACGAGATGTATAACCTCATGCAGGCGCTCAACGTCGAGGACAACCCCGAGGGCCTGCGCTTCGACAAGGTCATCCTCGCCACCGACGCGGATGTGGACGGCATGCACATCCGCAATCTGATGATCACGTATTTCTTCCGCTTCTTCGAGCAGCTCGTCCACGACGGCCACGTCCACGTTTTGGAAACGCCGCTGTTTCGCGTGCGCAACAAGGCCGAGACGATTTATTGCTACAGCGAAGCGGAGCGCGACGCGGCGGTGACCAGGCTCGGTGGCAAACCGGAGATCACGCGGTTCAAGGGTCTCGGCGAAATTTCACCGAAAGAGTTCCAGCAATTCATCGGCAAGGAAATGCGGACGAGCCAGGTGGAATACGCGCCGCGCGCCGAGTCCGGGCCGATCCTCACCTTCTACATGGGCAAGAACACGCCGGAGCGGAAGGATTACATCATGGACAAGCTCGTTGTGCCGGTGGAGGAATGAACTCGGCCCCCAATATCTAGGCCGCGCAGCCGCGCGGCCCTGCCAAAGAAGATTTAAGCCATGTCAGCCAAGAAACAAAAAGAATCAAACCAGCCTGAACTGCCCATTGAAGGCGCAAAGCCCGCCGAGCCGGCAGAAACAAAGCCCGCGCGCGGCGAGAAGAAGAACGTCACGAATGGCAACGGCGCGGATCACATCGTCGCCGAGACGGTCGAAGCCATCGCACATCGGCCATTTGACCCGAAGAAACTCGAAGCGGGCCTGCACACGCGCGTGGATCGCGGCTTCCTCGACTACGCCAGCTATGTCATCCGCGACCGCGCGATTCCGAATCTTGCCGACGGCTTGAAGCCGGTGCAGCGGCGCATTCTCTGGGCGCTGCACGAGAAGGACGACGGGCGCTTCATCAAGGTCGCCAACGTCGTCGGCCACACGATGCAGTATCATCCGCACGGCGACGCCTCCATCGGCGACGCGCTCGTGGTGCTGGCGAACAAGCGCTACCTCATCGAGGGCCAGGGTAACTTCGGCAACATCTACACGGGCGACCCCGCCGCCGCGCCGCGTTACATCGAATGCCGCCTCACGGAACTGGCGCGCACGGAGGTTTTCAACGACTCGATCACCGATTTCGTTCCCAGCTACGACGGGCGCAACAAGGAGCCGGTGACGCTGCCGTGCAAGCTGCCGCTTACGCTGATGCTCGGCACGGAGGGCATCGCGGTCGGCTTGAGCGCGCGGATTTTGCCGCACAATTTCACCGAGCTGATCGAGGCGCAGATCGCCATCCTCAAGAGGCAGCCGTTCAAGTGCCTGCCGGATTTCCCGACCGGCGGCCAGATGGACGCGCGCGATTACCAGGATGGCAAGGGCACCGTGAAGGTGCGCGCCAAGATCAAGGAGAAGGACGAGTCCACCGTCGTCATCAAGGAGCTGCCGCCCGGCACCACCACCGAGTCCCTCACCGCGTCCATCGAGGACGCCGTGGCCAAGGGCAAGCTCAAGGTGAAATCCATCAGCGACTTTACCTCCGAGGAGGTCGAGATCGAGATCAAGGCGCCGAGTGGTGTCAGCGCCCAGCAGTTAATTGACGCGCTTTTCGCCTTCACCAACTGCGAAGTCACCATCACGAGCCGCATTACGGTCATCCGCGACAACCGCCCGGTCGAGCTGACCGTGAGCGAGGTGCTGCGCGAGAACACGGATCAGCTCGTGCGCATCCTCAAGCGCGAGCTGGAACTGCGCGAGAAGAACCTGCTCGACGAACTGCACTACCGCACACTGGAACGCATCTTCATCGAGGAGCGCATCTACAAGGCGATTGAGAAGTGCAAGACGAACGAGGCGGTGCTCGCCGCCGTGCATGACGGGTTCAAGCCGTTAAAGAAGGAGTTGATTCGCGAGATCGTAGATGCGGATGTGGAGCGGTTGCTGCAAGTTCGCATCCGCCGCATTTCGCTCTTCGACATCAACAAGCATCGCGAGGAGATGGAGCGGACGAAGGCCGACCTCGATACGACGCGCAAGAATCTCAAGGGTCTCACCAAATACGTCGTCAGCCACCTGGAGGCGCTGCTGGAGAAATACGGCCCGCTGTATCCGCGCCTCACCACCAAGTCCGCGCGGCACGAGGAGATTGACGTGAAGGAAGTGGCCTTCAAGTCGTTCAAGGTCGCCTACGACCGCGAGAGCGGCTACGTGGGCTACAAGGTGGGCGGCGAGGAATTCAAGGTCGAGTGCACGAAGTTCGACAAGGTTCTGCTCGTGTTCAAGGACGGCACCTACAAGGTTACCGAGCTGCCGGAGAAACTGTTCGTCGGCCCGGAGTTGTTCTTCTGCGGCCTGCCGGATCGCGAGACGGTGTTCACCTGCGCCTACACCGACCGCAAGGCGAGTTATCTCAAACGCTTCAAGTTCGGCGGGACAATCATGAACAAGGCGTATCTGTGCATCCCGGACAAGTCGCGCATCCTGTTCTTCGCGCCGGAGACGCCGAAGGTGCTCTACGTCCGCTACAAGCCCGCGCCGCATCAGAAGATCAACCAGCAGACGTGCGACCCGTCGAAGATCGAGATCAAATCGCCAAAGACACGCGGGCGGCAGATTTCCATCAAGGACATCTCCTCCGTCACCGCCGATCCGACGCGCGGCTGGGACGAACTGGCGGCGACGACGGAGATTGTGTTCGCGTAGCGCCGGGCATTCACTTCCCCGGCCCCATCCACCGCGCGGTGCCGAGGGCGAAGTAGAGGTTGCTCCACGGCGGTTGCCGGCGTCCTGCATACCAGAGGCGAAAGCTGCCGTCGGGCAGGCGCAGCAGCGTGTGGCTCGTGGTGAAGTTGGATTCCCAGTCGTGCTTCGGCTCCGGGCGGAAGACGGGATTCTCCGGGTGCTTCGTCCACGTCAGCCCGTCCTTGCTCACCGCGAAGCCGAGCGCGGTGTGCTTGTCGTCGTTCCAGTAGCAGCCGTAGAGCATCACCCAGAGGCCGTCGGCCTTGATGACCATCGGATAGACCTGATCTTTTTTCTCCCACGTTTGATCCATGACGATGCAGGGCTTCTCGGTGAGCCGCCAATGCGTGCCGTCGTCGCTCTCCGCGTGGCTCGTGTGCCACGGGTGGCGGTCAATCCACGTGAACCACATGCGATACTTGCCGCCCTCCTTGATGACGCACGGCGCGTAGGCGTTCGGCATGACGTGCGTGGGCTTCGACCACTTGATGCCGTCGGTGCTGAACGTCTCGTAGAGGTCGTGCTTGTATTTGCCGTTGGGAAAATCCACGGCGGCGAAATACGCCCGCAGCCGGCCGTTCTCGCGCCGCACCGAGCCGTCGGGGTTTTTCAGAATGGCGAACGTGACGATGGAATGGATGTCGTCGCCGAAGCTGAACACCGGATCGGCGGAATGGCGTTTGAAGTTCACGCCGTCCTTGCTGCGCGCGAGGCCGAGCTTGAAGACACGCTGGTCGGATTTCTCCGGTGCTTTCGGGTCGCGTGCCACGCCCTTGTAGACACCCGCGTCCACCGCGCGTTGCGAGCCGCAATAATACATCCAGAACTCACCGTCCATCTGGACGACGTGCGGCGCGAAGATGTGCTGGTCGTCGAACTTCCCCTTCTCGCCGAGGCCGAGCACGGGTGTGTCGCCGGCGCGCTGCCAGTCGTGCGGTTGGAACCAGCGGGCGAAGGCGGGGTCGGTTTTGGCTTCCTGGGCGGGCGAAACGCCGGTGAGAAGTTCAACCAGCAGCGCGGAAGCGAGGACGGCAATCATGGGATTCACGGTCTTGCTGACGGGCGCGGGCGCGCTTCGGTTACGCCGCCCTGTCCAGCGAGAAACCAAAGGTCAGGCCGGGAAATGAAAAAGGCCCGCAGTCGCCTGCGGGCCTTGTGAAATGCTGCGGTTGGAAACCGCGTCCGGATTAGGACTTGGTCAGGGACTCGACCTTCTTGTGCGAGCTGACGGCCGTGACCGACTTGCCGACGAGGGCCTTGATGTCGCCCTTGACGCCGGGGGTGAGGGTCAGGGTGACGGACTTGCCATCCGTGCCCTTGACCGTGATCGCCTTCTTCTCGGCGTCATACTTTTCCAAGGTGCCCTTGGTGGTTTCGGTTTTGCCGCAGCCCGCGTAGGCGGCGCCGACGGTGAGGCTCAGGGCGGCGAGGAGGGTGAGTAATTTCTTCATATTTGTGCTGTTTGATTGCTGTTTTGCTGTTGATGGACACTATAACGGACGTTCCCGCCCAGTTGTTGATTCAACGGTGTATCCGCCCGAGGGGATTCGGGCAAGGACGAAATTGCACGGATATTGCCCGCCTTCGAGGCAATTAATGCGTGCCTTCCCCGGTGAGTTCCTCCACCCTGCCGCCGTATGTTCCTGTTCAAGCGCGCCCGGTTCACCGCCCTGGCTTTGGCGCTGTCCGCGCTGACGGCGGCGGCGCATCCGATCCCCGACCTTCCGGTGCGCGCGTGGTTCGAGCCGGGCGGCGCGGCGATCCTCCGCGTGGAGGTGGATCCGCGCTGCTTTGAAAAGGATCCGACGGGAACGCCTTATTTTCAGAACGCCGTCCTGCAGCAGATGTCCGCCAAGGACAAGGAGGAGTTCAAGGCGCAGGCCCGCGAACTGGTCCGCCGGAGCGTGGAGTTCCGCTTCGAGCCGCTGGGCCGCAGCGACCCGGAGTTTGAATACACCTTCACCACGCACGCCGGCGCGCCGCTGGCGAAGGCGGACGACCCGGTGATGATCTCCGGCGAATGGCGCACCCGCCTGCCGAAGGGGCTGGAGGGCTACAAAATCAAGGCGCTCGACGGCGGGTCGTTCAGCGTGCTGTTTCTCAACCACATCAATGGCCAGGCGCTGGAACGGATTAACGTCCTCTTCCCCGGCGAAACGAGCTTCCTGCTCGACCTGACCGGGGTGACGTCGGGCGCGCCCACGCAACCGGTGCCGGGCAGCGTCGGCCTAGGTTCAGCGGGCGGGCGCGGGGCGACCTTCATGGATTTTTTGCGTGAAGGATTCCTTCACGTCCTGCCCCGGGGGCTGGATCACATTTTGTTTGTGCTGGGGTTGTTCCTGCTGGCGCGCGAATGGCGGCCCGTGCTGTGGCAGGTGACGATGTTCACGCTGGCGCACACGCTCACGCTCTGCCTGGCCACGCTGCGGCTGGTGTCGGTGCCGGCGTCCGTGGTGGAGCCGATCATCGCCGGGAGCATCGCGGTGGTGGCGCTGGAAAACATCTTCCGCCCGAAATACACGCCCTGGCGGCTGGTCGTGGTGTTCGTGTTCGGGCTGGTGCATGGGCTGGGCTTTGCCGGCGCGCTCTCCGCGCTGGAACTCCCGCGCGCCTCGCTGGTCGCCGGACTGCTGGGCTTCAACGTGGGCGTGGAACTGGGCCAGCTTGCGGTCATCACGCTCGCCTTCGCCGCCACGTTCTGGCTGAAAGACGCCGCGCGCTATCGCAAGTGGGTGGTCGTGCCCGGCTCGGCAGTGATCGCGCTGCTGGGGGTGTGGTGGATGTTTCAGCGGATCGTTGGGAGTTGACAGAGTCCGCCAGAACACTGCCCGCGAACCACGCGAAGGACGCGAAAAAGATTTCCCCTTTCGCGTCCTTCGCGTGGTTCGCGGGCAAAAATCCCCCTACTCCACCACCATCACGCCCTTCATCACGAGATAATGGCCGGGGAACGAGCAGATGTAGGGATAGCGGCCCGGCGCCTTCGGCGCGTGGAAGCGCAGCGTGTCCGTGCCGTTCGGCTGAACCATCTTGGTCGCGGCGATGATCTGGTCGGACTTGGGGAGAAAATCCATCTTCTCAAACGCGTCGGGCAGCTTGGCCATTTCGTTGGCCGCCTCGCCGATCTTGTCCTCGGAGCCGGGCTGGCAGAGGACGAGGTTGTGCGGCGTGGCGTCGGGATTTTCCAGGATGAGCTTCACCGGCGCGCCGGCCTTCACCTTGAACTCCAGCACCGTGAACAGCATCCGCTCGTTCACCGTGCCGATGTTCACCACCTGCGGGTTCAGCTTGTCGAACGGGTCGGGCTTCTCGCCTTTCTTCGGGCCGACGCGCTTCGGCTGTGGCGCGGTGCGGGCGATGAACGCCGGCAAGTCGGGATGCTTCGCGAGGAAAGCCTTGTCCGCCGACCAAAACGGCTTGAGCGAATCCACCGTGCTGCGCAGCGCGTGGTCGAGGTATTCGCCCATCGGGTGCTTGAGCAGGTCGAGCGCGGCATCAAGCGCAGCCGGAGCGCGGACTTCAGTCCGCTTCGACGCGAATTCGCCGGAGGATGTTGAAGCGGCGTAAACGCCGCGCTCCGGAGCGCTCAATTGGAAATAGCTCGCCGCAATCGCCGCCTCCAAACGCACTAGGCCACTCTTGTCATTCGCCCGCTCGCGCAGCGCCGCCACCGCGTCCGGCATCTGCTCGTGCCACCAGCGCATCTGCCGCGTCGCGGCGGCGCGCACCTGATGGTTGGTGGACTTGAGGAGCGACGCGAGCAGCGGGACGTTCGGCTCGCGCAGGTTCGCATACATCCACATCGCCTCGACGAGGTGGTGCTCGCGGCGCGGGTCTTTCGCACCGAGCTTTTTCACCCACGCATCGAGCGCGGACTTCACCTGCCTCGCGTCGCGCTCGCGCAGCTCGATCTTCGCCGTGTAGCGCGTGCGGTATTCGTAGGCCTTGAGCAGGTCGAGGAGTTTTGAAATTGGTTCGCCCGCAATCTTCGGCGGCGTGTCGAGCGGGCGGCCCTTCGCGGTGATGCGCCAGATGCGTCCGCTCGTCTTGTCGCGGCGCGTGTCGCGCAGCGAATACTGCGCGTGACCTTTCACGGGATTATACCAGTCGCACACAAAGAGGTCGCCGCGCGGGCCGAAGCGCACGTCCACCGGGATGAAGGAGAGGTTCGCCGACTGCCACACATGCCCGATGCGTTCCTCCTCGAAGTGCGTGTCCTTCTCGACCCACTTGTGGATTTCCACCGTGTTGACCGGCTTGTAGCGCACGCGGATGAAGCAGCCCTGCAGCTCGTCGGGGAAATGTTTCGTGTAGATGAAGTCCTGCCCGCACGTGCCGCTGTAGGCGGGGAATTTCACGTTCGGCTGCTGCGCGGGATACGGCGGATTGAGCGAATGCACCGCCGCCGCGAAGACCGGATGGCTGCCGAGATGCCAGCCCCACTCGTCGAAGGTCAGCCCCCACGGGTTCGTGCTGTAGTAGGAGCCGAAGCCGAGGAGCCGTTGCGTCGCGGGACGGTAGCGGAAGAACGAACTGTCGCGCGCGCGCACCGGGCCGTAGGGCGTCTCGACCGAGCTGTGATGAAAAATGCTCTCGCGGAAAATCAAATCGCCCTCGGGCGTCCACGTGAAGTCGTGCAGCGCGTGGTGCGAATCCTCCGTGCCGAAGCCGGTGTAAATCATTCGTCGCACGTCCGCCTTTCCGTCGCCGTCAGTGTCCTTGAGGAATGTCAGGTGCGGTTGCTCGCTCACGTAGAGGCCGCCGTCGCCGAATTCAAACGACAGCGGAATGTCGAGGCCCGTGGCGAACACGCTGCATTTGTCCGCGCGCCCGTCGCCGTCGGTGTCTTCGAGGATTACGATTTTGTCATTGGGCTTCTCGCCGGGCGTGACCTGCGGATACGTCTGCGAGCACGACACCCACAGCCGCCCGCGCGTGTCCCAGCGCATCTGGATCGGCTTGGCGAGATCGGGGAACTGATCTTCGGACGCGAACAAGTTCACGTTGAAACGCGGATCGATGTTGAACTGCTTCACTTCATCCCCGGCCTTGAGCCACTCGTTGATCGGCCGGTCGCCGGTGATCTTCTCCAACGGCCGCGTGTTGCTGTCGTCCACCTGCGGCGGGACGGGCCTCCCCAGCGCGATGTCCCAGGCGCGGCGGTCGCGGTTGGCGGTCATCTGCGTGGACTTCTCGATCTCGCCGGGGAAATTCACCACGCCATACGGCTCCTTGCGCCCACCGGTGATGTAGAAGCCGTTGAGCGGACGGTAGGTGATGAGGAATTGTTTGTTCCGTTCTTCAACCGCCGCCTTCAACTGCCCCGAAACCGTCGGCGCGGTCTCGCCCACGAGGCCGCGAAAAAGTTCCTCGGCGAAAACGCGGTAGCCCGCGTCGTTTAACCGCACGCCATTGTCCGTTAGTGGGGCAGGCGTCTCGCCTGCCTGGGCGACCGTCCCGGTCGTGGTCGGCGCGGGCGAGACGCTCGTCGAGGCAGGCGGGACGCCTGCCCCACTACGACGAGCCTTCGCCTCCATCGCCGCACGCATCGCGTCGAACACATCCACAAACGCCACGCCGCATTTCTTCGCCACACGCGCCATCGCCTCGGTGTAGAGCTTGAGCCGCTCATTGCTCGCCCGGCCGTCGGGCAGGTTTGGATTCTTCAAATCCTCGTGTGCAATCGGCGACACGAGCACAATCTGCGGCGCGGACTTGCCGTTGTAGCGGTGCAGTTTCAGCGAGACGAGCAGCGCCGCGAGGTTGCGTTCAAAATCCGGCAGCGCCGCCGCGCCCTTGAACGATTCGTTGAACCCGTAGGCTGCGAGGATCACGTCCGCCTTCGCGGCGGCCAGGTGCTTGTGAATGTCCCCGTAGTCCTCCGGCCTCGGCATCACGGCGACTTCATCGGCGGGCCACGCGAGCGTGCGGATGACCAGTTCCTCCTTGGGAAAGCGCTGCAGCAGCATCGCCTCGAACCACCCGTGCTCCTGCATCCGCTCGAAGAGGCCGTTGCCGATGAGCGCCACGCGCGCGCCCGGCTCCAGCTTCAGCGGCAGCTTCGTCGGCGCGAGACTGGCGATGGGTGCGCAGATGACATCGAGTTCCTTGGCCGGGAGCGCCGGCGCGGCGGCGGCGAACTGGCCCGCGAAGCACGCGAACGACGCGAAAAGCAGAGCAACGGGAGATTTCATTTCGGCGGAGCATAAGGCGTCCGCGCAATGAATCAAGAAATCAGCCGGTCACTTGAATGGGGCACAAAATGCGGCTACGCCTGTCTCCGTTGTTCCCGCCTGCCGCATCCGAATCCGGTGGAACTGCGGCGGCGGCGCGTTGGTGATGAGGAGCTCCACTTGTCCGCACTCCCGCCTTGCCTCGCGGCGCGGAACTGCTACACCAACCCCATGCCGAAGCAGACGAATAGGGATATTCTCGAATAACTATGGCCCTTCACCCTCAATTCCCGGCATCGCCCTACGCGCCGCTCATCCCGGAGCAGCGCTGGTTTCCCGCTGCGGAAGAAATGCGCAGCACGGCATACGAGAAACTTCTCCCGCCGCTCGTGGCGAAGGTGCGGCAGGAAGTCGTCGCGTGGCGTGGCAAAGGTTATCCGGGTGCTTCGCAGACTTCCGTTACTCTGCTCCGCCACTGGTTCGAGACCGACCATCTGACCGAGAACGCCGACGGCTCGCTGTCCACGTTCCGCTATTATTTCGCCCAGCGCGAAGCGGTCGAGACCGTCATCTGGCTTTACGAGGTTCGCAGCGCCCGTGACAAATACGACCTCCTTTGCTTCGATGCTTCCGGCGCAGTGTCGTCGGGAATGTTCGCCGAAGATTGGCCGCGCTACGTCCTGAAAATGGCCACGGGCGCGGGCAAAACGAAAGTCCTCTCGCTGCTCATCGCGTGGAGTTTCTTCCACAAGCTCTACGAATCTGACTCCGCGCTCTCACGAAACTTCCTCGTCATTGCGCCCAACATCATCGTGCTGGATCGATTGCGCTCCGACTTCGACGGCCTCAAGATTTTCTTCAACGACCCCGTCCTGCCGCCGAATGGCAGCGAGGGCCGCAACTGGCGCGACGATTTCCAACTCACCCTTCACCTTCAGGACGACGTGCGCATCGTCCGCGA
Source organism: Verrucomicrobiota bacterium (assembly GCA_016235585.1). Taxonomy (GTDB): domain Bacteria; phylum Verrucomicrobiota; class Verrucomicrobiia; order Limisphaerales; family JACRJY01; genus JACRJY01. The sequence continues at coordinate 7,562 of JACRJY010000024.1, read as the reverse complement.
CACCGGTAATTTCTTTCTTACAAACATTCACCGCGTTTTCCTCGGCGAAGTGCGCGACCCGTCGCTCGAAGATGACGACCTGCGTGATTACTTCCTCTCGGATGCCTTCGGGAAGAAGCCCGCCGGCAAAACCACCGACAGCAAGACTGATCTCGGGGAAATCATCCGGGAAATTGAGGAACTGGCCGTGTTCAACGACGAGGCCCATCACATCCACGACCCGCGCATGGCGTGGTTCAAGTCCATTCAGGACATCCACCACAAGATGCTCCAGAAAGACCGTCGCCTCGCGCTGCAAGTGGACGTGACCGCCACTCCGCGCCACGACAACGGCGCAATCTTCGTCCAGACGGTTTCCGATTACCCGCTTGTCGAGGCCATCCATCAGAACGTCGTCAAACATCCCGTCCTCCCGGACGCCGCCAGCCGCGCGAAGCTCAATGAAAAGAAAAGCGCCATCTTCACCGAGAAATACGACGACTACCTCAAGCTCGGCATCGAGGAATGGAAAAAAAGCGAGGCCGAACACAAGGCGCTCGGCAAGAAAGCCGTGCTTTTCGTCATGGTGGACGACACGCGCAACTGCGATGACGTGGGCGCGTATCTCGAAAAGATTTGCCCCGAACTCCAAGGCGCGGTGCTGGTCATTCATACCAAGAACAACGGAGAAATTTCCGAAGCCGCTTCCGGCAAGAACAAGGAGGAACTGGAAAAACTGCGCAAGGAGGCGAACGAAATTGACACGTTCAAGTCGCCGCACAAGGCCATCGTTTCCGTTCTCATGCTCAAGGAGGGCTGGGACGTGCGGAATGTGACCACCATCGTCGGCCTCCGCGCCTACGCTGCGCAGAGCGACATTCTCCCGGAGCAAACCCTCGGGCGCGGCCTGCGCCGGATGTATCCCGGCAACGACGTTGCCCGCGAGACGGTTTCAGTCATGGGCACGCCCGCGTTCATGGATTTCGTCGAGTCCATCCAGAGCGAAGGCGTGACCTTTGAGCGTGTGCCGATGGGCGGTGGTGCGCAGCGTCACGAATCATTGATCGTGGAAGTGGACGCGGAGAACGAGGACAAGAACCTCGATGCCCTCGACATCCCGTTGCCCCGGCTCACACGCCGCTATCAACGCGAGTTCAAGAACCTTGAAGCGCTCAATCCCGCGAAGTTCGGCAACCAGCTCCTGCCGCTGAAACCCTTCACGCCGGAAGAAACCCGCGAGATCGTGTTCAAGACCATGCTCGACGCGGCGGTGCATCACACCATCCAGCTCGACGGCAGTGGGCCGGCCGATTACCGCTCTGTCGTTGCCTTCTTCGCGCGGCAGTTGCTCAAAGACCTGCGGCTCGTTGGCGGCTACGACGTGCTTTATCCCAAGGTGCGCGACTTCATGCGCGAGTTTTTGTTCAGCCCGTCGCCGGTGAATCTTGAAGATCCCGTCGTGTTGCGCAACCTGTCCGAACCAGACGCGGGCAAGATTCTCTACGATGCCTTCAAGTCCGCCATCAACGCCCTCACCGTGCAGGAAACCGGCACGACCCGCATCGAAGACCGGATTCGGTTGAAGGCGATGCGCCCCTTCCGCACGGACTTTCGCGGCTACCTCACCGCCGAAAAGAGCATCTTCAACAAAGTGGTGGGCGAGCCGCACTCCGGCGGTTTTGAACTCCGCTTCGCCGCGTTCCTCGAAGCTGCGCCGGACGTGCAGGCATTTGCCAAGAACTACCTCGCCATCGGTTTCAAGCTCGACTACGTGAAATCCAATGGCGACCTCTCCAGCTACACGCCCGACTTCATCGTCCGCACCGGCGACAAAAAAGTCTGGATTGTGGAAACCAAGGGCCGCGAGGAACTCGACCTGCCGCAGAAGATGGCCCGGCTCAAGCAGTGGTGCGCCGATGCCACCGCCGCGCTGGCCGACGCCGACGAGGATATGTTCCCGCTCGCCGAACGTCCCATTGCCTACGATTTCGTATTTGTGGCCCAGAACGGCTTTGAAACGCACGCGCCGAAGACGTTTGCCGCGCTCGCCGCGAGCTTCACCGATTACAAAGGCTGACCATGCCCGAAGAACCACCAAAGCCTTTGCCCGTCGTCCACCGCTTCATTGACGAAGTCGGTGACACGACCTTTTACGGCAAGGGCAAAGAGGTGATTCTCGGACAGGAAGGCGTGTCGTTGGTCTTCGGCATGAGCATCGTCAAGTTCGGTCGGCCCATTGCCGAGGTGCGCTCGGAAATCGTCGCCTTGCAAAAGCAAGTCGAGTCCGATCCGCTGCTCAACACCATCCCCAGCGTCGTCAAGCGCGCGGCCAAAGGCGGCTTCTTCTTCCACGCCTGCAAGGACTCGGACGATGTGCGGACGGTGTTCCTCCATTACCTGCGTGACCTGAAATGCGAGGCTGAAATCGTCATCGCCCGGAAGATTCACTCACTCTTCGTCAACAAGCACCACGGCAAGGACGACGAGTTTTACGCGGACGTGCTCGCGCACCTGATCAAGAACCGTCTCAAACAGCCACGCCGCATCGTGCTCAACATCGCCGAACGCGGCTCCAGCACCCGTGGCCGGGTGCTTGATGACGCGCTCGCCAAAGCCACGGGCCGCGCGGGCAACCGCTGGGGATCAGCCGATCTTAAAGCCGAAGTGGTGTTCAACGTCCAGACGCCGTTGCACGACCCGCTGTTGGCCGTGCCTGATTACCTGGGCTGGGCGGTGCAGCGTGTGTTTGAAAAAGGCCAGCCCCGTTACTACGATTACCTCCGGGAGAAAATCCGCTTGGTCGTTGATCTCTATGATTCGGAAAAATACGCAGGAAATAAAAACTATTACGACCAGAGAAACCCGTTGACCGCCCAAAATAAAATCGGCCCACCGTCCACCTGAGCGGGATACCCCGCGACGCCATGGAGACGACTTTCAATGGTAACAGGCCGACGCAATTAAAACCCAAGCACAACCGTTTGTAAAACATTTTGTAAAAAACCTTGTAACACACGGATTTCACCATGCCCCGCCCCGACGCCTCATCCTACGACCTCACCGACGCCGAGAAGCGCGACCTCACGGAGCTTATCAAGCAGGGCAAACCGCTCCCGGAAAAATACCGCTTCCTCCTCTTCGCCGACAAACGCGAGGTCGAACTCGTCTGGAACGGCAAGTCCCGCGAAGTCTGCACCGCCATCCTCCCCTTCCAGACCCTCGAACACATTGACGAGCCGAGGAAGGAATCGAAGGACAACGAACTCGGGCTCGACGGCGGCGGGCGGCAGGTGAAGGGCTGGACCAACAAACTCATCTGGGGCGACAACAAGCTCATCCTCGCCTCCCTCAAGAGCGGCGCGCTCCGCCGCCAGATCGAGGACGCCGGCGGCCTCAAGCTCATCTACATAGACCCGCCCTTCGACGTGGGCGCGGACTTCAGCATGGACATCGAGATTGCGGCGAGACCTTCCACAAAGAGCCGAACCTCCTCGAACAAATCGCCTACCGCGACACCTGGGGGCGCGGCGCGGATTCCTTCATCGCCATGATTTACGAACGCCTCATCCTCATGCGCGATTTGATGCACAGCGACGGCAGCATCTACGTGCATTGCGACTGGCGGGTGAACAGCTTCATTCGTGGCGTAATGGATGAAGTCTTCGGAAAAGAAAACTTCGTGAACCAAATCTCGTGGAAGCGAACTGGCTCGCACAACGACCCCCAGCGTTTTGGAACAATCACTGACACAATCTTCTTCTATTCGCGTTCCGATAACTACGTCTGGAATCCGCAGTTTGCCGAGCGGTCAAAGGATTCCATCGAGACTTCATTCTCATACGCCGAGAAACCCGATGGCTCGACCGTTCGGCTTAAGAAAGGGCAGAAGCCGGAGAAAGATTGGCGACTGTTCCAGTCCGTAACACTCCGCAGTCCACACCCTCGGCCAAATCTCTACTACGAGTTCAAAGGGTTTTCGCCGCACAAGAATGGATGGTCAGTTAATCAAGAGCGGATGGAAAAATACGACCGAGAGAACAAGCTCATTTTCCCTGAATCGAAATCCGGTGCGATACGGCTGAAGATGTATTTGGACGAATCGCCGGGAGTTCCGGTGCAAGACTTCTGGGCGGACTTGGGAAAAGTTGAAGCCATATCGTTGCAGAATTTGGATTACCCGACTCAAAAACCCGAAGCCTTGTTGGAGCGAATCATTTCAGCCAGCAGCAATCCCGGCGACCTCGTGGCGGACTTTTTCTGCGGGAGCGGCACGACCGCCGCCGTGGCCGAAAAGCTCGGGCGCAAATGGATCGCCACCGACCTCGGCAAGTTCGGCATCCACACCACGCGCAAGCGGCTCATCCAGGTGCAGCGCGAGTTGAAGGCCGGCGGCCAGCCCTTCCGCGCCTTCGAGGTGCTCAACCTCGGCCGCTACGAGCGCCAGGCCTATCTCAACGTCGCCGGGCGGCTCACCGGCAAAAAGAAGGAGCAGGCCCTCGCCCGCAAGGAACAGGAGTTCCGCGATCTGATCCTGAAAGCCTACCGCGCCGAGCCCTTGCCGGACGCGGCCTTCTTCCACGGCAAAAACGGCGGGCGGCTCGTGGTCGTCGGCCCGATCAACCTGCCCGTGGGGCGGCTCTTCGTGGAGGAAGTCATCACGGAATGCCGCAAGCGCGGGGCGTCGCGCGTCGATGTGCTGGCGTTCGAGTTCGAGATGGGCCTCTTCCCCGCCGTGCTGGAGGAGGCGAAGCAAAAGGGCATCGACCTCGCGCCCAAGACCATCCCGCCCGAAGTCTTCGACAAGCGCGCCGTGGAGAAAGGCCAGGTGCGCTTCCACGACGTGGCCTACATCGAGGTGACGCCGCGGTTTGGACGTAGCGCAGCCGTCCCGGCTGCGAGTTCGGGTGGCGTCTCGCCGCCCGAAGGAACACGGGGCGGGACGCCCCGTAAACTCGCAGGCGGGGACGCCCGCGCTACAAGAACTGCCAATGCCCTCACCGTGGCCGTGGAGTTGACGGATTTTTCCGTCTATTACTCACAGGGCGTGGTGGACTCCATCACCGCGGATCTCAAAGAAGGTAAAAGCGAAGTCGTCTGCGAAGCTGGCAAGCTGGTGAAGTTCAGCAAGGACAAGAACGGCGTCCTCACCCGCGACGTGCTCACGAAAAAATGGACCGACTGGGTGGATTACTGGGCCGTGGATTTCGATTACGAGAGCCGGAAGGAGGTCATCAAGGTCGCGAAGAATCTCGGCGTGGAAGGCGCGTTGCCCGGCACCGCCAGCATCGGCGAGTTCATCGACTTCGAGGAACGCTGGACGGGTGCCTACATCTTCGAGAACGAGTGGCAGAGCTTCCGCACGCGTCAAGACCGCGAACTGGAACTGGTCACCGCACCGCACACCTACGCCAAACCCGGCCGCTACACCATCGCCGTAAAGGTGATTGATATTTTCGGCAACGATACGATGACACTGATGACATTGAGTGTTGGTTAAGGGGGAACGGCAGGGACGCGGTGCCCGGCATCCGGGGATTGCGGAGAAGCAGCAGCGTGTCCGGCTACTCGTAGCGCAGCGCCTCGATGGGATCGAGCCGCGAGGCTTTGCGCGCGGGGTAGAGGCCGAACACAAGTCCCACCAGCGCGCTGAAGGCGAAGGCGATGAGCATCCATTCGGGCGAGGTCAGCGTGGGCCAGTTCTTGAACTCGGTCAGCATCCTGGCAGCGATAACGCCCAGGCCGATGCCCAGCAGGCCGCCCGTGCAGCTCAAGGTGACGGCCTCGATGAGGAACTGCGCGAGCACGTCGCGGGGCCGCGCGCCCAGCGCCATGCGGATGCCGATCTCGCGCGTGCGCTCGGTGACGCTGACGAGCATGATGTTCATGATGCCGATGCCGCCGACGGCGAGCGACACGATGGCGACGGCGAGCAGCAGGTATTGCATCGTCTCCTGCGCGGCGCTCATGGCCGACGCCATTTCCTCCTGCGAGCGGATGGTGAAGTCATCGGGCCGGCCGGGCGCGATGCGGTGGGTCTGGCGGAAGAGGTTGGTGAGCTGCGTGGCCACGGCGGGCATGACCTCCATCGTCTCGGTCTGGACGTTGATGCCGCGCAGCGAAGTGGTGTTCATCAGGCGCTTCATCGCCGTGGTGTAGGGGATGATCACGCAGTCGTCGTAGTCAATGCCGCTGCCGGGCGAGCTGCCCTTGGAATTCAGCTCGCCAATGATCGTGAAGGGGATGCTGCCGCCGCCCCCGCCCCCGCCGCCGCCGTATCCGCCGCCGCCCATGCTCACGCGCACGATCTGGCCGATGGGGCTGCCGCCCTCGAAGAGGTTTTTGGCCGCCACGGAGCCGATGACGGCGACTTTGTTGGCGATGGAAATGTCCTGTTCGGTGAAGAACGAGCCGTCCTTCAAAGTCCACGAGCGGATCGAGAAATATTCCGTCGAAGCGCCGATGATGCTGGTGGAGGTGTTGAGGTTGCCGGCGATGACCTGGCGCGAGGTGCGGACTTCGGGGCTGACGTTGCGGACGCCCTGGATGTCACGCTTGATGGCGCGCATGTCGTCCAGCGTGAGCGTCGAGGAACTGCCGGAACCGGAACTCACGCCGCCGCGCCGGAAGTCGCCGGCGAAGATGAGCATGACATTCTCGCCCATCGTGGCGATCTGCTGCTGCACCATCACGCGCGCGCCGTCGCCGAGGCTGACGGTGGTGATGACCGCGCCGACGCCGAAGATGACGCCGAGCATGGTGAGGATGGCGCGCATCTTGTTGCGGAGCAGCGCGCGGAAGGCGATGCGGAAGGCGGCGAGGAATCTCATGGAAGGATGAAGGGTGAAGGATGAAGGATGAAGGGCGTCATGCGATGCCTTTGGCGCGTTTGGAAATCGTGGTCAGGATGGCGAGCAGCTCGTTGGATTCGTCGAGCAGCGGTTGCAGGCGGACGGGCACGACAAACTTTTCGTCGAGCAGGAGTTCCAGCCAATACATCGTTTCGTCCGCCTCCTTCAGGCAGTCGCCGATCTTGGAAATGAATTCCGCCTTCGAGCGGGCGCGTTGAGCTTCGCGATAGTTGGCCCCAACGGAAGTGCCCGCCCGCAAAACCTGCCTCCCCAAGACCTGCGCCGCCGTGTCGGTTTTGGGCAGAGCGCAATAAAGCCGGATGATCCGCCGCGCAAATATCTTCGTGCGCGAGCGGAGGTCTTTTTCATCCTTCATAATTCATCCTTCATCCTTCACGAAGGAACCATGTTGATGGCCTCGGAGGCCTGCTGGAGTTTCGCCAGCTCCTCCTCCGCGTGCAGCCGGTTCCCCACCTGGATGTCGGTCACCACTTTGCCGTCGCGCATGACGACGTTGCGGCGGGTGTAGCGGGCGATGTCCAGCTCGTGCGTGACCATGACGATGGTGATGCCCTGCTCGTTGAGCTTCTGGAAGACGCCCATGATCTCGATGCTCGTCTTGCTGTCGAGGTTGCCGGTCGGCTCGTCGGCGAGGATGAGCGCAGGGTCGTTGACGAGGGCGCGGGCGATGGCGACGCGCTGCTGCTGGCCGCCGGACAGGCGGTTGGGCGTGTG
>JACRJY010000128.1 GCA_016235585.1 Verrucomicrobiota bacterium | reverse complement strand
CCGCTGGCGGGGCCGGCGGTGCGCCTCCGGCGGGGAACGGTGCCGCTGGAACGGCCAACGGTGGAGTTGCGGCGTCCAGCGGCGTAGCCGGATGGCTTGCCAGCCCCGGTTTTCGGGATAATTTCGCCGCCGAGGAACACCCGCCTCTGACGGGTTGTGCCGGGTGTCGCGCCCGGCACGCGGGCTGCCCAGCGGGGACAGATTTCAGTTGGTTCAACGAGAACCCGGCGGGGACGCCGGGTTCGACCAGAGGCGGGTGCTATCCAGCTTGGATAAACCCGAAATCCGAAGTTGGGGGAGCACACCCGCCCTCGGGTGTGGCTGGATGCGCCCTCGCATCCAGCCTCGGGTGGTGGCCGACATTCTGAAAACCCTGCATGATTTCGTGCCACGCCGGTTTTCCGCGAGGGCGCGGAAAACCGCACGCGAGGCGCGTGCGCTCCCCGTTCTGCTTCGGAGCAACGGGTTGAACTTCGGCGTTCGGATAAACGTACTGGCATGGAGCACCTTTTCCCTTGTCGCCGTGGCGTTGAACGGCAAAGGTTCACGGCATGAAATTCCTGAAACACGTTGCCGAGCTTGCCGTCGTTCTCTCTTTCGCGTTTTCGGTGCAAGCTGCGGACAGCGCCAAACCTCTCCGCGTGCTGCTGCTCACCGGCGGCTGCTGCCATGATTACGCGGGGCAGAAGGACATCCTCAAGAACGGCCTCGAAGCGCGGGCCAACGTCGTCGTCACGCAAATCCACACGGACGACAAGAGCACCAAGCCGCCGCTGGCGGTCTTCGGCAACCCGGATTACGCGAAGGGCTACGACGTGGTCATCCACGACGAGTGCGCGGCGGACATCAGCGACCCGGAAACCATCAAGGGCGTGCTCGCGCCGCATCGCGCGGGCATCCCCGGCGTGAATTTGCATTGCGCGATGCACTGCTATCGCATCGGCAAGGCGAGCGAGCCAGCCGAGGCCGGCTCCGAGCGGGCGCTGTGGTTTGACTATCTCGGCCTGCAATCCAGCGGCCATGGGCCGAAGGAGCCGATTGCCATCAGCGTCGTGGACAAGGCGCATCCCGTGATGAAGGGGCTGGCGGACTGGACGACGATTCAGGAGGAGCTTTACAACAACATCCAAATCTTTCCAACGGCCACGCCGCTCGCGCGCGGCAGGCAGAAGACGACGAACAAGAAATCCGGCGAGACGAAGGAGGATGATTTCGTGGTGGCGTGGGCGAACACCTACGGCACGACGCGCGTCTTCAGCACGACGATTGGCCATAACAGCGAAACCGTGGGCGACGCACGCTATCTCGACCTCGTCACGCGCGGCCTGCTCTGGGCCTGCGGCAAGGTGGATGACAAGGGCAACATCAAGGCGGGTTACGGGGCGAAGAAGTGAGGAGAGTTGTTTGACTCTGTTGAATATCTCGCAAAAACGAATCACCCAGCAATGCGTCCGTGGCCCGTTCCCCCTCACCCTGGCCCTCTCCCGCCGGGAGAGGGAACAGCGGCGGCTGTCTTCGGTAATTCGGCGGTGCATCCACATTTTGCCGAGCTTGGTTTGCTCGAAAGCCGGACTGCGATTCTCCCTCTCCCCTGGGGAGAGGGCCGGGGTGAAGGGGAAACCGGGCTGAACTTCCGTGCCACTCCTTTTTTTGCGACACTCAACAAAACCAAAACAACTTCATGAAAACGAAATTCATAGTCATCGCCGCCCTATTCGCCTTGGTTGCAGCATCTCCCGCCGCCGACACCAAGCCGCTCAAGGCGCTCATGGTCACGGGCGGCTGCTGTCATGATTACGAGAACCAGAAGAAGATTTTGAGCGAAGGCATCAGCGCGCGCGCGAAGGTCGAGTGGACGATTGTCCATGAGGGCGGCGACACGCGCACGCACAAGGTCAGCATTTACGCGAACAAGGATTGGGCGAAGGGCTACGACGTGGTCGTTCACAACGAATGCTTCGGCCAGGTGGAGGACGTGGAGTTTGTCGAGCGCATCGCGCGGGCGCACTTCGACGGCGTGCCGGCGGTGATGCTGCACTGCTCCACGCACAGCTACCGCATGGCCAAGACCGACGAGTGGCGCAAGGCGCTCGGCCAGAAAAGCATGAGCCACGAGAAGAACCGCGACCTGAAGGTCGTCAACCTCCAGCCGGAACATCCCGTGATGAGGGGCTTCCCGATGGAGTGGAACGACATGGCCGACGAACTCTACAAAAACGAAGTCCTCTACGAGAATTTTGTCCCGCTCGCCAAGGCTTACGGCGAGGACACGAAGAAGGACCACATGGTTGTCTGGGTGAACACCTACGGCAAAGGCAGGGTCTTCGGCACCACGCTGGGCCACGGCAACCACACGATGCAGGATCCGGTTTATCTCGATCTCGTCACGCGCGGCCTGCTCTGGGCCTGCGGCAAGCTCGAGGAAAGTGGAAAGCCCAAGGCGGGCTACGGTGCCGGGGGCAAGCCGTAGCGTTGGGCGGCGGTAGGAGCGCGTAGGACAGGCGTCGCGCCTGTCTCCATCTCAAGTTGAAATGAGACCCCTGCAAAACCGGAGCGCCGGTCTCCGAACCGGCTGGCCGGGATGGTTGTTTCGCCGATTCGGAGATCGGCGCTCCGCTTGCTGCGGGGCTTTGGATGGTTTTGCAGAGGTCTCGAAATGTCAGCGGCAGGCACGACGCCTGCCCTGCGTTCACTGGCGCAGTGCGTGGGGCATTTCAATTCCACCGATGCGGTTCCATCGGATCGGGATGCGGTAGATTTACTTCCTTTGCGCGCGCTGCTGCCACGCCCAGCGGTAGAGATTGCGCGAGTCCACGAAGCGGCCCACGTCCGAGGTCGCGCCCAGCACTACCACAAACAGGTGATCCCCGCCGCGATGGCCGCTCGACACAAGGCAGTTGCCTGCGAGTGTGGTGGTGCCGGTCTTCACGCCGTCGTAGCCCTCGATGTCGAGAAGCTTGTTCGAGTTTTCCCAGACGGCGGAGCGCGTCTTGCCGTCCGGCGTGCGGACGGCGCACTCGAAGCGGCGCGTGCCGACGTATTTGCGGAAGACGGGATTCTGCATCGCCGTCCACGCGAGACGGGCGAGGTCGTGTGCGGTGGACGTGCGCTCGTCGTCCGTGCCGCCGTCGCCGTAGGACGAGCGGTAAATGGTGTTGGTGAGGCCGAGGCGGCGCGCGGCGCGGTTCATCTCGGCGATGAAGTTGGCGCGCGTGGCGAGGTTCGTCGTGAGCAGATCGCGCGGATGGCCGGGTTCCGGCGGCGCGAGGCGGGCGTGGAAATGTTCGGCGAGCGCGTTGCCCGCGTCGTTGCCCGACGGCAGCAGCAGGCCGTAGAGACATTCCGCGACGGTGACGCTTTCCCCGGCTTTGATGTCGGCGGTCGAGCCGGGGGTGGTGTCGGCGAGTTTGGAGAAGGTGACGCGCTCCTTGAACACTTCCGGATTTTTCTCCGCGAGTCCGAGGACGACGTAGGCGCACATCATCTTGGTGGTGCTGGCGGTCTTGGCCGGGAGGTTTTCGTTGAAGCCCCAGAGGAGCCTGCCGGTCTTGCCGTCCGCGATGGCCCAGGCGCGCGCGGTGACGGGCGGCGGGGCGGCGAAATCCTCCGCCGGCTGACGGCCCGCCGGGGCGGCGACAAGTTCAAACGCAATCAGACTCATGCAGACCAAGTGAAACCGTTGACAGAGCGTGCTCATGGAATTGCCGCGACGGTAGCGGGTGGGAGGAAAACTTCCAGTGAGAAATCATTTTGATTCTATCGCGACAAGGCTGGGTTTGTGGCTGGATGTTTCTCAACATCCAGCTACCGTTCAGGAATCGTTGCGCGGGCATGGTGGGACAGGCGTCCCGCCTGTCCGGTGGGATGCGCTGACGATAGAGAAGCCGGCTTGGGCTGGTCGCGCCACTGGACAGGCGAGACGCCTGTCCCACGACGTTACTTTCAACTTTCAACTTTCAACCGCGCCGCCCATCGTGCGCCCATGAGCATTGCGACCAAGACCGGCGACGGCGGCACGACGGGGCTGATGTATAACCGCCGCGTCTCGAAGTGCCATCCGCGTGTGGAGGCCTACGGCTGTGTGGACGAGTTGAACGCCGCGCTCGGCCTCGCCCGCGCCACGGCGGAACATGACTTTGTGCGCGACAACCTGCTCGTGATTCAAAAAGACCTCGTCACGCTCATGGGCGAGCTGGCGACAGCGGTCGAAGATTTGCCGCGCTACGCGAAGGATGGTTTCCAACTCGTCACTCCGCCGATGACGGCGAAGCTCGACGCGTTGGTGAAGGAAATCGAGGCGCAGAATATCACCTTTGCCGGCTGGGCCACGCCCGGCGCGAGTCAGCACTCGGCGGCCCTGGACGTCGCGCGCACCACCTGCCGCCGGGCCGAGCGGCGCGTGTGCGCGTTGCAGGAGAGCGGCCAGCTCCAGAACGCCGAAATCATCATCTATCTCAACCGCCTCGCGGATTTGCTGTGGCTCTTCGCGCGGTGGGTGGAGACGAAGGACGGGACGCGGTAAAAGTTTGGCCACGGATTGAACACGGAAGAAACACGGATTTGGCCGTGTTCAATCCGTATTTCATCCGTGGCTTTTAACGGCTTCAAAAACGAGGAACAGATCATCGCCCTCGCGCTTCACGGATTTCAATCGCATCTGCTGTGCTTGAGAAAGTTTTTGAACACCCACGCCGTCGGCGATGGTTGCGGCGGCGCGTCCGCCGAGGATTTTCGGGCAGAGCGTGAGGTGCAGTTCGTCCACCAGGCCGGCCTCGAAGATCGCGCCGTTGAGTTCGCCGCCGCCCTCGCAGAGCAGCCGCTTCACGCCCCATTTCTCCCGCAGCCAGCGCAGCGCGGTGCGGAAGTTGATTTGCGTCCTGCCGCAGTTTTTCACGTCGTCGGCGAGTCGGCGCAAAGTTTCGAGCTGCTTTTTCCCCGCGCGCTGTGTGGTGAGGACGATGATTGGTGAAAAGCGCTCCGTGAAGATGTGGGCGCGAGGATTGATGGTGCCGGAGCCGCTGACGAGGATGCGGAGGTTGTATTCCGCGAGGCCGCGCCGCTGGCGCAGGCGGCGGAACTTCGCCGGGCCGGGGCCGAGATTGATGGCGTTCAAGTCCGCCGTGCGCGCGCCGCACATCACGGCGTCGGCAGTCGCGCGCAGTTCGAGCAGGTGTCCGTGGTCGCGCGCGCTGCTGAAGGAGGACACCGCGCGGTTGGCCGAGGCAATCTTGCCGTCGGCGGTCATCGCCATGTTGACGAGGACGAACGGCAGTTTTGAGTTTTGAGTTTTGAGTTTTGAGTTCAAAGCGTGGCGCAACCCGCCGCCGCCGCGAGCTTCATCTCAAATCTCAAATTTCAAAACTCAAAACTTCAGTGGATGAGCATCGCGTCGCCGTAGCTGAAGAAGCGGTAGCGCTCGCGAACCGCCTCGGCGTAGGCGGTGAGAATCGTCTCGCGCCCGCCCGTTTCGCCCGGCGCGGCGAATGCGCTGACGAGCATGAGCAATGTGGATTGCGGGAGGTGGAAATTCGTCAGCAGCGCGTCCACGATTTGAAAGCGATACGGCGGGTAAATGAAGATGCGCGTGCGTCCGCTCTTTGCCGTGAGTTGCCCGCCGTGCTCGGCGGCGACACTTTCCAGCACGTGCGTCGTGGTGGTGCCGACGGCGAAGACGCGGCGCTTTTCCGCCTTGGCCTGATTGATGATGGACACGGTCTCGGTGCTGATCTCAAAGCGTTCCTCGTGCATGACGTGCTGCGCAAGCGTGTCCGCCTTCACCGGCGCGAACGTGCCGGGACCGACGTGCAGGGTGACGAAACAAACGTGAACGCCGAGCGCGCGGATTTCGTCGAGCAGCGGCGCGGTGAAATGCAGCCCCGCCGTCGGCGCGGCCACGGAGCCGCGCGGTTGCGCGTAGATTGTCTGGTATCGCTCGCGGTCGTGTTCGTCATTCGTGTGGGAAGTCCGCGCGATGTAGGGGGGCAGGGGAGTCTCGCCGTATTTCTCCGCGCTCGCCAAAATGTCATCCGTGCCGGTGAACACGAGGCGGCAGTGGCCCTCGTCGTTTTTCTCGCGGACTTCCGCGCCGAAGCCCGCCGGGTTTCCGGCACGGTCATGGAAAATAATTTCCGTGCCGGGCCGCACGCGCTTGCCGGGACGGAGCATCACCCACCAGTCGTTGCGCGAGATTTTTTCGAGCAAAAGTATTTCCACTTCGCCGCCGGAATTTTTTTTCACACCACGCAGCCGGGCGGGGATGACCTTCGAGTTGTTGAGCGCAAGCACGTCGCCAGCGCGGAAAAATTTCAGCACGTCGCGAAAGTTGAGGTGTGCGAGTTTGCCGCTGCTTCGCTCCAGCGCGAGCAGGCGCGAGTGGTCGCGCTGCGCTGCCGGAGCCTGGGCGATGAGTTCCGGCGGCAGGGCAAAATCGAAATCGGCGGTGCGCACGCCTTTCTCTAGCGGGCGGGGGGCACAAAGGCAAACGTGCGTTGGATGTTGCGCGAAGACGACCCCGTGGATATTGTTGTCTAAACACGGTTCACAACCTGTGAACAAGCCGTGAAAAACTTTCGCAAAAAATCGGAAGAATTTCTGTTGACCGGGGTGGGGCAGAATGGTTAAAAATGGGGCGTTGTGGAAAGAGATGTGTTTCAGTGGCTCTTTCAAGCAATATGTCAACCGATTCCAGCGAGCCGATTATTTACAATTCCATCTACCGGCATGGGGTGGATGAGAAGCGGCGTCTGCAGATTCCGGCGATGTGGCGGCCCTCGTCGTCGGCCATTGAGTTGACCTTGATTTTGTGGCCCAAGCACAGCGCCGGCGCATGTCTGCGCGTGCTGCCGCCGAAGGAAATGGCGGAGTTGATGCGGGACATTGACGCGCTGCCGAACAACGACCCGAACAAGGGGGTGCTCAAGCGCTTCATCGGCGGCCAGTCAGTGCAGGTGACGGTGGACAAAGTGGGGCGCATTTGCATCCCGGAGGAAATGGCCGCCGCCGCCGCCGTCAAGGACGAGGCGGTGCTGGTGGGCCTGCTCGACCGGTTTGAGATTTGGAACCCGAAACGCTACGACGCGGCCAGGGCCGCCGATGCGGTGCTGTCACCGCAGGCGCTCAACATGATGGAGTGACCATGAACACCGTGCAATTGATGGCCGCCAACCACGCGATTCACAAGGTCGCCAATCGCGCTCCGGGCGGCATCGGCTATGATTTCAGCAAAGTCGCGGCCCCGCTGCCGAAGTTTGCGGCGGCGGCACGACCCGTGTCGCTTGCGCCGCAGGCGAAACCGGCGGGCGGACTCGATTTGTTTCGGATGAAGTCGCGGCCCGCCGTGGCGGAACCCGCTCACGCCGCCGCCAGCACGGCCCCGGCGGCAGCCGGGCAGACGCTCATCGGCGCGCCGGTGCGGCTGCGTTCGGGCGCGCGGCTCGTGCAGCCTGAACTGCGCCTGGATGCGGTGAAAGTGAAGCGAAACGATTTAAGCGAGACGGATTTTGAAATCATCGCCCCGCGTCCCGCGCCGGAAGCCGCATCCGGCGGCGCGGCGCGCGTTGAGCCGACAGGAATGGCCTGGGCCGGCTGGTTCGCCCGGATGGCGGGCGCGGTGCGGGCGTGGATTTGATCGAAAGAGCCATGCGACGTGACGCCTTTCATCCACAAACCAGTGATGGTGGCGGAAGTGCTGGCAGCCCTGAACCCGCAGCCGGGCGGGCGCTACGTGGACGGCACGGTCGGTTTGGGTGGGCACGCAGCAGCCATCTTGAGGGCCAGCGCGCCGACTGGATGGTTGTCTGGCTGCGATCAAGATGGCGACGCCCTTGAGCTGGCGGCGCGGCGGCTGGCGGAGTTCGCCGGGCGCTTCGAGCTGCGGCAGGAAAATTTTTCAGAGCTGGGGAAGTGGGTTGGGGCGGGCAGTTGCGACGGGGTGCTGCTGGATTTGGGCGTGAGTTCGATGCAGCTCGACCACGCGGGGCGCGGGTTCAGCTTCCAGCAGGACGGGCCGCTGGACATGAGGATGAACCGGCGGCAGAAGCTGACGGCGGCGGAACTGGTCAACACCGCGAGTGCCGAAGAGCTGGCCCGGATTTTTTGGGAACTTGGCGAAGAGCGCGAATCGCGCCGGTTCGCGCGGGCGATTGAGCACGACCGGCAGGCACGAAAATTCGAGACGACGGCGCAACTGGCGGGGTTGATCGAGCGGCTCGCGCCGCGCCACGGGCAGCGGACGCATCCGGCGACGCGCGTGTTCCAGGCGCTGCGAATGGCGGTGAACGACGAGCTGGGCGCGTTGCGGCGCGGGCTGGACGCGGCGTTCGGCGTGCTCAAGCCCGGCGGGCGGCTGGCGGTCATCACGTTCCACTCGCTCGAAGACCGCGTGGTGAAGGAATTCGGTCGGGTCGGCGCGCGGGATTACACCGTGCCGGGTGGCGTGGACGTGCCGGAACTGCGGCAGCCGTGCGCGGCGAAATTGAAAGTGCTGAACCGCAAGGCGATTCAGCCCGGCGCGGAAGAAGTGGCGGAAAACCCGCGGGCGCGCAGCGCGCAACTGCGGGTGTTTGAAAAGATTTAACATGGCAGCGAATCGAAAAATCCAGTCGGCGGCGGTGCGGTTTGGGCCGCTGCTCAAGGCGTTTCTGCTGTGCCTGCTCCTCGGCGGCTCCGGGATCGGCTTCGTGTGGCAGAAGCAGCAAATCCACCAGCTTGGCCTCCAGATCAAGCAGCTGGAAACCACGCTGGCCGGGCACCGCGCCGCCAACCGGCAGCGTGCGGACACGCTCGCCTACCAGCGCTCGCCGCGCGCGCTCGATGCGCGGGTGCGCGAGCTCAACCTGGGCCTGATGCCGCCGCGCCCGGAGAACATTTTGCGTCTGTCCGAGCCGTCGTCCGCCGCCGTGACGCAGCGGGCGGAGCCGCCGTCGCCGCCGTCGGGCGGGGCGCTGGCCCGGAAATAGTTTGTTGTTTGTCAGTTTGGCCGTCGCCCGCTTGGTTCCGAAACGGGAGGAGCCGGGGTGGTCGGGCGACGGCGAAGTTTCGTTCGAGATGTTCGAGAGATTGTGGAAAAGGCATTTCAATATCGTCGCCTGATGGGGTTGGCTCTGCTGCTTGCCCTGGCCTTGGGCGCACTGGGCTGGCGCTTGGTGGACTTGCAGGTCATCCGCCACGAGGAGCTGTCCGCGCTCGCCCGCAGCAACACGCGGCGCGTGCTGGTGCGTGAGCCGCGCCGGGGCGAAATCCGCGACATCCGTGGCAACCTGCTGGCCACCACGCTGCCGGTGTTCACCGTCTGCTGCGACCCGACTCTGCTCGGCGACCGTCACACCGAGATGGCCCGCGTGCTCGCGCCGCTGCTCAAGACGAACGAAACCTTCCTCATTGGAAAACTCAAACCTCGCGTTGTCCGCCAGGCCGACAACGGCGAACCGGTTTTCGACAAGCATGTCGTCCTCAAGCACAAAGTCCGCGTCGAGGAGTGGGCGCGCATCCAGTCTGCGCTCACGAACCAGAGTTTCGGGTTCGCCAGCGCCAAGCCCACCCGCGCCGAGCGCACGCAGCTTCTGAACCTCCGGCACAAGGCCATTTTCACCGAGGACGATCAGTTGCGCGTCTATCCCAGCCAGGCGCTGGCCGCGCACGTTCTCGGCTACGTCGGCGCGGGCGACGACGGCGAAATGATCGGTGTCGAGGGCATCGAGCGGTTGTTCAATTCCAAGCTCAACGGCGTGCGCGGCTGGCTCGCCACGGAAAAAGACCGGCGCGGACGCGAGCTAGTCTCGCTGCGCCACCAGGATGTCGAGCCACGCGACGGCTTGAACGTGGTGTTGACAATTGACGCCGGGCTCCAGCACATCGTCGAGTCCGAGCTGATCGAGGCGATGAAAAAACACACGCCCGTCAGCGTTTCCGCGACGGTGGTGCGTCCTCGCACCGGGGAGATTATGGCGATGGCGACGCTGCCGAACTTTGATCCCAACCAGCCGGGGGCTTTTCCCGCCGACTCCCGCCGTAACCGCGTCGTCATGGATCAGCACGAGCCTGGCTCGACGTTCAAGATCGTCGTCGTCTCCGGCGCGTTGAATGACCGCACCGTCTCGCTCGCGGATCGTTTTGACTGCGAGCACGGTCGTTTCATCTACGCGGGCAGGGCGTTGAGCGACCACGAGTCCTACGGGATGCTTTCCGTCGAAAGCATCATCACCAAATCCTCGAACATTGGCGCGGCCAAGGTCGGCATCAAGATGGGCGAGCCGTCGCTCTACAAATACATCCACGATTTCGGCTTCGGCCAGCGCACTGGCATCCAGATTCCCGGTGAAATTTCCGGCACCGTGCATCCGCTGTCACGGTGGAACAAACTTTCCATCTCGCGAATCCCGATGGGCCACGAGATGGACGCCACGCCGTTGCAGATGGTCATGGCCATGAGCGCCATCGCCAATCAGGGCCGCCTCATGCGCCCCGCCATCGTCAGCCGCCTGGAGGACGCCGAGGGCCGGGTGGCGAGCGAGTTCAGGCCGGAAACCATCCGTCAGGTCATCTCCGCCGAGGCCGCGCGGCAGATGGTGACGGCGCTCAAGACCGTCGTCTCCCCGGAGGGAACCGCCGTGAAGGCGAAGCTCGATCTCTACACCGTCGCCGGCAAGACCGGCACGGCGCAGAAGGCCGGACACGGCGGCTATCTGCCGGGAAAATACTTCTCCTCGTTCATCGGATTTTTCCCGGCGGACAAGCCCGAACTCTGCATCTCCGTCGTGTTCGACGAGCCGAAAGTGGGCGGTTACTACGGCGGCCAGACTGCCGCGCCGGTGTTCAAGAACATCGCCGAGCGCGCCGCCAACTACCTGAACATCCCGCCGGAAAGGCACGTTTCCGCCATCGTTCCCGCCGGGAAGCTGCACGCGAAAATCTCCGGCGGCAGCGCCGTGCGGTGAAGAATTTTAACGACCATGCTGCTCAAGAAAATCGTTGACCAGATGACCACGCTGCGGACGGAAGGCCCGCTGGAGCGCGAGGTCGCGGGCATCACCTACGATTCGCGGCGCGTCACGCCGGGCATGATTTTCGTCGCGATTCCCGGCCTGAACACCGACGGCCACGCGCACATCCCCGCCGCGATTGATCGCGGCGCGGCGGCGATCATCTGCGAGCAGAACGGTTTCTCCTCCACGCGCGCCACGAAAATCAAGGTGGCCGATTCCCGCGACGCCCTCGCGCACGCGGCGGCGGCATTTTACGATCATCCGAGCACGAAGCTGAAAGTTATCGGCGTCACGGGCACGAACGGCAAAACGACCGTGGCCTTCATGGTGAAGCAGATGCTCGAAGCCGCCGGCGTGAAGACCGGCCTGCTCGGCACCGTGCGCTACGAAATTGGCGAGCGCGTCATCCCCGCGCACCGCACCACGCCGGAGGCGCTCGACCTCCAGCAGATGATGGCGCAGATGCTCCGCGCCGACTGTCAGGCGTGCGTGATGGAGGTCAGTTCGCACGCGCTGGAGCAAAAGCGCGTCGAAGGCGTCGCGTTCGACGTGGGCATCTTCACGAACCTCACGCAAGACCACCTCGACTATCACGGCACGATGGAGTCGTATTTTCTGGCGAAGCAGAAACTGTTCACCGCGCTGCAACAAGGCTCCAAGCCCGGCGCGTCCGTGATCAACATTGACGACGCGTTCGGCGAACGCCTCGCGCGCGAAACTTCCGCCTCGGTGCAGCTCAACTACGGCTTCGGCCCGTCGGCGACGCTGCGCGCAACGGACATCGAGCTGGGCCACAGCGAGACAAAATTCAACGTCGAGACGGCGGCGGGAAAAATCGCCGTCCGCCTGCCGCTGATTGGCCGGCACAACATTTACAACGCCCTCGCCGCGCTCGGCGCGGGACTCGCGTTGAAAATCGAAACCGCCACGCTGCAAAAGGCGCTTGCCGCCATGCAGCCGGTGCCGGGCCGGCTCGAAGCCATCGCGCTTGGCCAGCCGTTCGGTGTGTTCGTGGACTATGCGCACACGGACGACGCTTTGCAGAACGTCCTCGCCACGCTGCGCGAAATCACGCCGGGCCGCGTGCTGCTCACCTTCGGCTGCGGCGGCAGCCGCGACGCGGGCAAGCGCTCGAAGATGGGCAAGGTCGCGGCGGAACTCGCCGACTTCACCATCATCACCAGCGACAATCCGCGCAAGGAGTCGCCGGAGAAAATCGCTTCGCAGGTCGAGGAAGGCTTTCGCTCCGTGCGTGGCGACGGCTACCGCGTGGAACTCGACCGTCGCCGGGCCATTGATGAAATCGTCCGCGAGGCCAAGCCCGGCGACATGGTGCTCATCGCCGGCAAGGGCCACGAGACGTATCAGGAATTTGAGGACACGGTCGTGCCGTTCGACGACCGCGTCCACGCCGCCGAGGCGGTGGAGAATTTGGGGTTCGGCAAATGAAAACGGATTCCGAAATCCAACGGTGTCCGCTCTGATCGTGGAACCGCGCTCTTTGAAATATCTCGCCGAGGCGTGCGGCGGGGAACTGGTGCAGGACGATCCGCAGATGCGGGTCAGCCGCATCTGCACCGACTCACGGCAGATTCAGCCGGGCGATTTGTTCCTCGCGCTGGCGGGCGAGAAGTTCGACGGCCACGACTATTTGAATGAAGTCGCCGCGAAAGGCGCGGCGGCGTTCGTGGTGAACCGCGAGAAAGTGGAACAGGCGTCCCGCCTGTTCGGGGAGGGGCAGGCGAGACGCCTGCCCTACGTTGCAGTTGAAAACACTCGCGCGGCCCTCGGCCAAATCGCGGCGCGGTATCGGCGCGATTTCAGTCCGCTCGTCGTCGCCGTCGGCGGGTCGAACGGCAAGACCACGACGAAGGAACTGCTCGGTGCGGTGCTGGGCGGCGATTCACCGGTGCTGCGGAGCGAGGCGAGCTTCAACAACGACATCGGCGTGCCGCTGACGTTGCTCAAGCTCGACAGTTCACATCGCGTGGCGGTGCTGGAAGTGGGCACGAACCATCCCGGAGAGCTTGCGCCGCTGGTGCGGATGGTGCAGCCGAAGTTTGGCGTCATCACGAGCATTGGTCGCGAGCATCTGGAATTTTTCAGAGACGTGGACGGCGTCGCGGAAGAAGAGGGCTGGCTCGCGGAGTTGCTGCCTGCCGACGGCTGCCTGTTTGTGAACGGCGACAGTCCGTTCACGGAACGAATCGTCCGTCGCACGAAAGCGCGCGTGGTGCGGGTGGGCTTCGGCGAAGGCAACGAGTGGCGGGCGACGGCGGTGAAGATGGACGAGCGCGGAACGAGATTTGAAGTGAAGACGGCGAATGAAAATTTTTCCGGCCAATACAGGATGCAGCTCCTGGGCCGGCACCAGGTGGTGAATGCTTTGTTGGCGCTGGCGGCAGGCGTGGAGGCCGGGCAGCGGCGCGAACATCTGAACCGCGCTTTGGCGGGATGCACCCCGCCAAAGATGCGGTTGCAGCTTTGGGAAACGGGCGGCGTGCGCGTGCTGGATGACAGCTACAACGCGAACGCCGACTCGATGCTCGCGGCGCTGGCGACGCTCCGCGAGCTGCCGTGCGCCGGGCGGCGCATCGCGGTGCTCGGCGACATGGCCGAACTGGGCGAGCACGGCGCAGCGGCCCACACGGAAGTCGGGCGCCGCACGGCGGAAGCGGGCGTGGATGCGCTGCTCGCCGTCGGAAGCATGGCGGAAGTGCTGGCAGAGAATGCGCGCTCCGCCGGACTGCGGGACGTGAGCGTGTTTGCGGACACGGCCAGCGCGGGCGCGGCGCTGCGGGCGATGGCGAGGCCGGGCGATTTGGTTTTGCTGAAGGCGTCGCGCTCGACCCGGATCGAGCGAGTGGCGGAAGAATTGAAAATGAACAACCCAGGAACAAAATGATGAGTGCGAAGAAAATTCAGACAGCGCCGGCGCGGCGGGCTGGCTCGTGCGAACGACCGGGCCGGGCGTCGGCGGCGAGAAACGAAGTGCCGGAGTTTTTGATCCGGCTCGTGGGCTGGCAGCGGTTGAAGGCCATGTCCACGCCGACCGCGTGGCGTCCGCGTCACGATTGAGCCATGCTGTATTACCTCACCCAGTTTTTGCAGGAGCAGGCCGCCGGCACGGCGCTGGCGGACTGGCTCTCGCCGCTGCGCGTGTTCCGCTATATCACGTTCCGCAGCGCGGGTGCGGCGGTGACGGCGCTGCTCTTGAGCCTGTGGCTGGGGCCGAAGGTGATTCACTGGCTGAAGGAATTGAAGTTCGGGCAGAACTACCTCGACAAGGCGCAGGAGGCCGGCACGACGGCGACGCCGGGGTTCAGCAAGGTCGGCGTGCCGACGATGGGCGGCGTGCTGATCGTGCTGGTGCTCGACCTCACGACGCTGCTCTGGGCGCAGTGGAACGCGCTGATTGTGCTCTCGCTGCTTTCGCTGCTGATCCTGGCGGGGCTGGGCTTCTACGACGACTACGCGAAAATCACGCAGGCCAGCAACAAGGGCGCGAAGGCCAATGTGAAACTCTGGGTGCAGACTTCGCTGGCGTTGTTCATCGGAATTTATCTTTGGATTCTGCCGGAGACGAGCCGGCTCATCACGGAGGTCATGGTGCCGTTCCTGAAAAATCCGCTGCTCACCGGCGCGGGCGGCGTGGGGCTGGTCATCACGGTGCTCGCCATCGTGGGCAGTTCGAACGCGGTGAACCTGACCGACGGCCTTGACGGCCTCGCCATCGGCTGCACGTTGATTGTGTCCATTGTTTTTCTGATCATGACCTACATCGCGGGCAACGCGATTTACGCGAAGTATCTGTCGGTGCCGTTTGTCCCCGGCGCGGGCGAGTTGACCGTGCTGTGCGCGGGCATCCTCGGTTCGGGACTGGGCTTTCTTTGGTTCAACTGTTTTCCCGCGCAGGTCTTTATGGGCGACACCGGCTCGCTCGCGCTGGGCGGCGTGCTGGGCATCATGGCGGTGCTGATTCACCAACCGCTGGTGCTGGTGATTGCCGGCGGCGTGTTTGTGGCGGAGGCGGTTTCGGTGATGATTCAGACGGGGTATTTCAAATACACCAAGCGGCGTTTCGGCGAAGGCCGGCGGGTGTTTTTGATGGCGCCCATCCATCACCATTTTCAGAAGAAGGGCTGGTATGAATCGCAGGTCGTCACGCGGTTTTACATCCTCGGTATCCTGTGCGCCGTCGTGGCGTTGAGCACCTTGAAGTTGCGTTGAACCATGTTTGCACTGGCGGACAAAAATGTTCTGGTCATCGGCCTCGGCGCGAGCGGGCAGGCCGCGTGCCGGCTTTTGCTGCGGCAAAAGGCGCGGGTCGCGGCGCTGGACAACTTTGACAATGAAGCCTTGCGGAAACAGGCGAACCAGCTTCACGCGCTCGGCGTGGAGATTCATCTCGGCGCGAAAGAATTGCCGGCGGGAAAATTTGATCTGGCCGTGTTGAGTCCCGGCGTGCCGTGCGCGTTGCCGCTCGTTCAAGAATTGAACCGGCGCGGCGTGCCGGTGATCAGCGAGATTGAACTCGGCTATCAACAGTCGCTGTGCCTCAACCTCTCCATCACCGGCACGAATGGCAAAACTACGACAACCGAACTCATCGAGCGCCTGCTCACTGCCGCGCAGCGCAAAACCATCGCGGCGGGCAACATCGGCCTGCCGTTGTGCGACGCGGTGGAGCAGACGCGTGAACTGGATTTCCTGACGCTGGAGGTGAGTTCGTTCCAGTTGGAGACGATTCATTTCTTCCGCCCGTCGGTGGCGGTGCTGATGAACATCACGCCGGATCATCTCGACCGCTATGCGAGCATGGCGGATTACGCGCGGGCCAAGGGGCGGCTGTTCATGAACCAGCAGCCGTTCGACTGGGCGATTGTGCAGAGCGAGGCGCTGGCGCAATTGCGCTCGCTGGATGTGAAGGTGCCGTCGAAGACGATCACGTTCAGCGCGAACAACCGCCGGGCGGACATTTATCTGGATCGCAGTTTGATCATCAGCCGGCTCGAAGACTGGGCCGGCCCGCTGCTCAACATGGAGCACTGCCAGTTGCGCGGCCCGCACAACGCCGAGAACCTCATGGCCGCGCTGGCCGTCAGCCGCGTGCTGCGCCTGCCGTTGGACACGGTGCAGGCGGCGCTCAAGAGCTACGCGCCCGCGCCGCATCGCTGCGAGGTCGTCGCCGAAATCAACGGCGTGAAGTTTGTGAACGATTCCAAGGCCACGAATCTTGATGCCGTCCACAAGGCGCTGCTCGCGATGCCTGCCGCGCAGCCGGGCGAGCCGAATGTCTGGCTCATCGCCGGCGGGCGCGACAAGGGCTTCGAATATCACGACATCGGGCCATTGCTGGCGCAGCGCGTGAAGGGCGCGATTCTTCTCGGCGAAACGCGCGATAAAATCCGCGCCGCGTGGAGCCTTTTTACTCCTTGCACGCTGGCGGATTCGTTGTTAGAAGCAGTCACAGAAGCGGCCAGAAACTCGGTTCCTGGCGATGTCATTTTGCTTTCACCGGCCTGTTCGAGCTTCGATATGTTTCGGAACTATCAACACCGGGGCGAAGCCTTTCGACAAGCAGTCGCGGCCCTGTCGCCGTCAACTAATGGTGCTCTCGCCGCGCGCGGCCCCACGGATGGGGGCGTTGCGGCGGGCGGCGCAAGGCTTGAAACCGGCTTGCAGACGGTGAAATGAAGATAATTTGAGAATAACTAAGAAATTTTGCAGCCAGAACAATTTTCCCGACGAATCAAAACATCAACTCAACACAGCGCAACACCATGAACACTCCAAGCCCGCTCATCCCCCAAGGCTCGGTTCCTCCCGAGGCCAAGGGCCGTTCCAACCTCCGCCTCGTCGTCTTCGGCATCATCGCCGTCCACGCCGTCTTCTTTGGCGGACTCCTCATCCAAGGCTGCAAGCCGAAGGAGGATAAACCCAAGGCCGATACGGCCGCCGTGACACCGCCGCAAGGACTGCCGCCGGTGGATGCGCCGCCATCCACTCCGCCGCCGGCAACGGTCGCGCCGCCAACTCTCCCGCCACCGCCCGCCGTGCCGGTGACGCCAGTGGTTTCTCCGCCCGCGCCGCAGCCGCCCACTCCGCCCGACACCGCGCCGGCACCCAGCACGCGAGAGCACCTCGTCACCAAGGGCGAAAACTTCACCACCATCGCCAAGAAATACAACGTGCCGCTTTCGGCCATCGCCAAGGCCAATCCCGGCGTGGATCCGACGAAGCTGCAAATCAAGCAGAAGCTCGTCATCCCCGCGCCGAGCGCGTCCGCCGCCACGCCCGCCGATGCGGTAAGCGCGGACATCTACGTCGTGAAGTCCGGCGACACGCTGGAAAAAATTGCCAAGTCCCACAAGACGACCGTGAAGGCGATTCAGGAGGCCAACGGCCTCAAGACGACCCGCATCGTCGTCAACCAGAAGTTGAAAATGCCCGCCGGTGCGAAGGCCGACGCGCCCGCGCCCGACGTGGCCACGCCGCCCGCCGTGCCGAAGACGATTTAGAAACCGGACTGAAACATTGCCGCGCCGCCGGCCCCTGATTTGCCGCGTGTGAAAACCGCCACCATCGCCCTCGCGTTCTGCGTCGCCGCCCTGCTTGCGCTGGGGATGGTGATGCTTTACAGCGCGAGCATGGTGCAGGCGGGCGGGAAGTTTCTGATGATGCAGCTCGTCTGGGGCGGGGCCGGGCTGGTGGTCTGCTTCGCCGTCGCGGCGATGGATTACCAGTGGCTGAAAAAATCGCCATGGATTCCGTGGGGCCTGTTCGCGCTGTCGGTGCTGCTGCTCGTGCTCGTGCTTGTGCCGGGCATCGGCCTGAAAATCAACGGCGCGCGCCGCTGGCTTGATTTGCGGCTGATGCGTTTCCAGCCTTCCGAGCTGGCGAAAATCGCGCTCATCATCGCGCTCGCCTATTACGCCGACTTCCACCGCCGCAAGATGGCGAACTTCCGCGAGGGCATTTTTTATCCGGCGATTTTCATCGGCCTCACGCTGGGGCTGACCATCATCGAGCCGGACTTTGGCACCACGGCGCTGCTCGGTTCCGTCTGCGGCGTCATGCTGATGGTGGCGGGCGTGCGGTGGCACTACATCCTCTCCGCCGTGGTTCTCGGCATCAGCGCCATCAGCGTGATGGTCTGGCTGAATCCCAACCGCCTCGGTCGCATGATGGCCTACCTGCACCCGGAGGAGCACAAATCCGGCGTCGGCTTTCAGGCGTATCAGGCCATGCTTGCGCTCGGCTCTGGCGGCTGGACGGGCCTGGGCCTCGGCAACGGGCGGCAGAAACTCGGCTTCGTGCCGGAGCACCACACGGACTTCATCTTCTCCATCATCGGCGAGGAACTCGGCCTCGTCGCGACGCTCGCCGTCGTCATCGCGTTTATCGTGATTGTGGTCTGCGGCGTCTTCATCGCGTGGAACGCCCGCGACACCTTCGGCCAGTTGCTCGCCACCGGCATCACGTTTCTCATCGGCCTGCAGGCCTTCATCAACCTCGGCGTCGTCACCAGCGCGCTGCCGAACAAGGGCCTGCCGCTGCCGTTCATCAGCTACGGCGGGTCGAATCTGCTCGCGATGCTCGCGTGCGTCGGCCTCCTCTTCAGCATCGCGCGCAAGGCCGCGCCCGAAATGGCCGTGGAGGGCGGTGAACTGGATTTTAACCGCCCGCTGGTCCCCGTGCCCACCCACTGATGTCCCGCGCCAACGCCAAGCCGTTCGTCGCCATCGCCTGCGGTGGCACGGGCGGGCACCTCTTTCCGGGCCTCGCCGTCGCGCAGGCCTTGCAGGCGCGCGGCTGCGACCTCGCGCTGCTCGTCTCGCCGAAGGAAGTGGATCAACAGGGCGTGAAATCCGCGACGGGAATGCAAATCGTCACGCTCCCCGCCGTCGGCCTGCAAGGTGGCGCGTGGCTGAAATTTGCGCGCGGCTTCTGGCAGTCGTATCGCGCGGCGAAGAAATTTTTTCAAGCCCGCCCGCCGCAGGCCGTGCTGGCGATGGGCGGTTTCACCAGCGCGCCGCCGGTGCTCGCGGCGAAATCGTTTGGGGCCGCGACCTTTCTGCACGAGTCGAACACCATTCCGGGCCGCGCCAACCGCTTCCTCGCCCGTTTCGTGGACGAGGCGTTCGTCGGTTTTCCGTCCGCCGCCGCGCGGCTCAAGCTCCGCCGTGTCACCGTAACCGGCACGCCGGTGCGCCCGCAGTTTGCTCCGATGGACACCGCCGCCGCGCGGGTGAAACTCGGACTCGACCCGCACCGACCGACGCTGCTCGTGACCGGCGGCAGTCAGGGCGCGCGCGGCGTCAACGACCTCGTGCTCGCCGCGCTGCCGCGGCTCGCGGCGGCGATTCCTGATTTGCAAATCCTTCACCTCACCGGAGCCGAAGACGCAGAGCGAACGCAGCAAGCCTACGCCAAAAACAATCTGCGCGCCGTCGTCCGCCCGTTTCTCGCGGAGATGGAATCCGCCCTCGGCGCGGCCACCGTCGCCGTCAGCCGCGCGGGTGCGTCGTCACTGGCGGAACTCGCCGCGATGCGCGTGCCGGCGGTTTTGATTCCGTATCCCGCCGCCGCGGACAACCACCAGTTCCACAACGCCGCCGCGTTCGCCCAGACTGGCGCGGCGCGGATGCTGGAACAGGCGAGCACCACGCCGGAGACATTTTCGCAAACACTCGTGGAGCTGTTCCAAAAATCTGAAACCCGTTCCGCCATGAGCGCGGCGCTGGCGCGCTGGCATCAACCCGCCGCCGCGACGCAAATCGCCGAGCGCATGATGCAGGCGATGCGTGTGCGCACGGAAATTTCTGCCGTTGTTGGACACCGCGAGAAAGTGAACCCGGAGCACGCGGAAAAGGACATCCGACTCCACGCGTCCGCCCCGGCGAATCAAACACCATGACCCCGCTCACGCCAGCCCAGGTGGATGAACTGCTCCGCGCGGCGGGGCAGGGGAGCGTGATTTATTTCGTCGGCATCGGCGGCTGCGGCATGAGCGGGCTGGCGCATCTGGCTCTCGACCTCGGCTTCTCCGTCGCCGGTTCCGACCTGGTGGCGAGCTCCGAAGTGCAGCAACTTCGCCAGCGCGGCGCGCAGATTCACCTTGGACATTTTGCGGAGCAACTCCGCTTGGCCAATCCCGCGCTCGTGGTTTATTCCTCGGCGATTCGGTTTGAAAATCCCGAGCTCGCCGCCGCGCGCGATCTGCAGCGGCCCATCGCCCGCCGCGCGGTGTTGCTCGCCGCGCTGATGCGGCGGCAGCGCGGCATCTGCGTCGCGGGGATGCACGGCAAGACGACGACCACCGCGCTGCTCGCCTTCGCGCTGGAGCGGCTGGGTGCGCCGCCGAGCTTCGCCATCGGCGCGCTGGTGCCGCAGTTGGAGCGCCACGCGCGTTTCACCGCATTGGAGCGCGGGCAGCTTGCCCGCACGGCGGGGCCGGATGATATTTCCAAAGATTCGCGCGAGCAGGCTGCCCGCGCTCCGGGCGCGATGTTCTTCGTCGCCGAGACGGATGAGAGCGACGGCACATTGCGCGAATTCCAGCCGGAGCACGCCATCGTGTTGAATGTGGACGACGAGCACCTCGACTACTTCGCGAACTTCGAGGCGATTGGCCGCGAGTTCCAGCAGTTCGCCGCACAGGTGAAGGACAAGCTGGTCTTCTGCGCCGATGATGCGCGGCTCTCCGAACTGTTTTCGCGCCGGCCACGCGCCGTTTCCTACGGCTTCAATCCGCTGGCGGAATACTGTTGCTCGCTGCTGCCGCAAAATTCAGCTAGTGGGACAGGCATCTTGCCTGTCCAGTGGAGCGCAACAAGGCCCCCGGCAGTGCTCAACAGCAGCGACACCAAACTGGACAGGCGGGACGCCTGTCCCACTGCCGCCGCTGCGTTTGAAGTCTGGCACCACGGCGCGAAGCTCGGCGAATTCACGCTCGCGCTGCTCGGCGAGAAAAATGTTTCCAACGCCACCGCCGTCATCGCGCTGCTGCACCAGCTTGGCTTCGCGGCGGCGGACATCGCGGCGGCGATTGCGCCGTTTCGCGGCGCGGCGCGGCGGCAGCAGGAGATTTTCCGCGACGCGCGCTTTCGCGTGTTCGACGACTACGGGCATCACCCAAACGAGGTTTCCGCCACCATCGCCGCGCTCAAAAATCTGAGCGTGCGGCGGCTGCTGGTGGCGTTCCAGCCGCACCGGTTCACGCGCACGC
This sequence comes from Verrucomicrobiota bacterium, assembly GCA_016235585.1. Lineage (GTDB taxonomy): Bacteria > Verrucomicrobiota > Verrucomicrobiia > Limisphaerales > JACRJY01 > JACRJY01. The sequence continues at coordinate 10,393 of JACRJY010000128.1, read as the reverse complement.
AACATCTGCTCAATCAGTTCGCCACGTGTTTTCGCGGCGCGGACAAGCTGTGGGTCGCGGATGTCTATGCCGCGAGCGAGGAGAAAATCCCCGGCGTGGACGGCGCGCTGCTGGCCGAGGCGATTCGCGCGCACGGGCAGGCGGTGGAATTTGTGCCGCAATTGGAGTCACTTTCCCGAACTGTGCGCACCGCGATGCAGCCGGGCGACTTGGTGCTGTTTCTCGGCGCGGGCGACATCACCCGCGCCGCCCACCGGCTCGCGGCCCAGCTCACGGAGGAACCGCCGATGAACAACGAATCCTTGCACGCGGAACTGGCCGCGCTCCTCGCCCCAACGACCGTGCTGCGCCGCGACGAATCACTGGCGAAGCGCACCACGCTGCGCGTCGGCGGCAGCGCGGATTTTTACGCCGAGCCGGCCACGGAGGCGGAACTGGCGGCGCTGCTGAAATTCTGCTCCGCGCGCCGCGTGCCGTTCCTGATGCTGGGGCGCGGTTCGAATCTGCTGGTGCGCGACGGCGGCGTGCGCGGTGTGGTGATCTGCCTCGCGCACGCGAACTTTAGCCGCATCGAGGTGCTGGGTGAACGGCTGCACTGCGGCGCGGGCGCGCCGTTGAAGCTCGCGGCGATGGAGGCGAAGCGGCACGGGCTGGGCGGGCTGGAATTTCTGGAGGGCATTCCCGGCAACGTCGGCGGCGCGCTGCGGATGAACGCGGGCGCGATGGGCGGTGCGATGTTCGACGCCGTCGAGTCGTTCCGATTCATGGATTACTGCGGCCAAATTTTCGAGCGCCGGGCCGCCGAGGTGAATGTCGAGTATCGCGGCTGTCCGCTGTTGAAAAACCATGTCGCGCTCGGCGCGGTGCTCACGGGCGTGTCGTGCGAGACGCGGCTCATCGAGGAGCGGCTCTCGGCGAGCAACGAGAAGCGCTGGTCGTCGCAGCCGCGCAAGCCGAGCGCCGGCTGCATTTTCAAAAACCCGGTGGCGGTTCCGGCGGGGAAGCTGATTGACGAACTGGGACTGAAGGGGGCGCGCGTCGGCGGGGCGGTGGTGTCGGGCGAGCACGGGAATTTCATCGTGAACGACGGCGGCGCGACGGCGCGCGATGTGCTGGACTTGATTGAAGTCATTCGTGAGACCGCGCGGCGCGAGCGCGGCATTGAACTGCACACGGAAGTGGAAATTATCGGCGAACCATGAGCTTGTTCCAAAAATTAAGCGTGACGGTCATGCTGGGCGGCCCCTCGGCGGAGTGGGACGTGTCGCTGCGGAGCGGCGCGGCGGTGGCGCGGGCGTTGAGCTCGTTCGGCCACTCGGTGCACGTGCTCGACCCGCGCAACAACAACTGGTCGCTCCTGCCCGGCACGCAGGTCGTGTTCCTCGCGCTGCACGGCGCCTACGGCGAAGACGGCACAGTGCAGCAGCGGCTGGACGAACTGGGCGTGCCCTACACCGGCAGCGGGCCGGAGGCGAGCCGGCTGGCGTTCGACAAGGTTCTCGCGAAGAAACACTTCATCGAGGCCGCCGTGCCCACGGCGCGCTACACGGTCGTCCGCTCCGTGTCCGCGAAATGGCCGGAATACTGGCAGCCGCCGATGGTCGTCAAGCCGTCCCGGCAGGGTTCCAGCGTGGGCGTGCAGTTTGTCTTCAGCGAGGCCGACTGGCCGGGGGCGCTGGCCGAGGCGTTCCAGTTCGACAACGAGATTCTGGTCGAGGAAAAAATCGAGGGCCGCGAAATCACCGTGGCGATCCTCGACAACCAGGCGCTGCCCATCGTCGAGATCCGCACCAAGCAGGGCTACTACGACTACCGCAACAAATACACCTCCGGCGCGAGCGAGTATTTCTGCCCGGCATCCTTTGACGCCTCGACGGCGGGGCGCATCCGCGAGACGGCGCTCAACGCCTTCAACTGCCTCGGCGGGCGCGACTACGGGCGCGTGGACATCATCGTGAAGCCCGACGGCAGCCCCGTGGTGCTTGAAGTGAACACGCTGCCGGGCATGACCGAGACGAGCCTGTTCCCGAAGGCGGCGGCGGCGGTGGGGATGGATTTCGCCGCCGTGTGCCAGAAGATGCTGGAGCTGGCCATGCGCCGCGCGCCGCAGAAACTTTGAAACGCCAATGAGACGCCATGTGGTTCCGCCGCAAAATTGACAACCGCCGGTTCAGGCGCGAGCACGTGCTCGACGTGAAGATGCGCTCCGACCAGGCCCGCACCGCGCGGGTCGGACTGGCCGCGCGCGTGCTGACGATCCTCTTCGGCGCGCTGCTGGTGCTGTTCCTGTTCTGGCGCGGCGGCGGCTGGCTGCTCGACGAGCTGGTCTACACCAACGACGCCTTTGCGCTGAAGGAAATCAGCGTGCAGACCGACGGCATCATCGCGCCGGAGCAGGTTCGCAAATGGTCCGGCGTCAAGCCCGGCGACAATCTCTTCGCACTCGACCTGCCGCGCCTCAAGCGCGACCTCGAGCTGGTGCCGGCCATCCAGTCCGTCGCCGTCGAGCGCGTGCTGCCGAACACCCTGCGGCTGCGCGTCACCGAGCGCGAGCCGGTCGCGCAGATCGTCGCCCTGCGCGCGCGGATTCCCGCCGGCGGCTACGAGCGTGCCGTCTATCAGGTGGACGCCACGGGCCGCGTGATGCTGCCGTTGGAGCGCCACCAGACCACCGACGGCGCGGGGCAGCACGACGACTCCCTGCCGGTGCTGACGGGCGTGAACAGCGCCGAGCTGCAGCCGGGGCGCAAGCTGGAATCCCCGCAGGCCGTCGCGGCGCTGCAGTTGATCCGGGAATTCGACGGTTCAGCCATGTCCGGCTCGGTGGACTTGCGGCGCATCGAGGTTTCCACGCCGGAGATTCTGAAGGTGGCCGTCTCCAACGGCGGCGAAGTGACGTTCTCCATTCACCATCTCGATCAGCAGATGCGCCGCTGGCGCGCGGTGAGCGACGCGGGGCGCAGCTTGGGCAAACCCATTGCCGCGCTCGACTTGTCCGTCACCAACAACATCCCGGTGAGTTGGGCGGCGGCGGGCAGTCACGCCCCGTCCGCGCCCAAGTCCGTCAAACCTTCACGCTATCGGAAGAAAAATGTTTGATTCCCCCTCCATCATCGCCGGACTGGAGATTGGCACCTCCAAGGTCTGCGCCGTCGTCGGCGAGGAAAACGAGTCCGGCGCGCTCACCATCATCGGCCTCGGCCAGGCCCCGTCGCGCGGCGTCCGCAAGGGCGAGATCGTGGACTTCGAGCTGGCCGCCGAGGACATCCGCACCGCCGTTGCCGAGGCCGAGCAGATGGCCGACGTGGAAATCCGCCGCGTCTATCTCGGCGTCACCGGCAGCCATCTGCGCGGGCTGAACAACCGCGGCTACCACCCCGTCGCCTCGGTGGATCGCGAGATCACGGCGGACGACGTGCAGGACGTGATGCGCAACGCCAAGGCCGTCAGCCTCCCGCCCGATCACTCTGTCGTCCACACCGTCCGCCAGCATTTTCTCGTTGATGGCCAGGGCGGCATTCAGAACCCCGTCGGGATGCTCGGGGCGCGCGTCGAGGTGGATGTCCACGTCATCCACGGTGTCCGCAACCGCCTGCAAAATGCCCTCCGCACGGTCAAGGGCTTGCAGATCGAGGTCGAGGAAGTCTGCTTCAACGGCCTCGCCTCCGCGATGGCCGTGCTGAACAGCGAGCACAAGGAGCTGGGCGCGCTCGTCATTGACCTCGGCGCGGGCGCGACGGAATACGTCGTCCACGCCAACGGCATCGTGAAGCACAGCGGCGTGATTGCCGTCGGCGGCGATCACATTTCCAACGACCTCGCTCTCGGCCTCAAGGTTTCGCTGGGCCGCGCCGAGCAGTTGAAGATCGAGCATGGCAACGCGATTCACGACGACGGCGTCCGGGGCCAGACTCTCACGCTGAACAGCCCCAGCGGGCTGATCGAGAAGACCATCAACCTCGAGCACCTCCGGCGCATCATGGCCGCGCGCGTCGAGGAGACCTTTGAACTCATCGCGCAGGCGCTGGAGAAGGAGGGCTTCAGCGACTGCCTGCGCGCAGGCGTTTTCCTCTGCGGCGGCGGCGCGCACATCCCGCGCATCAAGGAGCTGGCCGGGGAGATTTTCGACCTGCCCGTGTCGCTCGCGACCGCCGGCTCCTTGAGCGGCACGACCGCCGCGCTGGATCAGCCGGAGTTCTGCACCGGCATCGGCCTCGTGAAATTCGGTTCGATGCAGGCGCGCGGGCGCACTCGCGGTGGACGCGGGTTCTTCAATTTGCGCGGCGCGCTCGGCTCGTGGCTGGGCCGCCGGTGAACTTCAACCAGCGTGCTTATGAGCGATTCCGCTGAAACCAACGCCGCCGGGAAATCCCCCGCGCGCTTCACCATCAAAGTCATCGGCGTCGGCGGCGCGGGCGGCAACGCCGTCGAGCACATGGCCAGCGCCGGTTTGGAAGGACTGGCCTTTGCCGCCATCAACACCGACGCCCAGGCGCTTAGCCAGTTGACCGTCGGCAAAAAAATGCAGCTTGGCGAGAAGACCACGCGCGGCCTCGGCGCGGGCGGCGACCCCGACGTGGGCCGCGCGGCGGCGGAGGCGGACGCGGCGGCGCTCAAAAAACTCTGCGCCGGCGCGGACATCATCTTCATCGTCACCGGCCTCGGCGGCGGCACCGGCACCGGCGCGAGCCCCGTGCTGGCGCGAACGGCGAAGGAGACCGGCGCGCTCGTGCTCGGCCTCGCCACGCTGCCGTTCGAGTTCGAGGGCGCGCGCCGCCACCAGCAGGCGCAGCAGGGGCTGGAGCAGTTGAAGGGCGCGGCGGACGGCGTGATCTGCCTGCCGAACCAGAAAATCCTCAAGTTCGTGGACGAGCGCGCGACGGTGGAGGAGACGTTCCGGGTTGCGAATGAACTGCTTTCCCACGGCGTGCGCGGCATCGCGCGGATGCTCACGCGCGCCGGGCTGATCAACGTGGACTTCGCCGACCTCTGCGCCGTGCTGCGCGGGCGGCACGCCGAGAGCGCCTGCGCCGTGGCGGAGGCCGCCGGGCCGCACCGCGCGCGCGAAGTGGTGGAGAAACTCACCGCCAGCCCGCTGCTCGACGCCGGGCAGGCGCTCGCCGGGGCCGGGGCGCTGCTCGTCAGCATCGAGGGCGGGCCGGACATGAGCATGGCCGACGTGACCCACGTCATGGATCACCTCAACCGCCAGTGCGACAATGTGCAGATCAAGTTCGCCGCCGCCGTGGACGCTTCGCTGGCTGGCCGCCTCTCCGTGACCGTGATTGCCTCGCGGCGGCATGCGCGCGTGGACGCGGTGGCTGCGGACAAATTGGAAACCACTTTCCTCACGCCCGCCGAAGCGGCGCGTCCGGCGGCGCGCCTCGTGCCGCCGCCGCCGGAACTGACGGCGGAGCGCGCCGGGCAGTTGCTCCAGCAGCATGGCGGCGGCGGGCGGACGCGCCCGCGCGCAGGCAAGCCGCAGCAGGCGCAGCTCCCGCTGGAAATCATCTCCAAGGGCCGCTTCGACAAGAGCGAGCCGACCCTGCACCAGGGCGAAGACCTCGACTACCCTACCTACAGCCGGCGCGGCATGGCGCTGAACTGACTCATCCGCAGCTCCAGCACGCGGAGCAGCGCGCTGGAGCGGTTGTCCACGCCGAGCTTCGCGAAGATGTGCTCGACGTGCTTCTTCACCGTGGCCGGGCTGCCGCCGAGGATGGTGGCGATTTCCGGATTGGTCTTGCCCTCGGCCAGCCAGTGCAGGACTTCGCTCTCGCGGCGGGTGAGGCCAAGCCGCTCCAGCTGCTCCGGCGCGAACGCCTGCTGCTCCTCGATGAGCAGGAGGATTTTTTGCGTGGCGTCGGATTCGACGAGGCGCACTTGCAGCCGCCGGTCGCCGTGCGCCACCACGAGCGGGTCGCCGAGCATCGCGGCGGTTTGCAGGGAAGCCCCGGCCTGCGCCTGGGAAGTCATCCACTTTTGCAGCCGGGCGGGCAGGGCATCGGCGGTGCCAGCGGCGAAGTAGGTCTGCAACATTTCCTGCGCGCGGGGGGAGAGGAATTTTATCTGTCCGGCGGGGTTGATGATGACCGCCGCCTGTTCCACCGGCGTGAAGGCTTCCTGCGGGCGCTCGGTGCGCTGGCGGATGGACTCGGCCAGCATTTGATCGCGTGCCCGCTGGGAAATTCTCCCCGCCGAAGTGTGGAAGGTGAAATGGTGGCCGCCGATTTCGATTTGATCCGTGTCCGCGAGTTCGGCGGGTTCGTGCAGGCGGACGCCGTTGAGGGCGACGCCGTTGCTGCTGCCCAGGTCGAGGAGCCACCAGGCGTTGTCCGCCGCGCGCTGGATGACGGCGTGCCAGCGCGAGACGCGCGAGCCGACCAGCGCGACGGTGTTCTCCGGCAGCCGACCAAGGGTGCAGCGGTCGTCGAAGCGGATTGTCCGGCCTGATTCTGGTTCCAGCCACGCGCTCACGGGAGAAGTTTATCCGGCCTTGTCGCGGCTGGCAAATTGTGTTAGCAGCTTTCCGGCGACGCTGACTTTCCGATCACCACCAGCCGCATGAACGCGGAAGACCATCGCAACGATCCAGCCCTGGCGCAGACCGCCGCGCAGCCGTTTGGCGGGCGGCGGCTGGGCGGCGGGCGCTACACGGTGCTCCGCCAGCTGGGCCGCGGCGGCATGGGCAGCGTCTGGCTGGCGCGCGACACTGCCGGCGATCAGCCCGTCGCGCTCAAGTTTCTCCCGCAGGCGGTCGCGGATGACGCCGCTGGAATCGCCAACCTCCGCCGCGAGAGCCGGCACGCGGAGAAACTGGAACATCCCCACATCGTCCGCGTGCAAGGACTGCACGAGCTTCCCGGCGAGGCGCCCTTTCTCGCGATGGAATACGTGGACGGCCCCACGCTCAACCAAGTCCGCGCCGAGGCGAAGGAGGGTTTGCTGAAATGGGAATTCCTCGCTCCGCTGGCCCGGCAGCTTTGCGCCGCGCTCGCCTGCGCGCACACGGCGAAGGTCATTCACCGCGATCTCAAGCCTGCGAACCTCATGCTGGATTCGGCGGGCCAGCTCAAGCTCGCGGACTTCGGCATCGCGGCGGTCGTGTCGGACACGATGAGCCGCATCACCGGCGCGGCGTTTGCCAGCGGCACCACGGCCTACATGAGTCCGCAGCAGGTCAACGGCGAGCTGCCGCGCGTGACCGACGACATTTAGTCCGCCGGGGCGACGCTCTTTGAACTGCTCACCGGCACGCCGCCGTTTTTTTCCGGCGAACTGGTGCATCAAGTTTTGAACAAGCCCGCGCCATCGCTCAAACAGCGGCTGGCCGACTTGGAGAAATCGAATCCCGTGCCGAAGCACGTCGCGGACACGGTCATGGCCTGTCTCGACAAGAATCCCTCCAAGCGCCCGCAAAGCGCGATGGAATTGGCGGGGAAATTGGGGCTGGGACAACCGACGGAAGTTCTCCGGTCTGGCCCGCGCCAGGCCGTCATGGCCGGACTTGTGACACTGGCGCTGGCGGCGGGCGTCTCCGAATGGGCGCGGCAAAAACATGACCCGGCTGCGGAGACCAAGTCGGCGCGGGTTGTGACCGTCCCGGTGGAAATGAATCTGGCGGCAGGCCACACGCTGTTGTCCGAGGATTTTCAATCGCCGGACGAAACCGGTCTGCCGGCGGGCTGGAGTTGGGGCAACCTCGCCAAGCGCACCACGGGCTTCCCCGCGTGGAGCGAGACGAGGCGCGATGAAACGGGACAATTGTTCGTCCGCATCGCGGGGGTGGATGAGCGGGAGGCGGCTTTTGTCGAACGGCGGCTGGCGATACCCTTTGGCATCCAGAATGTGCGTGTCACGGCACGGATGCGCCCCACCGGCGTGCCGCCGCCGAACCCGGCGCTGGAATCCGCCGCCGGCTTTGTCTGCCTCTGGGAGCGGAGCGCGCCGCTCGGATTTGCCGATTCAGTGGCGGGATACGCAGTCGTCGAGGCCGGTGCCGGTTGGAATGATTACACATTGACCCTGACCAACGTGCCGTCCACCGCGCGCGCGCTGGCCGTGCGGCTGGGGTTCAACCTCGCCACGGGAATTCTGGACGTTGCCCACGTCAAGGTTGAGGCCTTCGGGGATTTGGAAAAAATCCGCCGAAGCGCCGCCGTCTTTGCTCCGCAGCCCAGGCCGCTGTTTTTTGAGAACTACGAGGAGGCCAATGCCCAGGGCAATCCAACGCGGTGGGGCATCAAGATTGTGGATCCCAGTCTGGAATTCGCCGAGCACAGCGGGATTGTCGAGGAGGGTGGGCGCAAATTTTTCCGCCAGACGCCCGGCGCTAACCAGACGAACCTGTGGATGAACGAAGTCTTCCCCTTCAAGCCCAGCAGCCCGGTGGTGGAGTTCTCCGCGCTCCATCGCCTCAAGAACGTCCGTCCCATGAACGAGGACGGCGCGACCATGCGCCCGCTCAAGGTTTTCTTCCGCAACGACGAGGCCATCAACTTGAGTGTGTATCAACTGCTCTGGTTCGATTTGGACCGGCCCGTGAACACCGACTGGACGCGTCTCACTCGTCGTCTCGTCGTTCCGCCGGGAACCACTCAAATCCGCCTGCTGTTCGGGTTTCAAAACACCGCCGGCACGTTCGACGTGGACGATGTCCAGGTCCGCGCGCTGGAATAGCCCGCGCTTCTTCCCGGCAAATACGCCATTCGGCGTATAGACCCCTGACCGCCTCCCGCCGTAATAGAATGCCGGATTGGACGGGTCTGGTTGCAAGCCGGCGGTGTTGGCCGGTTTCACCCGCCGTCCGCAACACGAGATTGGCAAATGAAAAAAGCACTTCTGCTCACGGCGGTTTCCCTCGCGCTGGCGCTGGCCGGCCCGGTTCACGCCGCCACGTTTGAAGTCACCTCGCTCGCGGACAGCGGCGCGGGCACGCTGCGCGACGCGGTCACGAACGCCAACGCCACTGCCGGCGCGCACACCATCACGTTTCAGTCCGGCCTCACCGGCACCATCAATCTCGACACCGTGCTGCCGAACCTCACGCAGCCGCTGACCATCGCCGGGCCGGGCGCGGCGGCGCTCACGGTGCGGCGGAATGGTGCGGGGACTTATGGAGCATTCTATGTGACTGCCTATTCGACGATGACGAATCTTGTGGTGAGCGGGCTGACGTTCAAAAACTTCAACCACAACAACGGAGCCATCTACGTGCTTTACGCCCAGGGATTGACCATCTCCAACTGTGTGTTTGACGGGAACGCTTCCGGCGAGAGGGCGGGCGTGTTTGCGGATCAACTGGGCACCGCGACCATCACGGGCTGCGTCTTCACCAACAACAGCGGGGCCAGTTCCGGCGCGGCGTTGCAATGCAACTCGCTGACCGCGTTCACGGTCACGGATTGCATTTTTGCCGGCAACACCAGTTCCGGCAACGGCGGCGCTTTCTACGCCGCTGCCAGTTACTACGTGGACACCTTCGGCTCGATTCAGCGCTGCACGTTTGTCGGGAACTCCGCCGCCGGTGGTGGTGGCGCGGCGAGTTTCAGCGGCTCCGGCAGCGGGCGGTATCATCAATACAACGTGAGCGATTGCACCTTCAGCGGGAACTATGGGGCGTCTCACAGCGGGGCCATCCTTAACGGCAGCCCGTATCTAACACTGAAAAACTGCACCATCAGCGGCAACTCGACCGGCGGCAACGCGGGCGGGGTGTATGCCGGTGACAATAATGGCGGCTACACCACCTTCATCAACTGCACGGTGACGGCCAACCGCTGCGGCGCGAGCGACAACGGCGGCAATGGCGGCGGCATTTTCGCGCAGGCCAACACGGGCCGCGCCATTTTGCGGAACACGATTGTATCGGGCAACGTGGACAGCGGCGTCTTTGCCGACAATCCGGATGTGTTCGGCGGCTTCACCAGTCAGGGCTGGAATTTCATCGGCGCGACTAACGGCTCGCCGGACTTCACCAACTCAACGGACATCATCGGCTCCATCGCTGCGCCTGCGAAGGCGCGGTTGAGCGCATTGGGCGACTTTGGCGGGCCGACCAAGACGCACGTGCTCATGCAAGGCAGCCCGGCGCTGGACAAGGGCAATGTCTCCGGTCTCAACCTCACCACCGACCAGCGCGGCCTGACGCGCATCGTGGACGAAACAGGCTACGCGAGCGCCGTGGGCGGCGACGGGAGCGACATCGGTTCGACGGAACGCTTCACCGGGACGAATTCACCGCCGGTGATCGTGCTCGACCCGCTGGACGTGACGCTCAAGGCCAGCTCGAACACGGTGCTGACGGCGGGGGCGATTGGCACCGAGCCGATTGCCTACCAGTGGCGCAAGAGCGGCGTGCCGATTTTCGGCGCGACAAACAACGAGCTTTCCT
>JACRJY010000116.1 GCA_016235585.1 Verrucomicrobiota bacterium | reverse complement strand
GTTGAGCATCACGTCGGCCTCGTCGAGCACGGCGAGCTTGACCTTGTCGAGCCGCAGCGTGCCGCGCCTCATGTGATCCATCACGCGGCCCGGCGTGCCGATGACGATCTGCGCGCCGCGCTTGAGGCCGTCGAACTGCCGCTCGTAGGACTGCCCGCCGTAGATGGGCAGCGCGCGGATGCCCGCCTTGAAGAATGAGAGCTTGTGGACTTCCTCGGAAACTTGGATGGCCAGTTCGCGCGTGGGGCAGAGGATGAGCACCTGCACGGCGCGCAGGGCGGGGTCAGTCTTTTCAATCGCGGGAATCGCGAACGCCGCCGTCTTGCCGGAGCCGGTCTGCGACTGGCCGACGACATCCTTGCCCGCCATCAGCACGGGGATGGCCGCGACCTGGATGGGCGCGGCCTGCTCGAAGCCGAGCTTGGCGATGGCCTTGAGCAGTTCGGGCGAGAGGCCGAGTTCCGAAAATAATTTTCCAGTCATAAGGGGCGGCAAGCATACGGCAAAACTCGCGCGTGACGAGAAGTATCTTTGAAGTCTGGCTTGCAAAGAATCTTGGTGCCTCCGTGTCTCCGTGGTAAAAACTCCGCCATGAAACTCGGCATCATCAACAGCGCCTTCGTGCAGGCGGGCGTGGACACCGCCACCGGTCTGCGGCACATCTCCCGCATCGGCTTTGACTGCGTGGACATCCACACCGAGGCCGTCGGCATCTCGAAAAAGGAAGTCGCTCTCGTCGCGCGCACCTGTGACAAGCTCGGCCTGCCCATCATCTCGCTGCCGTTCTGCTCGCTGGGCCTGATTGATTTCGCCGAGCCGGTGCGCGAGTTCCACATCGGGCGCACGAAGAAGTTCATTGACCTCGCCAAGACCTGGGGCGCGAAAAACATCCTGCTCGTGCTCGGCGAATACATCTGGCAGCGCGAGGTCATCCCGCCGCAGGCGCAGTGGCAGTGGGGCCTCGAAACCTGCCGCCGCCTCGGCGATTACGCCGGCAAGCGCGGCGTGGATATCGCGCTCGAACTGGAGCCGTTCCGCTTGAGCCTGCTCAACAGCGTGGATGCGATGGTGCGCTTTGTGGATGAGTGCGGTCATCCGCGCGTGCGCGCGAACATTGACATCAGCCACCTCGTGTTGAGCGACACGTCGCCCGCCGACTTGAAGAAACTGAAGGGCAAGGCGATTCACGTCCACTTGAGCGACTGCGATGGGAAGGTTCATGGCGATTTGCCGCCGGGACGTGGCGTGGTGAAGTTCGCACCGTATCTCCAGGCCATCAAGGAACTCAACATCAACGGCGTCGTCTCCATCGAGCTGGAATATCCGCCCGACCCGAAGCGCCTCGTCGAGTGGGTGGACGAGGCGTATCGCGGCACCGCGAAGCTGATGGCGCAAGCGGGGCTGCGCGGCTGAACTTGTCGCCCGCCGGAATCAGACTTGAACCTTCGGTCGCTGCGCCTTATCTTCCCATCATGAGCACCGTCGCTGAAATTGAATCCGCCATCGAGCAGTTGCCGCCGCAGGACAAGGCGCGATTGCGCGCGCGGCTTGTGGAGACCCTGCCGGCGGCGGCACCCATTCTGGAACAACTGCGCGGCCTTGCCGGTGCCGGCCAGAACCTGCCGTCCGATCTCGCGGCCAACCACGACCATTACCTGCACGGCACCGCGAAGCGCTCCACGCCATGAGCGCGCTTTTCGCGGATTCGTTTTACTTTCTGGCCCTGCTCAACCCCCGCGATACCGCCCACGCCGGGGCGCTCCGCTTCGAGGCGTCGCTCCCGCTCGTGACGACAGCGTGGGTGCTGACGGAGGTGGGCGACGCGCTGTCCGCGCCGGAAAACCGGGGCGTCTTCCTGCACCTGCTCGATCTGCTTCGCGCCGCGCCCGACACGCGCATCATCCCGCCCACCGGGGAGATGTTTGAGCGCGGGGTGGAACTGTATCGCCAGCGCCCCGACAAGGAGTGGTCATTGACGGATTGCCTTTCATTCGTGGTGATGGAGGAGCAGGGCATCGCGCAGGCGTTGACGGGGGATCATCATTTCGAGCAGGCGGGTTTTGTCGCGCTGTTGAAATGATTTCCTTGCACGCAAACCGCCGTTTCAATCGCCGCTTCATCGAGTCATTCAACCATGAAATCCCCGGCTCTGTGATTGAAACCCGCGCCGCCGTCCGTATGATGCGCGCGTTCCGTGTGAATTTGTCGGAATTTGCCGCATGAAGAAAACTGTCGCCGCCCTGATTTGGCTCGCCGTCGCGCTGCTCGGCGCGTGGGCCTACGTCACGCTTGCACTGAAACGTGGCGAGCCGGTCAACTCCGGCTTCATCCTCGTCGCGGCGATCTGCACCTACACCATCGGCTACCGATTTTATTCCAAGTGGATCGCCGCGCGCGTGCTCGCGCTCAACGACCGCCGCGCCACGCCCTGCGAAGTCCACGAGGACGGCAAGGACTACGTGAAGACGAACAAATGGATCGTCTTCGGCCACCACTTCGCGGCCATCAGCGGGCCGGGGCCGCTGGTCGGGCCGGTGCTCGCGGCGCAGTTCGGCTATTTGCCCGGCACGCTTTGGATTCTCATCGGCGTCGTGCTCGGCGGCGCGGTGCAGGATTTCGTCATCCTCTTCGCCTCGATGCGCCGCAGCGGCAAGTCGCTCGCCCAGATGGTGCGCGACGAACTCAACACCGCCGCCGGCGTCATCGGCGTGGTGGCGATTCTCTCCATCATGATCATCCTGCTCGCGGTGCTCGCGCTGGTCGTGGTGAACGCGCTGGCTGAATCGCCGTGGGGCGTGTTCACCGTGGGCGCGACGATTCCCATCGCGATGTTTATGGGCGGCTATCTGCGCTGGCTGCGCGCGGGCAAGGTGATGGAGGCATCAATTATCGGCGTGGCGCTGCTGCTGCTCGCCGTGGTGGGCGGACAGTGGGTTTCCGAAAGCGCGTCGTTGCGGGAAATTTTCCACCTCAAAGCCCCGGCGCTCGCGTGGTCGGTGATCATTTACGCGTTTGCCGCAAGCGTGCTGCCCGTGTGGCTGCTGCTCGCGCCGCGCGATTACTTGAGCACGTTCATGAAGCTCGGCACCATCTTCCTGCTCGCGCTCGGCGTGCTGCTGGTGCTGCCGGAGCTGAAGATGCCCGCGCTGACCAAGTTCATTGACGGCTCCGGGCCGGTCGTGCCGGGCAAGCTGTTTCCGTTCTGCTTCATCACCATCGCGTGCGGCGCGATCAGCGGGTTCCACACGCTCATCAGCAGCGGCATCACGCCGAAAATCATCACGCGCGAGAGCTACGCGCGGCCCGTCGGCTACGGTGCGATGTGCCTCGAATCGCTCGTCGCCATCATGGCGATGATCGCCGCCTGCACGCTCGACCCTGGCGTGTATCTGGCGATGAACATAAAAGTGCAGGGCGCGGATGCCGCAGCGGTGGCGACGGCGACAGTGGCAAAAGTAAATTCCTACGGGCCGGAGTTCGCGCTCTCCGCCGACCGCATGACGGAACTCGCGCGCGAGGTGAAGGAGGAATCGCTCTACGGACGCACCGGCGGCGCGGCGACGCTTGCGGTCGGCATGGCGAATTTATTCTCCAAAGTCGTCGGCGAGAAGTGGCTCGGCATCTGGTATCACTTCGCGCTGATGTTCGAGGCGTTGTTCATCCTCACGACGCTCGACGCCGGCACGCGCGTGGGCCGCTACCTGTTGCAGGACGCGCTCGGCCATGTCTGGAAGCCGCTGGGCGATGTGCGGAGCCTGCCATCGAACATCATCGCCAGCGGGCTGGTTGTGGCGATGTGGGGTTACTTCCTCATCGCAGCGGTCTATGACCCCGACGGCGGCATCAAGGCGCTCTGGCCCATTTTCGGCATCGCGAACCAACTGCTCGCCGCCACCGCGCTGTGCCTGGCGACCACGGTGATTTTGAAAATGGCTTTGAATGGAGCACCGATTTCCAAATCGGCACCATCCGAAAACTCCACCCGTGCCGATTTGGAAATCGGCGCTCCGCTGCGCTCGCCCGCGCTGGCATTGGTCACGCTCCTTCCGCTCGTGTGGCTGCTCGCCGTGACGGGCACGGCGTCGGTGCAGAAGATTTGGCATCCGACTCCGTCCATCGGCTTCCTCGCGGGCGCGAACGCGGCGGCGGACAAGCTGGCGGGCTTGGAAAAGCAACTGGCCGCCGTGCCCGCTGACAAAGGTGCCGCGCTCGAAAAGCAGATTACTCAAACGCGCAAGCAAGTCTTCAACCTTCGCCTCGACGCCTACGTCACCGCGTTCTTTCTCACGCTCGTCACCGCGATTTTCCTTATCAGCGTGCGCGAGTGGATTCTGCTGGTCGCGCGCAAGAAGCTCGCCCAGTTGCGCGAGAGCGAGCCGGTGTGGCTGCCAGACTACGCGGTGGTTGAGGGCAAGCCGTTCAAACTATTCAGCCTGCTGGCGCTGGCATTCGCGCTGGCGAAGGAACTCTCCGGCGAAGCGGCGGTGGATCGCGTCCAGCAGCACTCGACGGCGTGCTTCGCGGTGAAACCGGGCGAAACCGTGCGTCCGTTGAAAATTGATTTGCTCGCCGGGAAAGTGGAGCGCGAGCCGCTGCCGCGCGGCGCGGCCTACGCGCAGGCGGCGGAAGAAAGGTTCGATGGTATAAATCGGTGTTGTTAAGCTTTCGATGATTCGCGACCGCCTCATTCCTACATTGAAAAGCGAATTCGTTGGATGGGAGATTACGTTTGACACACCGCCACAGCCGATTGCCGCCTTCCCAGCCGTCCAGCCAGCCGTCGGCAAAGTTCTTATTTACGACGATGGCGACGAGGCGACAGTTTTGATCGAGAAGATCACTCATAGTCATTTCAATCCATACAACGAGCAACTATCAGAGGGTCAGAGAGACGAGATAATCACCGAAAGTGTCATTGATTTCCTCAAGGCTTTGTTCAGCGACCGAGTCTTATTGCATTCTAGCGCCGATAATCGCACTGGCGGATGGACAAGGTTGGATTTGGAGGACGGGCCAGTTGAGTTATCCTCGTCCTCTCGCTATTTTCTATGGTCACGTCCTTACGAAACATGAAACTTGGTCTCTTCGGCGGTTCGTTCAATCCGGTGACGCTCGGCCACCTGCTGGTGGCGCAGGCGGCGCGGGAGGAGCAGGGCTTGTCGCGCATCTTCTTCATCCCGGCGGCGCAGTCGCCGTTCAAGCCGGACGCCGCGCCCGCCCCGGCGGCGGCGCGGCTGCAACTGCTGCGCCTCGCGCTGGCGGGCCGGACGGACTGCGAGATTGACGAGCAGGAAATCCGACGTGGTGGTGTGTCCTACACGATTGACACGGTGCGCGATTTCCGCCGCCGTTTTCCCGGCGCGGAACTGTTCTGCATCATCGGCGCGGATCACGCCGCGACGCTGCCGCAGTGGCGCGAGGCGGAGGAGCTGGCGCGGCTTGTCGAGTTTCTCGTCATCCCCCGGCCCGGCGAGGCGGGGGCGGCGCTGCCCGCGCCGTTTCGCGGGCAGGCGTTGAAGGGCTTTCCGCTCGGCGTCTCCGCGTCGCAGGTGCGGGCGCGGGTGAAGGCGGATTTGCCGGTGGATTTGCTGGTCGGTTCGGCGGTGGCGGAGGCCATCCGCAACAATCGGCTTTATCTTTGAGGCGGATTCGGCCACTCTCCTCCCGAAATGGATTCAAAAAAACTCGCGCTGCTCTGCCGCGAACTGGCCGACAACAAAAAGGCGGAGGACATCGTCATCCTCGACGTGCGGAAGCTTTCCTCCGTGACGGACTACTTTGTCATCGCGACGGGCACGAGCGAGCCGCACCTGCGAGCCATCGTGGGCGAGATTCAGGACAAGCTCCGCACAGAGCACGGCGAGCGGGCGCGCGCCACGGATGGCCTGCACGGCACGCCGTGGCTGGTGCTGGACTACATTGATGTCATCGTCCACGTGATGCGGCCCGACGTGCGCACACAATATGACCTGGAAGGCCTGTGGAGCGACGCGCCCCGGGTGAAGCCGAGGAAGAGGGCGGCGAAGAAAGCCAGCGAGGGTTAAGCCCGCAACCGAAGGAGGCCCGCGAAGCACGCCAATCACGCGAAAACGGGATGACATTTCCCTCTTCGCGTTTTTTGCGTGCTTCGCGGGCCTCGTCTGGAGTTCAGGTCAAAAATCTTTTCGGAAATGAAAAAGGCGACCCGCTCGCGCGGGCCGCCCAAATCTGCCGTAGTGTTTCTCCGCCCTACTTGCTGTTCACCGAAATCAGCTCGATGTCGAAGATGAGCGTGGCACCGGGGCCGATTTTGGCACCCGCGCCGCGTTCGCCATAGGCCAGCTCGGACGGGATGAACAACTGCCACTTCGCGCCCTCTTTCATCAGTTGGAGCGCCTCGGTCCAGCCGGCGATGACGCCGTTCACCGGGAATGAAGTCGGCTCGTTGCGCTTGTAGGAGCTGTCGAACTCCGAGCCGTCAATGAGCGTGCCGCGATAGTGCGTGGTCACTTCGTCCGTGGCCTTGGGCGTCTTGCCCGTGCCGTCCTTGAGCACCTTGTATTGCAGGCCGCTGGCGGTGGTCTTCACGCCGTCCTTTTTCTTGTTGGCGGCGAGGAAGTCCGCGCCTTCCTTCTTGTTCTTGTCGCCCGCGACGGCGGCCTTGGCTTGCTGCTTGGCCATCATTTCCTTCTGGAAGGCCATCATCACCTCGCGCGTCTGCTCGTCGGTCATCTGGGCGCCGGTGCCGGTGGTGCCGTGCTTCAGCCCGGCGGCGAGCGCGTCGAGGTTCACCTCGATGGACTGCTGCTTGAGATTCTTGCCGATGTCGAGGCCGATGCTGTAGCTGATCTTGTCCTTCTGGTCTTTGAGGGTGACGGTGTCCGCCGCGTTCATAAGGGTGAGGGTGACGCCGAGGGTGGCGGCGGTGAGCAGGAATGTTTTCATTTTTGGACTGCGTTGATGTTGTTAGGCGCAGTCCTTTTTGACTGGGCGCGGCGCAAATTAACAGCGGTGCGGAACGAGTCAAGCGGCGTTATTGTGCGGGAAATGGCGCAGTCTGGTGCTCAATACTTCTTGGAAAACCGCTTGGCCGGCGCGTCCTCCTCGGCGGGTGCGGGCGAAGCGCTGGCCGGCGCGGGCGGCGGTGTTTCCGCCTTCGGTTCCGGCGGGCGGGCCACGGCAACGGGCGGCGCGGGCTGGGCGGCGGGTTTCTCCACCGCCTCGACAAACGCCAGGCGCACGGTGGTGAGGCTCTGCTTGAGCAGCGCGCTTTCCTGCGGCGAGAGGTTGCCGGCGGTCTTCACTTCCAGCATCTCAAGCTGGTCAATGAGCATCCGCGTGTAGTCGAGATCCTGCATGGTCTCACCGCTTTCGGGATGCGGCACGCGGCCCATCATGATGAGCGCGAGGTTGGCGTGGTGGAGGACGAACTCGGCGAAGCGTTCGGCCATGGCGTCGGCGGGGGCGGGGGTGTTCATGGGGATTTTTTTACGGATAGATTTCCGCCGCGCCGGGCGGCAGCTTGGTTTCGACAATCAGGAACTGGATGAGGCGCATCAGCCGCTCCTCCAGTGAGGCGGTTTCGAGAATCACCTGCCGCTCGGCGTGCCGGGAGAGCAGCGCGCAGGAAACCAGGTCGGCCAGCTGGCCGGGGTCGTTCACTTTGCCAAGCTGGCGGATAAAAGCGCGGACGGCCTCGGCGGCCAGTGCCTGGCGGGCGGCGGGCAGAAGCTGGGTGGCCGGGTGGTTGGGCAGCGGCTTGTTGCCTTGGAGATTTTGCTCGAGCCGTTCCACGGCCAGTTCGCGCACCTTGAAAGCCAGTGCGCCCGCCATGTCATCGTCGTCGTCGCGCGTCGTCTCCATCGGGCACAGGCGGTAGGTGCGATAGGGCCGATAGCGGGCGGGCTTGAGCAGCCGCACGCGCGCCAGCCCCTCCAGCACCAGGTGCGACGTGCCGTCGGGATGCTGCACGCAGGTGTGGATAAGGCCCAGCCCCGCGATGGCGGCGGGCGTTTCGCGCGGGCTGCTGGCGCGTTTGCGTGCCGCCACGGCAAACATCCGCCCGCCCGCCAGCGTGTCCGCGAGCATCCGCCGGTAGCGCGGCTCGAAGATGAACAGCGGCAGCATCGCCCGGGGGAAGAGCGTGGCTTCCGGCAGGATCATCACGGGCGCGTGGTCGGGCAGTTTCACTGCGGGCAATGTAGGTGCTCCGCGCGGCATTTCAAGCGCCACATGATTCTTGCCAAAGCCCCGTTCCCTCCGCATCTTGATCGCGGCATGAAAACAAAGATTGCGATTGTGATTCTGGTGGTGGTGATTCTCCTGCTGGGCGTGGCCCTGCTGGTGACGAATAAAAACGCCGTCGAGGAAAAGCAGCGGGACACGACGCAGATCATCAACCTGTCCAACACGCTCGGCCAGACGTCCACCAAGCTGAAGGATCAGGTGACGGTCAACGAGACGCTCACCACCGACCTAACCCAGCGTAAAGAGGAGGCCGCCGCGCTCACGAGCCGCCTCGCGCAAACCTCACAGGATCTGGCCCAGACCCGCTCCGCGCTCGCCAAGACCCAGGCGGACGCCAAGGCCGCCGCCGCCGCCGCCGCTCAAAACCTCGTCCAGACACGTGCCGAACTGCAGGCCGCCGCCGCCGCCGCCGCGAAGAAATCCGCCGAGGAAATCGCCGCCCGCGATGCGCGCATCACCGAACTCACCACTTCGCAGGATGACTTGACCAAGAAAATCGGCGGCCTCAACACCGCCATCACCGACCTGAACCAGCTTATCGCCAAGACCGAGCAGGAACTGGCGACGACGAAGGGCGACAAGGCTTTTTTGATTACCGAACTCAAGCGCCTGCAGGACGAGAAGGCGCAGCTTGAGAAACAGATGAATGACCTCGCCTACCTCCGCGATCAGGTTTCCAAGCTGAAAGCCGAGCTGTCTATCGCCAAGCGCCTCGATTGGATTCGCCGCGGCCTCTATGGTGACAGCGAGCGCCGGGGCGGCTCGATTCTTCAGAACGGGTTTCCCACCGCGAAAGCGTCCGCGTCCACCAACGCGGCGAACCTCAACGTGGAACTGAAGCGCGACGGCACCGTCACCATCACCCCGGTCACGAACGCGCCGCCCGCCGCGCCGCCGGCCAAATGATCCCCGTCAGTCCGCTGGCCGATTCGTTTGGCCGCGTGATGTGCGACCTGCGGGTCAGCGTCACGGATCGCTGCAACTTCCGCTGCCTCTACTGCCTGCCCGAAACCGAGGAGGCGGCGAACTTCTACCGCACCAAGTTCGACGCGGTGAAAAACCCGAACCCGCTCCAGCCCGCCGCGCTCCAGTGGAAGCCCAAGTCGCAGCTCCTCACCTTCGAGGAAATCGAGCGCGTCGTGCGCGTGGCCGTGGCGCGCGGCATCAACAAAATCCGCATCACCGGCGGCGAGCCGCTGCTGCGCCAGGGCGTCGAGCAGTTGATCGCGCGCATCGCGCAAATCCCCGGCGTCGAGGATCTGGCGATGACCACAAATGGGTTTCATTTCAGCCAGAAGGCCGAGGCGCTGCGCGCGGCGGGGCTGCGCCGCGTGAGCTTCAGCCTCGACTCGCTGGACGAGAAGAATTTCAAGCGCATGACGGGCCGCGATGGATTGAGCGAGGTGCTCGCCGGCATCCGCAAGGCGCGCGAACTGGGCATGAACCCGGTGAAGGTCAACGCCGTGGTGATTCGCGGCATCAACGACAATGAGATTGAGGCGCTCGCTGATTTTGCGCGCACGGAGCAGTTGAGCTTGCGCTTCATCGAGTTCATGCCGCTGGATTCCGGGCACACGTGGCTGGCGGATCTCGTTGTGCCGGGCCGGGAGATTTTGCAGCGTTTGCAGGCACGGCACGCCCTCGTTCAATCGAAGCCCAGCCACGCCGCCGAGACGGCGCGGCGCTGGAAATTCGCCGACGGAGCCGGTGAAATCGGCATCATCGCGCCGGTGACGGAGCCGTTCTGCGGTTTTTGCAACCGGCTTCGCCTGACCGCCGACGGGAAAATCCGCACGTGCCTGTTCAGCCTCGGCGAGCACGACCTCAAGCCGCTGCTGCGCGGCAGTGCGGACGACGCGCAGCTTGAGGAGCGCCTGCGCGGCATCGTCTGGCAGAAGGAGGAGCGCCACCACATCGGCGAGCCGGGCTTCGTGCAGCCGGAGCGCTCGATGAGCTGCATCGGCGGGTGAGGGGCAACCACGGAAGACACGGAACACACGGAAAAGCCGGAGGCGGGAGCAGGCCAAGAATGGGCGCGGAGAAAAATGACTGCGGCTGGATGCCGGTAATTATTTCCGTGTTTTCAGTTTCTTCCGTGGTTTGCCGTTTCGGGTTTGAGTTTATTGCCGCCTTTACACCCGCCGCGCTTCCTTCGTAGTCTCGCTTCAAAATCAATCCGCTATGGCCAAGCTAATCGCTGAAATGCTCGTTGAAACGGTGACGATGGAGCTGCCCGACACCAAGACCCTGCGCCTCAAATGGCCCGACGGCTACGACGTGCCGTTCAAGACCGGGCAGTTCATCACGATCTACTGGCCGGACACGCCGCAATACAAGCGCGCCTATTCCTTGAGCTCCTGCGCGCTGGATCGCGGCTTCTACGAGGTGACGGTGAAGCGCGACGGCAAGATGGGCACGCGCATCGTGGACTGGGCCAAGGCGGGCGACAAACTCACGGTCATCGAGCCGGCGGGGAAATTTCTCCCCGTGTTTGAACCGCCGGGCAAGCACCTCATCTGCATCGCGGGCGGCAGCGGCGTGACGCCGTTTCGTGGTTTCGCGCGCGAAGCCGCGCGCCGCCAGCTCGACACGCGCATCACCATCCTCTACAGCGTTCGCACCACGAACGACATCATTTTCCACGAGGAGTTCAAGGGGCTGGAGCAGGAGAACGAGCACCTCGACTTTTACGTCACCTGCACGCGGCTGCATCCGAGCGATCCATGGACCGGACGGCGCGGGCGCATTGACGCCGCGTGGGTGAAGCAGCACATCCATGACCTGCCCAACACCGTCTTCTACGCCTGCGGCCCGAACGAACTCGTCGAGGCGACGGAGACGCTCGTGCTCGACGAATTGAAAGTGCCGAAGGAGCAGATGAAGACGGAGAAGTGGGGGTAATTGCAAATCAGCAGTGATTAATAAACTCAAACTAAATAACAATGAAAACAAACATTAGCCGCATCGTGTATTCATTCATAGCCGGAGCGCTTGTGCTGGCAGGGCTTGGCTGCTCAACAACTGACCCGGCCAAGACTTCCACCAAAGCTGCGCCCTTGAAGCTTGATTCATCTCAACAGGTGGATTTGAAGAAATACTCTGTGGCGATAGTGCTCCCATTTGACACAAGCAAAGCAAAGGACACAGATGCGTCTGTTGGTGTAAAGTTCGCCGAAAATATTGCGTTAAGATTGCGGACTGACTTCGGGCCGATATTTGATGAGGTTAAAACTGGTGGCAATCCCAGCGGTCAACCAAACGAGATCGTGGTAACCGGGATCATCAAACGATACGATCCAGGCAGCAAAATTGGTCGTGCAGCGCTGATAGGTTTGGGGGCGGCAAAACTTGAAGGAGAATTGATCCTGAAAGATTCAACCGATGGCAAAGTTCTTTTAGGCAAACCGTTTGACAAGCTTTGGGCTTGGGGTGGCATTATGGGGATGAGCAAGGACATGGCTGAAATGGTGACTGAAGCCGAGGCATCCATTGCCAACACGATTGCTCGCGCTAAAGGTTGGATCCCGCCTGCCAAGAAATAATCATGGAATTCGCCCTATCGGAGCCTGTGAAGATAGACATCCTCTTCCTCCTCCAGCACGACTTCGCCGACGGCCCCGGCGCGCCTTACTACTGCCCGGAGTGCGCGCAAATCAACGGCGTGCTGCACTATTACCCCAAGCTCCGGCACTGGCTCGAAGTGCGCTACGTGGACTTCCCGCGCCCGCGCGCGGACATCATCGCGCTCATCGGCGAGGCGAACCAAAGCTGTCCCGTGCTCGTGCTGGCCGGGCGCGCGCCCGCGAACGTGCAGGGCGTGAAGATTGGCGAACACAAGGGGCGGCAATTCGTCTCCGGCGCGACGGACATCGGGAATTATCTCTCGCAGGTTCACAACTTGGCCCGGCCGCATTGAAACTGTGAAAGGCCTCTCGACCTTTGCCTTCTACGTTTTGGCCGCACTGATTTGCGTGCTGTCGGAGGGCTGTCGCTGCCACGTGACCATCGGCCCCAAGAAGTCGCCAACGAATACGCCCGCAGCGCCTCCACAAACGGAAAACCATGTTAAGGTGAAAGCGAACAAAGCTTTCAGTGTGAAGATGCCCGGACGTGCCGTCAAAATCACCTCTGACGAAGATGGACAGATCGAAGTGGGCGGGCAAGAGAAGGGGCTGATCAGATTCGGCGATCAGCAACTCAAAGTGACCAAGACGGCGATTTTATGGAACGGCGCAGAAGTGGTTGAGTTTCGCCCGGAGATGGCTGCGATTGAGGTCAACATTGTTTCAAAAAATCTGAAAATCACAGCCGGGAAGACGGTGCTTTTCGAGGCGGGTTTCTAGCCAAATCAGAAGTGACAAGAATGGGATGAATTTATGAAGCGACTTTCTTCAATGGCCGCATGGGGTTTGGTCGCCGTGTTTTGTGCGTTCCTGCACGGGTGTAATTGTCGAGTCGGCCCCATTGATAGAAGTTCCCCAAGAATTTCAAAGTTTAAGAAATTGCCCCAAGGCATGAAAATAATGCTGCCTGGAGGTCGGGTCGTCACAGTGATTGTTGATGAAGAAACCGGACTGGCGAACGGGCCTTGGGGTATGCAGGCGGTTTTCAGTGGACAAACTGTGAAAGTCACCGAGGCAGCGGTTCTCTGGAATGGCGCGGAAGTCGCCAAGCTGGCCCCGGAAGTGAAGGCGGTTGAGATCAAGATCGTCGCCAAGCAGTTAAAAATCACGGCGGACAAAAAGACGGTGCTTTACGAGACGGGTTTCTAGCCACGCCGGAGTTGCCAGCCGGGATTTTCGGAGTAATCTCCCGGTATGCAAACAACCTTTGAAATCCCGAACACGGCGGAACTGGACGCCGGCCTGATTGACAAGATCAAGGCGGTTTTCCCCAATCAGAGCGTCCGGGTCAGCGTCTCGGACGAGGCCGAGGAGGACACGACGGAGTATCTGCTGCGCTCCCCCGCCAACCGCGAGCGCCTGTTGCGGGCGATTGACGACATCAAGAACGGACGCAACCTCGTCGTGCCCGACCAGACGCTGTTTCAGTGAGAAGCGTCACTTTTCAGCAGGGTGCCTTTGATGAGTTCACCAGTTGGGCAGAAGACGACGCAGTGATATTCGAGCGCCTCGTCCGGCTCATCAGCGAAGCCCGGCGCGATCCCTTCACCGGCATCGGAAAGCCGGAGCCGTTAAAACATCGCCTGCAAGGCCACTGGTCACGCCGCATCACCGAGGAGCACCGGCTGGTTTATCGCGTCACGCCAGAGGCAATTGTGGTGGCATCCTGCAAATATCATTACAAGTAAGGCGGACAAATTCCAACATGGCTCTCCAACGCACTCCTCTCTACGCCGCGCACCAGCGCGCGGGCGGCAAGCTCATCGAATTCGGCGGCTGGGAAATGCCCGTCCAGTATTCCACCATCACTGACGAACACCTCTGCGTCCGCCGCGCCGCCGGCATCTTCGACATCTCGCACATGGGTGAAGTGCTCGTGAGCGGCATCGCTGCGGAAGCGTTCCTCAATGCCACGCTCACCAACGACATCCGCAAGCTCGCCGTCGGCACCGGCCAATACACGCTCATGTGCAACGAGCGCGGCGGCGTGATTGACGACCTCTACGTCTACCGCAGCAATCCGGAGGACTATTTGCTCATCATCAACGCCTCGCGCATCGCGGACGATGTCGCGTGGCTGGAACGGCAGCACGCCGCCTTTCCCAAGCGCGGCGAAGTCTCGCTCAAAAACGTCTCCGACATCACCGCTGCCGTGGCGATTCAGGGGCCGAACACGCCGGGTTTGCTCGACCAAATGTTCCCCACTGCATCCATCTACGGCACGCCGGTCGTGAAGCCGAGTGAGTTGAAGAAAAATCAGAACGCGCAGTTCCACTTTCACGGTCTGCCCGTCTGGGTAGCCCGCACCGGCTACAGCGGCGAGGATGGTTTTGAAATCGTCGCGCCGGCGGGATTCATCGAGCCACTTTGGGATACGGCGCTGAAACTCGGCCACCAGTTCTGCCTCCAGCCCTGCGGCCTCGGCGCGCGCGACACGCTTCGCACCGAGATGTGTTACCCGCTCTACGGCCACGAACTGGACGAGAACACCACGCCCATCGAGGCGGGCCTCGGCTTCTTCGTCGCGCTGGACAAGGGTGAATTCGTCGGACGCAGCGTGCTCGCCGCGCAAAAGGCGAACGGCACCACGAAGAAACTCGCCGCATTCAAGATGACGGACAAATCTCCGCCGCCGCGCCCGCACTACGCCATTTTCGCCAATGGCCAGAAAGTCGGCGACGTGGTCAGCGGCACGCAGAGTCCGTCGTTGAACGTCGGTATCGGCATGGGTTATGTGCCGCCCGCACTCGCCGTCGTCGGCACGAAGATTGAAATCGAGATTCGCGGACGCCGCTTCGCCGCCGAGGTGGTGAAGAAGCCGATCTACAAGAAGCGGTAGCTTGAAAGCCGCGAAAATGCGCAGAAGCCGCAAAAAGTGATTTCCTTTTTGCGCCTTCTGTGGCTTTTTGTGGCTGGATTTTTTATGAGCAATGTTCCTTCCGATTTGAAATACGCCAAGTCCCACGAGTGGGCGCGCGTGGCCGGCGACACCGCCACCATCGGCATCACCGACCACGCGCAACACGAACTGACCGACGTGGTGTTCGTCGAGCTGCCCGCCGTCGGGCGCGCGGTGAAGGCTGGCGAAGCGTGCGCCGTGGTGGAATCGGTGAAGACCGCCAGCGACATCTATTCGCCGGTCGGCGGCGAAGTGGTCGAAGTGAACAACGCCGTGGTGAAAGACCCGGCGCTGGTGAATTCCGATCCTTACGGCGCGGGCTGGTTCTACAAGGTCAAGCTCGCCAACCCGGCGGAACTCGGCGCACTGCTCGCGCCGGAAGCCTACGCGGCGCAGATCAAGGGATAATTCTCCGAGGGCCGGGTTTCATCCCGAAACATCCCATGTGGCCCGCCATTTCAATTGTTCTCCTTGCCGCGCTGGCGTTTTGTGAATGGCGCTGGCGTCAGCGGCGCACGCTCTTGCTGGCGGAACAAGAGGGCCAGCGGCGGGAACTCGCCCTCGCACGGGAGGAGCACCAGAAAGCGCTCGCGCAGGAGCACGCCCAGCAGCAGGCGATCTTCAACAGCATGGTCGAGGGCGTGCTGCTGCTCGACGAGGGCGGTCGCGTGCGGCTGGCGAACCAGGCGTTGGAAACATTCTTCGGCACCACGGCGGACATTCGCGGGCAGACCGTGATGGAGGCGTTTCGGTTTCATCCGTTGCAGGAGCTGGTGAACCGCACGTTGACGGAAGGCCACGTGGTGGACGCGGAACTCGACTTGCCCGGCCTCTCCGGACGTTGTGTGCAGGTCAATGCCGTCGCGCTGCTGGCCCGCGACAGCCGGGCAAAAGGAATGATTCTCGTCTTCCACGATCTCACGCGGCTGAAGCAACTGGAAAACACCCGCAAGGAATTCGTCGCCAACGTCAGCCACGAGCTGCGCACGCCGCTCTCGCTCATCAAGGGCTATGTGGAGACGCTGATTGACGGCGCGAAGGACGATCCCGCCGTGGCGCTGCGGTTTTTGCAGACGATTGAGAAGCACGCCGACCGGCTCACCTATTTGATTGAGGATTTGCTGACCATCTCGCGGCTGGAGTCCGGCCAGATCGTGATGAACGTGCAGGACATGGAATTGCGCCCGCTCACGGAAAGGGTCGTGGAGGACTTGCGGTCGCGCGCGGAGGAGAAGAAAATCCATCTGGAGAACCTCGTCCCGGAAAAATTCACCGTCCGCGCCGATGCCGACCGTTTGCAGCAGGTGCTCTTCAACTTCGTGGACAACGCCATCAAGTATGGCAGGCCGGAGGGCTGGGTGCGGATCAATGCCCGTTGGCCGGAACCGAACCTCGCGGAGGTGTCCGTCGAGGACAACGGCCCCGGCATCCCGCCCGAGGCCACGGACCGGGTGTTCGAGCGGTTCTATCGCGTGGACCGTGCGCGCTCGCGCGAGCAGGGCGGCACCGGCCTCGGCCTAGCAATCGTCAAGAACATCGTCCAG
>JACRJY010000127.1 GCA_016235585.1 Verrucomicrobiota bacterium | reverse complement strand
CTTCTTCCAGGATCCGTCCGCCTCGCAGACGGTGGGAACGAACCCCATTTCGCTGATCACCGGATTGTTCAACGCCGACACGGATATTGATGTGGCGGTGGCCAACTGGGGTTCGGGCAACGTGTCCATCCTGCTCAACAACTACACCCCGCTGGCCTACGCGCTGAAGATGAACGTGAAGGAAAACACGCTGACCCTGCCGGAGATCGAGCGCTCGACCTGGCTCACCTTCAACGGCACCTACGGGCCGTTGAATTACATCATCGTGTCCGGGCCGACCAACGGCACGTTCCTTGAAACCAACGGGGCCATGAGCAACACGCTGGTGCCGCCGCAACTGCGGTATCAGGCCAACACTCAGATGAACGGCAAGGATCTGATTGTCTTCTACGTGCAGGAGGCCACCAATGACATCGGCACGATCACCAACAAGGCCAAGACCTCGAAATGGGCGAAGGTCGAGCTGACCATCCTCCCGATCAACGACCCGCCGAACTTCGCCCTCGCAAGCAACAACGTGGACGTGCTTGAAGATGCGAAGAAGACGAGCGTGACCAACTTTGCCATCGATCTGGATCGCGGCAGCGGCGTTAATTTTGGTGATGCCACCAACGCGCCCCACTGGAAAACGGAAAAGGGGCAGGCCATCGTCTTCCGGCTGACCAACAATATGTCGAATATTTTCAAGTCGCAGCCGGCCATCACCGACAAGGGGCTCCTGACCTTCGAGCCGCTGCTGAACAAATATGGCACGGCCACCGTGGGCGTGGTCATGTATGACAAGGGCGGCACCCTGAACGGCGGCAAGACCAACGAGCCGCTCTACGACAAGACGTTCACCATCTCTCTCATCCAGTCGAACGACGTGCCGGTGATCAACAAGATCCTCACCAACATCACCAAGATCAACGAGGATGGCAGCGGTCGCGTCACGTTCGTGGTGAATGACGTGGAAACGGCCCGCGAAGACCTCACCTACCGCGTGATCAACATCACGAACACCACGATCTTCCCGGATGTGACCGGGCCTTCCGTGGATGCCGGCACTTCGACGAACTTCATCTGGAGTTGGGATGGCACGAACCGCACCGTCACCTTCTATCCGGCGGCCAACCAATACGGAACCAACCACGCTTTCATCCAGGTGGATGACGGGACGAACACCACGAACACTGCGGTCGGGGTGGTGGTGTTCTCCGTGGCGTCGGTGAATGACGCCCCGACCTTTACTCCGGGTGGTGACGTCAATGTCATCGGCACCACCGGGGTGACGCAGACGTTCCCCGGCTGGGCGACGGACATGGTCAAAGGCCCGGCGAACGAGTCCGCGCAGACGCTCACCTTTGTGGCGAAGCCCGCCGCGACCACCGCCTTTGCCACGGGCGGCGCTCCGGCCATCAATGCGACCACGGGTGATCTTACGTTCACACCCAAGGTCGGAGTCTTTGGCACGTATTCGGTCAGTGTCTACCTGAAGGACAATGGCGCGACGGCGTCACCCAACAAGCCCAACTCCACGACCAACACCTTCAACATCATCATCACGCCGTAAGCGGCGGACTGATTCCCCTTGCACAAACGAGGCTGGCCGGTGCCAGCCTCGTTTCTTTTTTGCCAACGACGAATTGCACGCCTGCCGCGCCGGTGTCATTATCGCCCGGCATGACAACCACGATTCCGACCGAGTTCCGCAACGTCACCGCCATCGCCAAGGCCAACGTCTATTTCGACGGCAAGGTGGTGAGCCACACGATCCTTTTCCCCGCTGGCGAAAAAAAGACGCTGGGGCTGATTTACCCGGGGCAGTTTTATTTCGGCACGAACCAGGCGGAGCGGATGGAGATTGTCGCGGGGGAATGTTCCGTGAAGCTCAAGGGTGAGGCGCAGGCGCGCACCTTTGCCGCCGGGCAGGCCTTTGAAGTCCCGGCCAAGTCCGGCTTCGACATCGAAGTCCGGCAGGGAATTTGCGAATACATCTGCTCGTTCCTTGGCTGAACGCCGTCCGGCGCACGCGGCCTGGCGGGTCAGTTCACCACGTTCTGCGGCTTCCCTTCGAGAAACCCTCGCACGTTCCCCACGGTCGTCTCCATGAGGCGCGCGCGCGCGGCGCGGGTGGCCCAGGCGATGTGCGGCGTGATGAGGCAGTTTTTCGCGGTGAACAGCGGGTTTCCCGGCGGCGGCGGCTCCACGGCCAGCACGTCCAGCGCCGCGCCTGCGAGACGGCCCGCGTTCAATGCGTCGGCGAGCGCGGCCTCGTCCACCAGCGGCCCGCGTCCGGTGTTGATGAGAAAGGCCGAGGGTTTCATCCAGTCGAGCCGCTCCGTGTTCACGAGCTGTTTCGTCTGCGGCGTGAGCGGGCAATGGAGGCTGATGACGTCACTGCGGCGGAACAATGTCTCCAAGTCCGTGAACTTCACCCCGGCGGGCACGGTCTTTGGCGGGGAAGACCTGTTCGCCAGCACCTTCATGCCGAAGGCCCGCGCCAGTTCGCCGACGGCCTGGCCGATGCGCCCGTGGCCGACGATGCCCATCGTCAGGCCGTCGAGTTCCACGAGCGGGAAATCCCAGTAGCAAAAATCCGGGCATTGGCTCCAGCGCCCGTCGCGCACCGTCTGCGCGTGGTGGCCGGTGCGGTGCGCCAGTTCCAGCAGCAGCGCAAAGGTCATCTGCGCCACCGAGCGCGTGCCGTAGGCGGGCACGTTGGACACGGGCACGCCGCGTTCGCGTGCCGCCGCCGTGTCCACCACGTTGAAGCCGGTGGCGAGCACGCTGATGAATTTCAGCCTCGGCAGTTGGAAAATCGTCGCGCGGTTCAGGACGGTCTTGTTGGTCAGGACGATTTCCGCATCCGCCGTGCGCTCCGCGATTTTTTCCGGCGGCGTGCGGTCGTGGACTTCGCACTGGCCGAGGGCTTCCAGCCCCGCCCAGCCCAGATCGCCGGGATTCAAAGTGTGGCCGTCGAGGACAACAATGTTCATGGCGAAAATCTTCTCCAAAAGAGCCGGTTCAGTTCTGCGGGCGGAATTGCGCCTTCGCCTCCGGCATCCATTCCTTGAGCTGCTGGATGCGCGTTTCGTCGAGCGGATGAGTGCGGAGGAACCACGGCGTATTGCCGCCCGCGCGCTTGTTATGCTCCGCGAAGCGCTGCCAGAAGGCCACCGCCTGCTCCGGGTCGTAGCCGGCGCGTGCCATGTAGCGCAGGCCGATGTGGTCGGCCTCGGATTCCTGCAGGCGGCTGTGGGGCAGGGCGCGGCCCAGCTGGGTGCCAAGGCCGTAGGCGGTGGTGGCGAGCACCTGCGTGCGCGGATCCGCGCCAGACAGCCCCGCGCCGAGCAGATGTCCGCCCATCTGCATGAGCATCCCCTCGCTCACGCGTTCCGCGCCGTGGCGCGCCACGGCGTGCGCCACCTCGTGGCCGATGACGGCCGCGAGACCGGCTTCATCTTTGGTGATGGGCAGAATGCCCGTGTAAATTCCCACCTTGCCGCCCGGCAGGCAGAAGGCGTTGGCCTCCTTGCTCTCGAAGACGACGAATTCCCACTGCGCGCCCGGCAGATCCGCCACGGCGGAGATGCGCTGCCCCACGCGCTGGAGCAGGGCGTTGGCCTGCGTGTCACGGCTGATGGGAACCTTGCTCTTGGTCTCCTGAAAACTGCTCAAGCCGAGCTTCATTTCCTCCGACGCGGAAATCAGGCGCAACTGGCTCCGCCCCGTCTCCGGCACCGTCGAGCAGCCGGCGAGCAGCAGGATGGAAATCGTCGCCAGCGCCAGCGTGGCGGAATGAAATCGGAAAATTTTCATGCCGCGAATGAAACCACGAACCCATTGTCGCTGCAAGTGAAGCGCGGACGGAATTTTTAGCCACGGATGAAACACGGACGAAACACGGATGGAATGGATGAAAGGGCAGGGGAGGTTGCTCGCCCGTCTCCGCCAGCCATCTTCTCCGTGTTCAATCCGTGTTTTCCGTGGCTGAACATTCGGCCCGGCCCGCGCATTCGACAGTGGAAAATTTCTCTGTTACGGTTGCGCCGTGAGTTTTGTCTCCACGTTCAACGCCCTGCCGCTCGACGCCCTGATCGAGGCGTCGCAGCGCGCCACCGCCGCTTCCGTGCGCGAAAGTTTGTCGCGCGGCCAGCCGTCGCTGGCGGATTTCGCGCGGCTCATCTCCCCCGCCGCCAGCGAATTGCTGGAGCCGCTGGGCCGCCGTTCACAGGCGCTGACACGTCGGCGTTTCGGCAAAGTCATCCGCCTCTTCGCGCCGCTTTATCTTTCCAACGAGTGCATCAACAACTGCGCCTACTGCGGCTTCTCGCGCGACAATCCGATTCTGCGCGTCACGCTCGGCGTGGACGAAGTCGTGCGCGAGGCGCGCGCGTTGCAGGCGCAGGGCTTCCGCAACCTGCTGCTGGTCGCGGGCGAGCATCCGAAATTTGTCTCCGGCGATTATCTGAAAAACTGTGTCGCCGCGCTGCGCGAGGAAGCGCCCGGCATCTCGCTCGAAGTCGGCCCGATGGAAACTTCAGAATACCGTCCGCTCGTGGCGGCGGGCGCGGAAGGCCTCGTCGTGTATCAGGAAACCTACGACCGTGCGGTGTATGCGGCGATGCACACTGCCGGGCCGAAGCGCGACTTCGACTGGCGGCTGGAGACGCCGGAGCGCGCCTATGCCGCCGGATTCCGCCGGCTCGGCATCGGCGCGCTCTACGGGCTGGCGGACTGGCGGCGCGAGGCGCTGTGCGTGGCCGCGCACGCCGCGCATCTGCTGCGCCACTGCTGGAAGGCGCAGCTCACCATTTCGCTCCCGCGTCTGCGTCCGTGTGCGGGCGAGTTCCAGCCGCGCACGCAGATGAGCGACCGCGAACTGGTGCAGCTCGTCTGCGCCTTCCGCCTGTTCCTGCCGGACGCCGGGCTGGTGCTCTCCACGCGCGAGCCGGCGCAGTTGCGTGACGGCCTCATTCCGCTCGGCATCACGCTTATCAGCGCGGGCAGCCACACTGAGCCGGGCGGCTACACCGGTGCAGGCAAGGAAAACATCCACCAGACGGTGCGCGGGAAAATTGTCGAGCTGGCCGCCAACGCCAGCGAATGGGCCACCGCCGCCGACCGCGCGACGAATGCGACCGGCCAGTTTGAAATCGCCGACGAGCGCCCGCCCGGCGAAGTCGCCGCGCTCGTCCGCCGCCTCGGCTACGAGCCGGTGTGGAAGGACTGGGACGCGGCGTTGAGCGCGTGAAACACTAAATGACGTGAGGGAGAAGAAGTGAGCGAGAAGAGGAAATCCAAATTCACGTTCATGCACTTCTTAATTGCACTGGCTGTCATCCTGTTCCTACTACTCTGCATGGCCGCTTAACGCCAATTTGGGACACTACTTGCCGGCACCGGGCCTTGACACACTGGACTTCACTGTTACTCTCGCCCGTTCCGTGAAGAGCGGATGGAGCATCCGCCGCCGGGTGCCATCGCACGGACAATGAACAATTGCCATGAAACGACAATACCAACCATCGAAAGTCCGCCGCCGCCGCCAGCACGGTTTCTTGGCGCGCAACTCGTCCAAGAGCGGGAAGGCCACGCTGGCCAACCGCCGCCGCGTGGGCCGCAAGCGCCTCACGCCCGTCTGATTTTCGCCATGCCGCCCGTCCGCCCGCTCGGGTTGCCGCGCGCACAGCGCATCAAGCTGGGACGGGACTTCGTGCGGATCCGCGGCGCGGGTCGGCGTGTCGTGAACGGCTGCCTGATCGCCAACTGGACGGAAATGCCCGCCGCCGCGCGCTCGAAGCTCGGCGTCATTGCGGGCAAACAGATCGGCAATGCCGTGATTCGCGGGCGGGCCAAGCGCCTGTTGCGCGAGGTGTTCCGGCTGCACCAGAACGAATTGAAACAGACCGTGGAAATGATCCTCGTCGCTCGCCCGTCCATCGCTGGGCGCGGGCTGGACAAGGTGCAAAAAGATTTTCTCGGCGCGCTGCGCGCCGGGCAGTTGCTGAAAACCGCCCCGTGAACCCGGCACAACACGCACTGATCTTCGCCGTCCGCGTTTATCGCTGGACGTTGTCGCCGCTGCTGCGCGCGCTGTTTGGCGCGGCGTGCCGGTTCGAGCCGAGCTGCTCGCACTACGCGCTGGACGCCGTGCGCGCCCACGGCGCGCGGCGCGGCGGCTGGCTCGCGCTGCGGCGGCTGGCCCGCTGCCATCCGTGGGGCGGCTGCGGCTGCGACCCGGTGCCCGAAGCAAGTTCAAAGTTCAAAGTTCAAAGTTCAAAGTGGCGGGTGACGGAAGACTGCGGGCGGCACACAGCGCCAGTTTCCTCGAACCGCTGAAATCATTTTCATGGATCGCAAATCAATCATCGTTCTTGTCGCCTCGGTGGCCGTGCTGGTGCTGTGGTTTCCGCTGGTGAACAAGCTGTATCCGCCGCGCCCGCTGCCGCCGGGCACGAACACTGTTTCCAGTGGAACCAACGCCCTCGCACAGCCCACCAACAGCCCGCCGGGCGCGCCGTCCGCCCCCGCCGCCCCCGCCGCCGTCGTGAGCGCCGCGCCGCAGATTGCGCCGGTGGTCGCCACCAACGCCGCGCCGGAGGAGTTGCTCACCGTTGAAAGCGCGAGCGCGCGCTACACGTTTTCCTCCCACGGCGGCGGCTTGAAACTCGTCGAGCTGAGGGGCTATCCCGCCGCCATCGCCTGCGGCGCGAACAAGAACGCGGACACGAACAAGCTCGCGTCGCTGAACACCAAGGCCCCCGTGCCGGCTATGACCTTGCTTGGCGGCGAGGCGGTGCAGGGCGACGGCGTGTTCAAGCTCGCGAAGTCCGGCACCGGCGTCCGCGCGGAGAAGGAACTGCCCGGCGGCCTCGTGCTGGTGAAGGAATTCCAGCCGTCCACGAATTTCCTGCTGGCGGTCTCCGTGCGGCTGGAAAACCGCTCGGCCCAATCGCTGTCGCTGCCCCCGCAGGAGCTGGTCATCGGCACCGCCACGCCCCTGAATGCGCACGACAACGCGCTGCTCATGGGCCTCTATTGGTATAACGGCGTGAAGGCGGAGCACATCCAGGAGACGTGGTTTGCGAACAGCAGTTTCCTCGGCTGCGTGAGCGGCAGCACCCAGCGGCGCACGGAATTTCTCGGCGGCCAGGGCGACGTGGCCTGGGCCGCCGTGCATAACCAGTTTTTCACGATGGTGGCGATCCCGAAAGAGCGCGCGCCGCACGTCATCGCGCGCCACTTGAACCTGCCCGCGCCCACGGCGGCGGAGGTGGCCGCCGATCCGAAGGCGGTGCGGCAGCCGTTCGGTTTCCAGACCGCGTTCCTTTACCCGGCCAGCACGCTCGCGCCGCAGCAGGTGGTGGAGCGGAAGTTCGACATTTTCGCCGGCCCGAAGGAATACAACAACCTCGCCCGGCTCGGCGCACGCTTCGGCAACAACCTGGATCTGGTGATGGACTTTGGCGGGTTCTTCGGCTGGTTCGCCAAGATGCTGCTGCTCTCGATGAACGGCCTGCACGGCTGGGGCCTCCCCTACGGCCTCGCCATCATCGCCATCACCGTCATCATCAAGGTGCTCTTCTGGCCGCTCACCAACGCGAGCACGAAGTCCATGAAGCGGATGCAGGAGCTCCAGCCGCAGATGAACGCCCTCAAGGAAAAATACAAGGACGACCCGAAGAAGATGAACCAGAAGCTCATGGAGTTTATGCGCGACAACAAGGTCAGCCCGCTCGGCGGCTGCCTGCCCATGGTGCTGCAGATTCCCGTGTTCTTCGGCTTCTACACGATGCTCCAGAGCGCCATCGAGCTGCGCGGCGCGAGCTTCCTCTGGGCGTGCGACCTTTCGCAGCCGGACACGCTGTTCATGATCCCCGGCATTGATTTCCCGTTCAACCTCCTGCCGCTGCTCATGGGCGGCACGATGCTCTGGCAGGCCACGCTCACCCCGCCCTCGCCGGGCATGGATCCCACGCAGCAGAAAATCATGAAATACATGCCGCTCATGTTCATGGTCTTCCTGTATAACTTCTCCGCCGGATTGACGCTTTACTGGACCGCCCAAAATCTGCTAACCATTCTTCAGATGAAAATCACCAAGACCAGCGCGCCCGCCGCCCCTGCTGCGCCCGCGCCGGTGAAGTCGAAGAAAAAGTGACGCAACGCAACGCGCCCTGATATGTCCGCACAACCGAAAACCATCCTTCAGGATCTGCTCAAGCACATGGGCTTCGACGCCACCGTCGTCGAGCACGAGGTGGACGGCGCGATGGAACTCGAAGTGAAGACCGACGAGCCGGGCCGGCTCATTGGCCGCCAGGGCCAGGTGCTCGCCGATCTCCAATACCTCACCAACCGCCTGATTTTCCACCTCGACCAGACTGCGCCCAAAGTCACCGTGGATGTCGGCGGCTACCGCGCGCAGGCCCGCGAGGCGCTCCTCAAGAAGGCCATGGAAGCCGCCGAGAAAGTCCGCAAGTGGGGCGACGTGGTGGAACTGGAGCCGCTCAACGCCTACGACCGCCGCATCGTCCACACCGCGTTTCGCGACGATCCGGGCATCGAGACGCACAGCATCGAAGTCGAGGGCACCGACAAGAAGGCGATTTTGTTCCGGCCCAAGAAATCAGCTTGAGCGTTCCCGTCTCTCCCGCACTCGGCCTTCGGCCATCCTTCCCTTTTTGGAGCACGACTCTGTAGAGTTGCAGCACTCCATCAATTCGTCGCCGAAACATTTTCACCTTCCGGCATCAATCTGCCCGCTCCGCGCAGTGCTTTCAGCTGGCGGATGATGTCGCGCCAATACTGGCGGTCAGCCCGTTGCAGCCCGGAGATTCGCGATTGGAACAGTTCCCCCACGCGCTGCTCAACGGCTTCCGCCACCTCGCCGCCCGCCAGCCACTGCCGGCCAAACTCGCCCGCCTCCCGGTGGAACTGACCGGTGGCGACGCCGACGGCGGCGGGATGTTCCGTGAAAAAAACCGCCAGTTCCGGGAGCGTAAAAATGTTCTGCAGCGCCCAGAGGAAATCGGCGGCGGGGTTCGCGCACTCCGGTTGGTCAAACCAGGCGAGCGCGAGCTTGCTGATGATGGGGTAGTCTTCGAGGCGCTGTGTTTTCTTCAGTTCGACGAGCGGCTTGATGCCGATGGTGCGGATCGTCCCCCATTCGGTTTCCATCCGACGTGCCGTGGCCGATGAGCCGGCGAACGACCCCGCGCGCGGCGGGTTGCCCATCACGTCCAGGAATATCTCGCCCGCCTCGCCACCGGGCAGGATGAAGTGAAAACCGTGGCCCTGCTGCAGATGTTCGACCGTGAGCGGCGGGGTGAGCTTGTAGTAGCTCGCCTGGCTCTCCCTCAAGGCCGCGAGGAAACGGTTCCGGTTTTCCTCCGTCGGGTTGATCCAGAGATCAATGTCCTCGGAAAATGTCGCCGCGCCATACAGCACCGTGGCTTGGCCGCTGATGAGCAGATGCTCGACGCCGTTCCGGTCAAGGCTTTGGAAAAAGTTTGCGATCATGCACAGCCTTCAAGTCCGGCAGGCGCGAACGCATCTGCCAACTGCGGCGCAGCCGTTCGCGGGGCGTCAGGTGCCGCCAGACCTCCGCCTTGTAGGGCGAAACCGCCTCCCCCAGCTTCATCGGCGCGGTGGCGGCGTCAACATTTTGATGGATGGCTTCGGCGTGACCCATGCCGGCAACGATAGACATTGTTGGTGTTCAATCAAACTCAATTCCCCCGCCGCCGCTCCATCGGAGCGGAAGCGGTTACTTCCCCTCCAGCCCCTTCAGATACGCCAGCACCAGTTCCGGCAAGTCCCGGCTGTAGCCGCCCTCCAGCACGCTGAACGCCGGCACGCCCAGCTTGCGGACGCTCTCGCCGAGCCAGTGAAAATCCTCCGCCTCCAGCGTCTCCTGCGCCAGCGGGTCGCGCGCGTAGGCGTCGAAGCCCGCCGACACCGCCACGAGGTCGGGCTTCGTCTTTTTCAAATCCTCCAGCGCGCGGGAGAGCACTTTGCGGTATTCCTCGCGCGGCGTGCGCGGCGCGACGGGGTAGTTGAAGCAGTTGTCCCCCACGTTGCCCGTGCCCGTGCCGGGATAGCACGGGTGCTGGTGGATGGAGAAAAGCGCCGCGCGCGGCTCGTTCACGAGAATCGCCTCCGTGCCGTTGCCGTGGTGCACGTCGAAGTCGAACACCGCCACCTTCTTCGCGCCGGTGTTCAACGCCTCGAGCACGGCGATGGCGATGGAGTTGAGGAAGCAGAAGCCCATCGCGCGGTCGCACGTCGCGTGATGCCCCGGCGGGCGCAGGAGGCTGAAGGCCGTCTCGCCCGCGCGCGCGGCCTGGAGCGCGTGCAGCGCCCCGCCCACGGAACGCCGCGCGTGCCGTTCAATCTCCGGGTAATGCGGCGTGTCGCCGTCGAAATCCTCGGCCACGGCGAGCCGTTTCAGGTGCGCCGCGCTGTGCGCGCGGAGAATCAGCGCGTCGTCGAACGCCAGCGGCTCGGCCCAGGTGACGGGCAGCTCGGTCTGCGCGCGCAAAAGCTCCAGCGTCTTGGTGACGCGCGCGGGGCGTTCGGGATGGCCGGGGGCCGAGTAGGCCGCGCAGCGTTCGTCCGTGATGATTTTCATGCAGGAACGTTACAAAATCGTTTCACAGAAGTATGAATTCATGTCACTGTAGCGGAACCCACTTGTTGTTTTCCCGTGAGGCAACAGCTCTGTATCTCACATTGGTTTGGGCCGGGATTAAAAAATTTGTTCGCAAAGTGCTGTTTAAGGTGAGCCACACTCCACCAGTTAATATTGAGGCATTTTCAGGAAGAAATAGTGTCGTGAGTTGGAACTTATCAAATTTATCTATGACTTCCACATTAACTGACTTTCTGGGCCACGCTTGTTGGGGTGCTGCATGGAATTCCAACACGTATTCATTCCATTTTGATTGATTAAATCCACTTTTGAAACTTTCAGCGACCAACAAAACGTGTGCCGCGCTATCAGTTGAAGCACTGAATAAAAGAGCGGCGGGATTATTTTTGATGTATGCGTTTGAGGTTAAGCTTGGATTTAAGTTTGTTCCATGCACGCGAATTCGCACCGTTGCACTTGCGAAGCCAATCGGTTGTTTAAGGGGTTCAACTTTTACAACACTAGTCTTGGTTTCTGCGATCTGCGATTCAAGCACCAGCACATTAGACCGCAGCACTAGATTCGTTGCCTCTAGTTGTTTTGATTTTTCATTCAAAACTGCAATTTCCAAACCAGAAATAATACTCACGCCAAGAGCCGCCACGACTTCCACAACAATTCCCGTCATTAAAATGCGCCAGCCGCGCTGGGCTTGTAGTTTTTTGGATTTAACACCGTCCACAAAGGCATCCAAATATTCATCGCTTTCTGCCATTTTTTCCAACTTCAACCCCCAAAACACCAATATGCCGCCCACAATGCTTAAAACCACATCCAGCCAAAACCAAGGCGATGAAATCAATTTCAATAGCATATTGGTTTCCATGCTGCTTGCTTACTTCTTCCTCGTCTCAAACTTTCGGCGGTGGCCGGTGGCGGGAATCGAGACGGTGTAGGACTTCGCCGCCGGCTCGACGGAGAGCTTGATGAAGTGCGCCTCGCACTTCTCGGCGAGGTTGGCGATGAACTCGTCGCGCGTGTTGTTCTCGCCGTCGGGCCGCACGTTTTTGTGGACCTGATACATCGCCTGAATCGAGGGCGCGCCCTTGAGCGCGGCGAAGGTCTGCGCGCCGCAGCCCTTGCGCGGGCCGTTGTTCATCACGCTCACCGTGGGCGCGAGGCTCTGGACAAAGAGCGGATGGTTGCTCACGTCGAGGCCGTGGTGGTTGACCTGATAAACGTCCACCGTGCCAGCCACGTTGCGCGGGCAGACGACGCCCAGCTCGCTCTTCAGGGTCAAGTCGCCGCCATCGAGGAAGCGGAAGTCGCCGAACTGGAGAACGAACACGGCGCTGTTCGCGTTGTCGCTGGGGTCGTCCGGCGTGGAACCGGCGTTCGCGCACAGCGGGTTTTCCTTCTGCCCGCTGGCAGCGATGGCCTGCTTTTGCACGGCGATGCAGTGCATTTCCAGCTTCGGCGAACCGGCGGCCTGCTTGAGCGCAATCACGCTGCCGGGCTTGAGCACGTCGCGCTTGTCCACCTTCATCTCGCGGTAGGGTTTGATTTTCAGCAGGAACGCGCCGTCCTTGCGCCCGTCGGGGTCGGTGTCGGGGATGCCCTTGTCATGCACGATGCCGATGGGCAGGAGCTGCGCCAGCTCCGCCGCGCCGCCGAAGTGGTCCACGTGGAAATGCGTGGTGACGAGGTGGTCAATCTTCTTGAGGCCGGCCACGTCCGCCGCGACGAGATGGATGCGCGCCGGGTCGCGCCCGCCGGGATTGCCGGTGTCAATCAGCACGGATTCGCCCGCCGGTGTGACGATGAGCGTGGAGCCGCCGCCCTCGGAATCAATCCAGTAGATGTCGAGCGTCTTGTCCGCCAGCCCGGCGCGGGCGTGGGCGGCAAGGCAGAGGGCGGCGGCGAGGGCGAGCAATCGGGATTTCATGGGAGGATGAAAGCACGCGGGGGAAAAGTTGCAAGCGGCAGTTCGTGGGCGGCGGTCAATTGCCAATTCTTGTGAAAGAAAGCGGGCCGTGTTCCCCCTCACCCTACCCTCTCCCACGGGGGAGATTCCACGACCCGCGAAAAGCCGCGATTTGTGCCCGTGAAACCGGGCACCGGGATGGTTGGAACGGCGGCATCCTTGCCGCCGCCGGAACCGGGCGGCAGGGATGCCGCCCCTCCCGGTTTTCATGGGTAGGCAACAGCCAGCTTCGGCTACTAGTGATTCGCTCATGTGCCCGGCCAGCGCCGCCCTTGGTTTGCACGAAGGACGGCCTGCGATTCTCCCTCTCCACAGGGGAGAGGGGGAACGCGTGGCGTTTGATCAGCGGGAAAAATGTGAAAGCGACAAGCGCGACGCCTGCCCTAAAGCTCGTG
>JACRJY010000126.1 GCA_016235585.1 Verrucomicrobiota bacterium | reverse complement strand
GGGAGGTGCGCGGGCGGCCGCGCTTTTTGGCGGCGGGCAGGAAGCGGCGGAGCAAGTGCCATTGGTCGTGGGTGAGGTCGGTGTCGTAAGCGGCGATTTTCATCGCCTGAACAGCGCTGCCGCGAATGAAAGCTGCGAAAACAGCCCGTCAAATCAAGGGATTTCTGCGTTTTTCTTTTTCAAACAAGCTCTGAAACGCGGCATTGCCAGCGGGCGGCTTTTGCGGTATAAGAGTGGCGTTTCGCAGCCAGCTCTTGTGAAACCCAAACACGCCAATTTTTTCCGCCACCTTGCCGCCGGACTGGCGCTCGCCGCCGGGACGCTGGCTGCGCAGCCCGCGCCCGCTGCCGGGCGCGCGGCGGCGGGCGTGGAGAACGACTTCCTCCTCCGCGTCTGGGATTCCGCCGACGGCCTGACGGCCACCGCCATCCGTTCCATGGCGCAGACACGCGACGGCTACGTGTGGCTGGCGACACAGGACGGCGTGACGCGCTTCGATGGCGCACGGACGGTGACCTTTTCGAGCAAGAACACGACGGCCCTGCCGGCGAAGTTCCGCGTGACGCGCCTCCATGCGGACGCCGCGGGCCGGCTCTGGTGCGCGACCGTCGAGGGGCGGCTCTTCTCCCTCGACCAGGACGAGTGGCGCGAGCACGCGGAGAAGGACGGCTGGAAAACCATGCCCGTCGAGACGATCACCAGCAGCCCGGCGGGGAAAATCTTCTTCAGCGGCCGCACGAACCTGCTGGAGTTTTCGCAGGGACGCTTCTCGTATGTCGCCACGCCGGAGCTGCCGCCGGGGTTTCGCGGCCCCTTGAAAGTCGTCCTCGGCCAGTCCGGCAAGATGTGGCTTGCCAGCGCGAAGCTGCTGTGGCGGCGGGACGAGAGCGAATGGCGGCGGGTCTTGTTCACGGGGCCGGCCGCCGTCATCCAGGGTGTCACGCCCGCGCGCGGGGCGGGAGTGTGGGTGGCCACCGCGCGGCAAATCCGCAAATACGGCCTCACCGGCGAGGAGCCGGAAATCATCCATGCGCGTCCGCCGGGGTTCCGGAACGAACCGGTGCAGATGCTGGAGGACTCGCGCGGCAACCTCTGGGTGGGCGGCGTCGGCAACGGGCTGCGCCTCTGGATGGCCGACGGGCGCGAGTTGACGGCGGGCGGCCACGCGGACGGCGTGCCGCCGCAAATCACCGCGTTGTTCGAGGATCGCGAGCGCAACGTGCTGGTGGCCGCCGGCGCGCGGTTCGCGCGCTTCAAGCCGTGCCCGTTTGAAGTCTTCCTGGGCCGGGCCGACGGGCTGGCGGGGGCGACCATCAACACGCTGTGCGAGGAAGCCCCGGGGCGCGTGCTTGCGGGCACGGATGGCAACGGCCTGCACCGCCTCGCGCGCGGCGAGCCGCCGGTTCAGTTGGTTTCCACCAACGGCGGGATCACCCCCCGGAGCCGTGTCATGTCGCTGATCCGCCAGAAGGACGGCGTCATCATCGCCGCCGTGGCCGACAAGGGGTTGATCCGCGTCGTGGGCGACTCCGCCGCGCCGCTGCCCGCCGCCGCCATTGCGGGCGAAGTTGTCCGCACCCTGTTCGAGGACAGCAAGGGCCGCCTGTGGATCGGCCACGACAGGGGCGTCGCCGTCCGCGAGGGGGGCGAGGTGCGTCGTTTCCCCGCGGAGGGCAATTCCCCGCTGACCATCGTGCGCGGCATCGCCGAGGATTGGAACGGCACCGTCTGGGTGGCGGGCAAGGAAGGGCTGGCCCGCGTGGCCGGCGGCAAGCTCGAACGCGTGAGCCTCCCCGACAACATCCGCAAGGCCAGCCTCGGCGCGCTGCGCGCCGACGCCGACGGCGCGCTGTGGATCGGCGTCGAGTCGCGCGGGCTGCTGCGCTACAAGGAGGGGCAGGCGAAACTCTTCAACGCGGGCCACGGGCTGCCGTTCCTGTCTTTCGGCGCAATCGTGGAGGAGGGCGACCATCTCTGGTTGAGCGGCAACAAGGGCTTGGCGCGCGTCAGCCGCAAGTCGCTCAACGCCGTGGCGGAAAACCGCGCGTCGCGCCTGGAGCTCCAGTCCTTCAACCGGGCCGACGGCCTGTCCTCCGACAACTTCCGCCGCGGCCAGCAGCCGGCCGGCTTCAAGGCCGACGACGGCCGGCTCTGGTTCGCCTCGGCCAAGGGTGTCGTCGCCGTGCGCCCCAATGACATCGTCACCGCCGCCCACGAGCCACCCGCCATTATCGAGGAAATCTACGCCGACCAGAAGCCGGTCTCCCGCCCGCCCGACAGTCGCGACACGCTGGAAATCCCCGCCGGCACTCGCCAACTCGCCGTCCGCTGCACCACGCCCACGCTTGGCGAGCCGGAGAACGTCCGCTTTGAATACCGCCTCGAAGGCCAGGAGACGCGGTGGCACGACAACGGCGGCGAGCGGGTGATCCGCCTCTTCGACCCCGCGTCCGGCGCGCACCGCCTGCAGGTGCGGACCTACGGTTCGGACGGGCGGCTGGTGGAGGCCTCCACCATGCTCCGTTTCCACGTGCAGCCGTTCTACTGGCAGAACGCCTGGCTGCGCGCGCTCGGCCTCGTGGCCGTCGCGCTGGCGGCGGGCCTCGCCGTGTGGTGCGCGCTGCGGGGCCGCCTCCGCACGCAGGCGGAAGTCATCCGCGACCGGGACGCGCGCGCCGAGCTGGAGGGCCAGCTGCAGAAGTCGCAGAAGACGGAGGCCATCGGGCGGCTGGCCGGCGGCATCGCGCACGATTTCAACAACCTCCTCACCGTCATCCTCGGCAACGCCGAGCTGCTGCGCATGAAGCTCGCCGGGCAGGCGGACACCCAGAATGCCCTCGGCTCCATCCTCCAGGCCGGCGGGCGGGCGCGTGATCTGGTCGCGCAAATCCT
Source organism: Verrucomicrobiota bacterium (assembly GCA_016235585.1). Classification (GTDB taxonomy): domain Bacteria; phylum Verrucomicrobiota; class Verrucomicrobiia; order Limisphaerales; family JACRJY01; genus JACRJY01. The sequence continues at coordinate 16,853 of JACRJY010000126.1, read as the reverse complement.
CACCTTCAGCCGCCCCCAGCTCACCGCGCCGGTGGCGGTGGACATCGCGCCCGCGCTGCGCGAGGCCTGCCAGCTCCTGCGCGCCGGCACGCCGGCGATGGTGGAGGTGAAGTTCGACATCCCCGAAACCCTCCCGCCCATCCTGGCCGACACGGCGGAAATCGCGCGCGTCATTTTGAATCTTGGCACCAACGCCGTCCACGCCGTCGGCCCCAGCGGCGGGCGCATTCACATCCAGGCCGAGGATTTCCTCGCCGACGCCCAGTTTTTTGTCGCGCATCCGAAGCTCACGGCCGGGCGCTACGTGCGGCTGACCGTGACGGACAACGGCTCCGGGATGGACGGCCAGACCATGAGCCGCATCTTCGACCCTTTTTTCACCACCAAGAGCCTGGGCAAGGGCACCGGGCTGGGGCTGTCGGTCGTCCACGGCATCGTCGAGGCGCATCGCGGTGTCATCACCGTCCGCAGCCAGCCCGGGGAGGGCACGACATTCGAGGCGTTCTTCCCCGTCACGGCGGAGATCACCGAGGTCAAAACCGAGCAGTTCCAGCCGCTGCCCAAGGGCCACGGGGAAAACATCCTGCTGGTGGACGACGACCCCGCCGTGCTGCCCATCACACGCATGATGCTGGAGAAACTCGGCTACCGGGTTGAGAGCACCCCCGACCCGCACGCGGCGCTGAAGCTGTTCACCGCCGCCCCGCAGCGCTTCGACCTCGTCATCACCGACTACGCCATGCCGGGCCTCGACGGCGTGGAGCTGTCCGAGCGCCTCTGGAACGTCCGCGAGAAAATCCCCGTCATCCTCTACTCCGGCTACGGCGGGCAGTTCACGCCGGACGACGCGGCGCGGCTGGGCTTCGCGCAGATGCTGGACAAGCCCTTCCAGCCCCGCGCCCTGGCCGAGGCGGTGGCGGCGGCGCTGCGCCAGAAGAAAGGTTGAGGGGAGGGATGAATTATGAGCCATGAAAGCGGGCGCAAAATTTCGTCGGGCGGAAAGCGCGTCAAGCCAGCGGGCCAATTGCCGGGTTGCCTCCGGCGGCCCCAGCCGCTACAAACATCGTCCATGAAACTCACGCGTTCCCTGCTCCTGTCCGGTCTGCTGTTCACCTTCGGCGCGGCCCCGCTCTCCGCCGGCAACACCGCCATCGAACCCACGCCGCGCGAGGGCGGCTGGATGAAGCGCCACGAGGGCTTCGCCGCCGAGGCGAAAAAGGGCGGCATTGACGTGCTTTTCATCGGCGACTCCATCACCGACGGCTGGCGCAGCAAGGGCAAGCCGGTGTGGGAAAAACATTTCGCGCCGCTCCAGGCCGCGAACTTCGGCATCAGCGGCGACCGCACGCAGCACGTTCTCTGGCGGCTGCAGAACGGCGAGGCCGAGGGCTACCAGCCCAGGGCCGTGGTGCTGATGATCGGCACGAACAACACCGGCAAGGAAAAGGACGGCTCCACCCGCAACTCCACCAAGGAAATCATCGCGGGCGTCACCGCCGTGGTGAAGGAGCTGCACAAGGATTTCCCCAAGGCGAAGATTCTGCTGCTCGGTATTTTCCCGCGCGGCGAGAAAGATTCCGAGCCGCGCAAACAAGTGGCCGAAGTGAACAAATCCATCGCCAAACTGCACGATGGCCGGACGGTTCACTATCTCGACATCGGCAAGCGGTTCCTCGACGCCGAAGGCAACCTGCCCAAGGAAATCATGCCCGACCTGCTGCACCCGAACCTGAAGGGCTACGAAATCTGGGCGGAGGCGATTGAGGGCAAGCTCCACTCACTGCTGAAGTAGGAATCAAACCGGCGGCGGGAAACCCACCCCGTCCGGTCAATTTGCCGCCGGGTGTCGGCCTTCGAGAAGCTGCCGCGCCTCGGCCAGTTGTTCCGCCGAACCCAGCAGCAGCACTTCATCGTGAAGCTGGAAGCGCACGTCGGGATTGGGGTTGATGATGGTTTCCGTGCCGCGCTTGATGACCACCGCGCTCGCGCCGGTGAGGGTGCGCAGCCGCAGTTCCTGAATCGTCCGGCCCAGCGCGCCGGAGTCCGCACCAATGCGGAGCGTGAGCAGTTCCACCTCCTCGAGCAGCGGCGGCAGCGGCCGGGCCGGCTCCATGTGCAGCGTCGCCGGCGGGCGGCTCAAGGTGTCGCGGATGACAATCTGGGCGCGGCTGTAGATTTTGATGAAAAAGGTTTTCAGCACCGCCGCAAGCACACCGGCCAGCACGAGCAGCACGAGCAAAACTTCCCACGGCGGCAGCAGCGCCGAACTTAAAAGCAAAATGAGCAGGCCCAGCACGACGATGCCGGTGAAGAGAATCGTGTTGGAAACCAGCGTCCGGATGGCGGTCTTTTGCGGGCGGCCATGCCGTCCACGCACCGTCAGCTCGGCCAGCAGCATGCTCAAGGCCTCCAGTTTGCGCAGCGCGGCGATGAAAATCGGCAGGCTCAACAGCATGGCGGCCAGCCAGAGCAGGGTTTTCCGGCCGCCCGTCCACGCCGGCAAATCCCGCAGCCACGCGAGATCCAGCCGGTCCAAAAACACGGCGGCGAGGAACAGCGCGGCGAGGAGCGCGGCGTTGACGCCCAGTTGCCAGAGCATCTTGTGAATCATCTGGCGCGGCAGGCTGCGCTCGCGGCGGCCCCAGAACTGTTGAATCCAGTCCGAGTAATCCCGCTGGTAGTTGAGCAGCGAGCGCGGTGCCAGCCGGTCGTGCAGCCGCACCAGCTTGTCCGCGTGCCGGATCAGATACGGCGTCAGCATGGCGGTCACGGCGGAGACCGTCACGGCGATGGAATAAAGAAAATGACTGGTGACGCCCAGCGTGACGCCCAGCGCCGCGATGATGAACGAGAACTCGCCGATCTGCGCCAGCCCCAGCCCGGCGCGCAGCGCCACGCCCCGGTCGTAGCCCGCCACGAAGCTGCCGAAGGAGCACGCGAGGATTTTCCCGACGATGATCGTCGCGGAAATCACCGCGACCGGCAGCGCGTATTCCCGGAGCAGTTCCGGCTCGATCAGCAGGCCGATGGCGACGAAGAACACCGCGCTGAACATGTCCCGCAGCGGCGCGGTGAGCCGCTCGATTTTGCGGATGTCCTCGGCCTCCGCGATGATCGCGCCGATGATGAACGCGCCGAGCCCCACGCTGAACTTGAGCTTCACCGCCAGCAGCGACAGCCCGAAGCACAGGCCCAGCACCGTGACGAGCAGCGTCTCGTCGTTCTTGAACCGGCCCACGAACGCCAGCAGACGCGGCACCACCAGCAGGCCGAGCACCACCGCCGCCACCAGAAAAATGGAGAGCCGGCCCACGGTCGCCAGCACCGCGCCGAGTTCCAGCCCGCCGCCCGCCCCGACGCCGGACAGCGAGGCGATGAGCAGGATGGCGATGATGTCCTCCGCGATGAGGATGCCGAAGATGACTTCGGCGAACTTCTCGCGGTGCCGGCCCAGCTCGGTCAGCGTCTTGGTGATGATGGTGGTGGAAGAGATCATCATCACGCCCCCGAGATACACGCTGTCCATCGTCTTCCAGCCGAAGGCCTGGCCGATTTCGTAGCCGGCGAAAAACATCAGCCCCGTTTCCAGCGGCGCGACGATGAACGCCGTCAGGCCGATCTGCCGGATTTTGCGGAAGTTGAATTCCAGCCCCAGCGAAAAGAGGAGAAACACCACGCCCAGCTCCGCCAGCGTCTGGATGCTCGCCTCGGAGGTGATCAGCGGCGCGGGCAGCACGTGCGGGCCGACCAGCACGCCCGCGAGGATGTAGCCCAGCACCACCGGCTGCCGGAACCAGCGGAACGCCACGGTGACCAGCCCCGCCACGAGCATCACCACCGCGAGGTCTTGGAGGAAAGTTGCGTTGTGCATGAGTCAAACCGGACTCGAATCCGGCGCAACGATCCACGCTGTCCTTCTCAAATTCAACTCATTCCATCTCCCGCGCGACGAAAATTACGGCGCGAAAAGCCCGCCCCGCTGTGGAAGGCCGATAGGCGGAAGTGTGTCTGGCGTATTGCGGCGGGCGCGGGCCGTGGCACACACTGGCGGCGTTCCAATGAAAACGCACAAAGCAAAATGCAAGGCGGGGAAGAATTTTCAGACGCAGGCTTTCAAGCTTCGCGCCGCGCCCAGTCGGGCCGTGTTCGCCGCGGTGGGCTTGACTCTGATTTTCGCCTTTTGCCTTTTGCCTTTTGCCTTTGCCGCCCGCGCGGCTTCCCGCCCCGACCTCGTCGTCTTTCTCACTGACGACCAGGGCCAGCTCGATTGCACGCCCTATGGCGGCGCGGGCATCCGCACGCCGAATATGCAACGGCTCGCCGACGCGGGGATGACCTTCACGCGCGCCTACGTGGCGTCGCCGAGCTGCGCGCCGAGCCGCGCGGCCTTGCTCACCGGGCTGATGCCGGCGCGCAATGGCGCAGAGGCGAACCACTCGAAGCCGCGCGCGGAGATCAAGAAATGGCCAGCGTATTTTCAGGAGCTTGGCTACGAGGTCGTCGCGTTCGGCAAGGTGTCGCACTACAAGCACACGGCGGACTACGGTTTCGATCATTTTTCCGACGACGGCTTCCACCAGCACCAGAGCATCACCAACGCCGTCGCGTGGCTGAAGCAGCGCCCGCGCACCGGCGCGAAGCCGCTGTGCCTGATGATTGGCAGCAACTGGCCGCACGTCCCGTGGCCGGAGGAAAACAGCGGCTACGATCCGGCGAAGCTGCCGCTGCCCGCCGGCACCATTGACACGCTTGCGACGCGCGAGTGGCGCGCGAAATACGCCGCCGCCGTGTCGCGGGCCGACGATGACCTCGGCCTCGTGATGGCTGCAACGCTGGAGTGTTTGCCAAAGGAGACGATCACGCTTTTCACTTCCGACCACGGCGCGCAGTGGCCGTTCGGCAAATGGAACCTCTACGAGTCTGGCGTCAGCGTGCCGCTGATCGTCGCATGGCCCGGCGTGGTGAAGCCCGGCACGCGCTCGGATGCGATGGTGCAATGGGTGGATTTTCTCCCGACGCTTCTGGAGGCCGCCGGCGGCAAGACGCCCGGCGAAATTGATGGCCGCTCCTTCCTCCCCGTGCTGCGCGGACAGTCGGCGAAGCATCGCGAGCGCATCTTCACCACGCACGCGAACGACAACCGCTTCAATGTCTATCCCGCCCGCGCCGTGCGTGACGAGCGGTGGAAATACATCCGCAACCTGCACCCCGAATTCGCCTTCACCACGCACATTGACCTCGTCGCGGGCCGGCTTGGTCAGCGCGCGTTTTTCTCGACGTGGGAAACGGCGGCGAAGACCGACCCGCAGGCCGCCGCCATTTTGAAACGCTACCACGAGCGTCCGGCGGAGGAACTTTACGACCTCGCCACCGACCCGCACGAGCAGCGCAACCTCGCCGCCGATCCGAAATACACCAAGCAACTCGCCACCCTCCGCACCGACCTCGACGCGTGGATGAAGGCGCAGGGCGACACGCAAAAAGTCTTCGCCGAGCCGCGCCTGTTGAGCGACCCGGCCAGTTATGGCCCAAAGGCGGAGATCAAAGACCAGCCGAATCCGAAGCAGGCACAGAAGAAGAAGGCCAAGCAATGAAACGGATTCTCCGCCTGCTCCTTCCGTGTCTTCTGTGTCTTCCGTGGTTCACCCAAGCCGCGCCGCGCCCCAACATCCTCTTCCTCCTCGTGGACGACCTGGGCTGGGGCGACCCGGCGTGTTTCGGCGGCGCGGGCGTGCCGACGCCAAACCTGGACCGGCTCGCGCGCGAGGGGACGCGCTTCACGCAGTTTTACGTCGCCTCGCCGATCTGCTCGGCGTCGCGGTGCGGCTTCATCACGGGGCAGTTTCCCGCGCGCTGGCGCATCACGAGTTATCTCCAGACGCGCGCGGGCAATCGCGAGTGCGAACAGGCGGACTTTCTTGATCCGAAGGCGCCGTCGCTCGTGCGCGCGTTCAAGCAGGCCGGCTACGCGACGGCGCACTTCGGCAAGTGGCACCTCGGCGGCGGGCGCGACGTGACGGACGCGCCGAAGTTTGCGGCCTACGGCTACGATGTCGGCTTCGGCACCTACGAGAGTCCCGAACCCGCCGCGCCGCTCGGCCTCAAAACCGTGCCGTGGGGCAAGGAGCGCGAGCCGCAACAGGTCGCGCGCCACGACCGCACGCGCTGGATGGTGGACGAAACGCTTTCCTTCGCGAAGAAAAGCGCCGCGCAGCCGTGGCTCGTGAACCTCTGGCTCGACGATGTTCACACGCCTTACCGCCCCACAGAAGGCAAGGATGACCGTGACTTGCCCGCCAAGTATCGCGACGTGCTGATGGAAACCGACCGACAGGTGGGCCGCCTGCTCGATGGCCTGCGCGAACTGGGCGCGGAGAAGAACACGCTCGTCCTCCTTGCCGGTGACAACGGCCCGGAGCCGTCGCTCAACCGCACGCGCACCGGCGGCCTGCGCGGGATGAAATGGAGCCTCTACGAAGGCGGCATCCGCACGCCGTTGATCGTGCGCTGGCCGGGCGTCATTCCCGCCGGGCGCGTGAATGACACCACCGTCGTCAGCGCCGTGGATTTTTTTCCGACGCTCTGCGCGCTCGCAAATGTGTCTGTTCCGGCGGGCGTGAAGTTCGATGGTGAGGAACTTTCCGCCGCATTTCGCGGTGGAAAACAGGCGCGCACCACGCCGCTGCTTTGGGAATACGGACGCAAGCCGCAGCCCGTGGACGCGAAAGGCATCCGCACCTTCCCCTATCCCGGCGAGCCGGATTCCAAGTCGCCCAACGTCGCGATCCGTGACGGTCAATGGAAATTGCTCCTCAACGCCGACGGCACCGGCGCGGAACTTTACGACCTCTCCGCCGACCGCAACGAGGCGCGCAACCTCGCCGTCGAAAACTCCGGCGTGTCGAAGCGGCTTGCGGAACAGGCGCTCGCGTGGAGAAAGTCGTTGCCGTGAATTTACGTGAGAGCGCTCGAAACAAACTCACGGAACCAATAGCTGTCCGGATGGAGTTGTCTTGTCAATTTTAGCAAACAGGTTTTCGTCGAGTTTGCCGTCCTCGTTATATTTAGAGAGCTTGAGTAAGACATGGTGCGCGTCACAGCGCGGGCACTTCTTTAGTGTAAAAGTCACACGAGCGGCTGCATTTTTGTTCACTTTCTGATCCAAGGCTTCAAGCATTGACACCGTGTCCACGAGTGTTGCATTGGTGGCTCGTTCAACCATCGGTATTATTCTCTGTTGAAGTTCATGAACGGCTTGCGCGAGAGGTTCCAAACGTTCCTTCCGTTTTAGTTTTTTTATCTCTGCCCACGGGAATGAAGAATGGAGATGTGTGATCTGGTGTGCTTTCAGATAGAACTGACACCGCTTGCAGTAGGGCATACGAGACATATACAAGGAAGGCAGCATTGTCCCCAAGGCATAGCCACCCATCTCCAAGACTTTGTAGATATAGCCCAATGTTCCTAATGGGCTCCCAACCCTTGATCCTGATTCCTTGAAAGCCATGTTTTCGCAAATGTCCTGGATATAGCTCATAAATGAATAACGATCGGGCGGAATATGGTGCTGCTCAATGATGTTCATGTAAGTGACGTATTGTGCGGCCACATAATCAAGGAGGCCGGTCACAATCATGCCCCAGACGAACGCTTTGCTCAACTTGACGTTCAGTAAACGGGAGCCGAATGCATAACCCAAACCGCTGGCGACACCCACATAGAACGCTCCAACTGGAAAGACACCGCTGGCATACCAGCCCATGATGTTTTCTCCGTGCTCGTTCCAGATGTTCACACACCACAGCACGAGAAGCGAAGTGCCTAGGCCGCACGCATAAACAATCAAACCAGGCTGACGGAGGGCTTTTGAGGGGTTCATAAGATAGCACGGATGCCAGATGAACTTGGCGATTGTAAAGTTTTCCGAAAGAAGCTCTCTTCAAGCGTGGCATGGTTGAGAGCAGAATCGCCATCGGAACTCATGTGGAAGTTTTAGCAGGAGCATATCCGGGGTCAAGTCGTAGTCCTAGGATTCAGACTGCTGATTGTTGAAAGAAAAACCGTCGCCAAGCGTCCAGTCCTCCGCTATTTTCACCGCCCTGAAATGAAAGCCAGATTGAGCCTCGCCGTCGCCGCGTTGGTCGCGGTGAATTTGTTCTCCGTTTCACCCGCTTCCGCCGCCGACAACGCCAAGCGGGAGAAGAAAAATAAAAAAGCCCAGCCACCGCTCGCGCCGGTCAAGCCCGGCGATCCCGACCACGTGCCGCCGAGCCTGTTCACCGCGCCAAAGGGGCTGGAGGTCACGGTCTGGGCCAAGTCGCCGCTGCTTTTTAATCCGTCGAACATGGACATTGACCAGCACGGGCGCATCTGGGTGGCCGAGGGCGTGAACTATCGCAAGCACGAGGGCCGCCGGCCGGAAGGCGACCGCATCGTGGTGATCGAGGACACCGACGGCGACGGCAAGGCCGACAAGTCGTGGACGTTCGTGCAGGAGACGCATCTGGTCTGCCCGCTCGGCGTCGCGGTGTTCGACAACGTCGTCGTGGTGTCGCAGCCGCCGGACTTGATTGTCTATACCGACGTGAACCGCAACGCGAAGTTCGACCCCGGCGTGGACAAGCGCGAGGTGCTGCTCACCGGCTTCAACGGGCGGAACCACGATCATTCGCTCCACGCCGTCGTCGGCGGGCCGGACGGCCTGTGGTATTGGAACCAGGGCAACACCGGGGCGCAGTTCACGGACAAGAGCGGACGGACATTTCGTGTCGGCTCGCCCTACATCCGCGGTTTCGGCACCAATGCGCTCGCCAATCAGCCTCCCGAATACGCCGGGCAGCCGAGCGGCGACGGCAACGTGTGGGTGAGCGGCTTCGCCGCGCGCATGAACGCCGACGGCTCCAACGTGGAAATCATCGGCCACGGCTTCCGCAACAGCTACGAGCAGTGCGTGACTTCCTTCGGCGATGTTTTCCAGAACGACAACGACGACCCGCCCGCCTGCCGCACGACGTTCCTGATGGAATACGGCTTCCTCGGCTTCTGCTCGGCGGACGGCAAACGCACCTGGCGCGCGGACAAGCGGCCCGGCCAGACGACGCAAATCGCCGAGTGGCGGCAGGAGGATCCCGGCACGATTCCCGCCGGCGACGTGTATGGCGGCGGCGCGCCGACGGGCATCGCGTTTTATGAAAACGGCGCGCTGGGCAAGGAGTCTGACGGCCTGCTCTTGAGCTGCGAGACGGGGCGGAACACGGTTTTCGGCTACCGCCCGAAGGCGGACGGCGCGGGCTACAAACTGGAGCGGTTCAAGTTTCTCACCACGAATCCCGAGGAAAAATTCGGCGGCTCGGATTTCATCGGCGGCGGCACCACGGCGAAGAGCGCGGTGGAATCGCTGCACACGCAGTTCCGCCCGTCGGACGTGTGCGTCGGCCCGGACGGCGCGGTCTACGTCACGGACTGGTTTGATCCGCGCACGGGCGGGCACTCCGATTTGGATGACACGACCTCCGGCACGATTTACCGCATCGCGCCGAAGGGTTTCAAATCTGTGCCGGCGAAGATTGATCTGGCGACGCTCGACGGCCAGATCGCGGCGCTGAAAAGCCCGGCAGCCAACTTCCGCTGGGTCGCGTTTCAAGCGCTCAAGGCGCGCGGAGCCGCCGCGCTGCCCGCCGTGCAAAAGCTGGCGAAGGATTCCAACCCGTTCATCGCGGCACGCGCCCTGTGGCTCCTGCCGCACCTCGGCGCGGACGGCGTGAAGGCGACGGAGAAATTTCTCGCGCACAAGGACGAGCGGTTCCGCGTCGCCGCGTATCGCTCGCTGCGCCGCACAGGCGGCGATGTGCTGGCGCTCGCGCAAACCCACGCCACCGACCGCAGCGCCGCCGTGCGGCGCGAAGTGGCGCTGTCGCTGCGCGACGTGCCGTTCGCGAAGAAGCAGGATGTGCTCGTGGCGCTCGCCAAGAACTGCGACGCGCAGGATCGCTGGATGGTGGAAGCCATCGGCACGGCGGCACAGGGATTTGAGCCGGCCTTTTTCAATTTGATTTCCGAGGCCATCGGCGCACGCCACGGGCTCTCGTGGTCCCCGGCGTTTGCCGCGCTCGCCTGGCGGCTGCACACGCCGCAGGCGGTGTCCGGCTTCCGCGACCGCGCGCTGGCGAAGGAGCTTTCCGCCGCCGACCGCAAGGCCGCCGTCGTCGCACTCGCCTTCACCGGCACACGCGACGCCGTGGGTGCGATTCTTGAAGCGGCGGAAAAGGCCGACGGCCTCACGAAGGCCGAGGCGCTGTGGTGGCTGCTGAACCGCAAGGATTCCGAATGGAGCGGCTACGCGCTCGATCCCGAACTCAAGCGCCGGAAAATTTTCGACCCGGATTCCGTCGAACTCACCGCCTCCACCATGCCCGATCCGGCGGTGGACAAGGCCCCGACACTGGCCGAGGTCGCCGCGCTCAAGGGCAGCCCGCCGCGCGGCGCGGCGCAGATGAGCCGCTGCACCATGTGCCACCGCGTCGGCCCGGACGGTTCCGATGTCGGCCCCGACCTCACAAACTTTGGCCGCGCGCAGACCCACGAGGTGATCATCAGGGCGATTCTGGAGCCGTCCGCCGAGATCGCGCACGGCTACGATGCCGAAGTGATTACGATGAAGGACAAGCAGCGCATCGAAGGCCTGATCCTCACGGACAAAAACCCCGTCGTCGTCCTGAGCGCGGGCGGCCTCACGCAGATGGTGCCGAAGAACCGCATCGCCTCGAAAGCGCCGCTGGGCCGCTCGCTCATGTGGACGCCGCAGGCGCTCGGCCTTACCGCGCAGGATGTGGCGGACATCGTGGCGTATCTGAAATCATTGTGAGAAGGAGTTGTTCAACATGAAAACATTCAAGCCGGTCCCGCTGGCAGTCCTCGCGCTGCTCGCACTCATTTGCATTCCCGCCGCCGCCGATGCGCCGCGCTGGAACATCCTCTTCGTGTTCTCCGATGACTGGGGGCGCTACGCCAGTTGCTACAAGGGCCTCGATGGCCGGCCCACGATCAACGATGTCATCACCACGCCCAACGTGGATCGCGTCGCGCGCGAGGGCGTGCTGTTCAAGAACGCCTTCGTCAACGCGCCGAGCTGCACGCCGTGCCGCAGCTCGCTGCTGTCGGGCCGCTACTTCTTCAACACGGGCCGCGGTGCCATCCTCAACGGCGCGGAGTGGGACAGCGCGATCCCCACGTTCCCGCTGCTGCTGCGCGACGCGGGCTATCACATCGGCAAGAGCTACAAGGTGTGGAGCCCCGGCACGCCGGCGGACGCGCCGTTTGGCGGGCAGCAATACGCCTACGAAAAGGCCGGACGCGCGCCAAACAATTTCTCGGAGGAAACCACCGCGCGCATGGAGAAGGGGATGCCGCTTGCGAAGGCGCGCGAGGAAATTCTCGGACAGGTGCGGCAGAATTTCGACGACTTCCTCGCCGCGCGGAAGTCCGGCCAGCCGTGGCACTACTTCTTCGGCTGCACCACCACGCATCGCGTGTGGATCAACGGTTCCGGCAAAAAACTCTGGGGCATCGAGCCGGATTCGCTCAAAGGGAAAATGCCGAAGTTCCTGCCCGACGTGCCCGAAGTGCGCGAGGACGTGGCGGACTACCTCGGCGAGTGCCAGGCGGTGGACGCCTACGTGGGCGTGCTGCTCAAACGCCTTGAAGAAACCGGCGAGGCGAACCGCACGCTCGTCGTGTTGAGCGGCGACCACGGGATGCCCGGCGTGCCCGCCGGGAAGTGCAATCTCTACGACATGGGCGTGAGCGTGCCGCTTGTGATGCGCGTGCCCGGCGGCAAGCCGGGGCGCACCGTGAGCGACTTCGTGCGTTTGCCCGACCTCGCGCCGACGTTCATGGAAATCGGCGGCGTGAAGCCGCCGGAAGGGCTTTACGGCCGCAGCCTGCTGCCCGTGCTGAAGTCCGACAAGAGCGGGCAGGTGGATGCCACGCGTGACTGGGTCATCACCGGCCGCGAGCGGCACGTCGGCACGGCACGCGAGGGCAATCTGCCGTTTCCCATGCGCTCGCTGCACACGCCGGAGTTCGTCTACATCCGCAACTTCGCCGCCGACCGCTGGCCGATGGGTTCGCCCAAGGACATGATCGCGACGGAGACGCCGGCGTTCGAGGACTTGCAGAGGAACACCTACGCGGCGTTCGCCGACATGGACGCCAGCCCGACGAAGGCGTGGCTCGTCACGCACCGCAACGAACCGCAATGGAAGTGGCACTATGAGTTCGCCTTCGGCAAACGGCCCGGCGAGGAGCTCTACGATTTGAAGAAAGACCCGGATCAGGTGAACAACGTGGCCGCCGACCCGGCCTACGCGAAACAAAAGCAGCAGCTCGGCGAACGTCTGATGAAAATGCTGACGGAAGCCAAAGACCCGCGCGTGGTCGAGAACCCGGTGCGCTTCGAGCACGCGCCCTACACCGACGCCGTCGAGGGCGGCGGGAAAAAGAAGGCGGAAAAGAAGAAGGCGGGCGGCGGGAAGAAGCAGCAGTTGAATTGATCAAACTTCCCGGCGCGATGAAAACAGGAATCTTCCGCGTCGCCATCTCGCTGGCCGTCAGCAGCGTTGCTTCCGCCGCTGAACCCCCGCTGCGCGAGCAAGCCGTGGTCGCGATGAAGAAGGCGGCAACGTTTTATCGCACCAAGGCCGCGGCGCACGGCGGTTACGTCTATTATTACTCGCTCGATTTCACCCAGCGCTGGGGCGAGGGCAAGGCGACGGCGAATCAGATTATCGTCCAGCCGCCCGGCACGCCCGCCGTGGGCATGGCGTATCTCCAGGCGTTTGCGGCCACGGGCGACAAGTTCTACCTCGACGCGGCACGCGCGGCGGCGGAGGCGCTCGTGCATGGCCAGCTCGAATCCGGCGGGTGGACGCAGGCGGTTGATTTCGATCCGCGCGGCGCGAAGGTCGCGCAGTATCGCAACGGCAAGGGGCGCGGGAAAAACAACTCCACGCTCGACGACGGCATCTCGCAAAGCGCGCTGCGCTTCCTCATGCACGCCGACCGTGCTTTGGGTTTCAAACACAAAGCCATCCACGAGGCCAGCGAAGTGGCGCGCAAGGCACTGCTTGCCGCGCAGCATCCGAATGGCGGCTTCCCGCAGGTCTGGACCGGCGCCGCGCCAAAGTATGCGGCGGTGAAGGCGAGCTTCCCGACCTACGACTGGCGCACGGTGGGCCGCGTGAAAAACTACTGGGACATGCCGACGCTGAACGACGATCTGTGCACCTACGTGTCACGCACGCTCGAAGACGGCTGGGAGATTTACAAGGACGAGCGCTGCCGACAGGCGCTGGTGAAGCTCGGCAATTTTCTCCTGCTCGCACAACTGCCCGAGCCGCAGCCCGGCTGGGCGCAACAATACGACCAGCAGATGCGGCCCATCTGGGCGCGCAAGTTCGAGCCGCCGGCCGTGGCTGGACGCGAATCGCAGAACGCCATCGAGACACTGCTGAAGATTCACCGGATCACCGGCGAGGTGAAATATCTGGAACCAATCCCGCGCGCGCTGGCGTGGCTGAAACGCTCGCGCCTCCCCGACGGCCGCCTCGCGCGCTACTACGAACTGCGCAGCAACAAGCCGCTCTACATGACCAGCGACTACCAACTCACCTTCAGCGATGCCGATGTGCCGCAGCACTACGGCTGGAAAACATCCGCGCGCGTCGAATCCATCGAAGCGGCATTTCAAGCGGCGAGGGCGGGGAAGTTCACGGTCGAGCCCGCCGCACCCGCCAGTGAGGAGCCGGTGCGCCGCATCCTCCGCGAACTCGATTCGCAGGGCCGCTGGGTGAGCACTTACGCGGGCGGGATGCTGGTGGGACAGCCGAAATTTCCGGCGGGCATGAAATTTATCGCCAGCGAGGTGTTCAACCGGAACCTTGCCGCGCTGGCGGATTACGTGGCGGCGGGCGCGAAATAACCCGGGTTCGCCCGGCGGGAACGGACTCGCGCTCCCGCGCGAACCGGCGGCAGTCAGTCCCTTTTGGGCTTCTTGGAAACCTTCACGGCGGGAACCATCCGGCTCAATTCCTTGAGTTCGCGCGCGTATTCCTTGGAAACTTTTTCCGGCTTGAGCATTTCCTCGGCTTCCTTTTCGAGCTTGCGGAGCTGCTTGTCGGACAGGCCGGTCTGCTCGATTTTGCGGAGCTGCTTGTCCGTGGGGCCGTCGGGAGGAGCCTTTTGGCGCACGTCGTCCTTGGCAACGGACGGGGAAACTGATCTGACGGGCGAGAATGTCTCCGCGACCGGCAACGGGCGGTTTTCCGCCTCGGCCACCAGTTCCCACGGGCCTTCGTTCTCTCGCCGCAATTGCCGCTGGACGGGCAGGTCAATCTCCGCGTCGCCGGCCTGGAGCCGGACGTGGTCGTGCGCGATGGCCTCGACGCGGCAGCCGCCGAGCCGGTCGCCGATGTGGACAGCCTTGCGAAACTCGCTGTTGCCGCTGTCGAAAAACGCCACGTCACCCTGCGCGCAGCTCATCGTGCCAACGAGCGTGAGCGTTGCCGTCCTCGGCGGCGGCACCGGCTCCCCGGACGCGGCGCGGCGGGAGGTGCGCCCGGCATCGAACACGTTTTTCTGGCCGATGATCTGAAAGGCCTCGAAGCCGCCGGAGGAAAGCGCGGGCACGCCGCCGGCACCCGCCCCGACGATTGCCGCCAGCAGGCAGGCCGCCGCCAGCGGCACTGCCGCCCGCGCGCCGCGGCGCAAAATGATTTGGCAAGTGAGTGTTCGCATCCGAGACAGCCGGGCGGATTGACCGTTCGCGCCGCGCGCAGATTCATCTTTTCTTCGCGGCACGGCAGACGGGGGACGCGGCGAAAAAGTTTCATCGCGTTGAGCGCGGTCAGGCCCGCCGGCAAGCCATGAATCTTTCGCTCGCGCCTTGTCTGCCGGCGGCTGGGCTGTTATTGCTTCGCCATGCAATTGTTCACCGTCCTCGGCCCGCTGGCTCTGGCGGCCTGCTGTCTCGTTTCACCAGCGGCGGAAAAGCCAAACATCATTTTCGTTTTGAGTGACGACCTCGCGCAGGGCGACGTGGGCTGCTACGGGCAGAAGCTCATCCAGACGCCCAATCTCGACCGCATGGCGCGCGAGGGCACGCGCTACACGCAGGCGTATTGCGGCACCACGGTCTGCGCGCCGAGCCGCACGTCCCTGATGACCGGCCTGCACATGGGCCACTCGCCCGTGCGCGCGAACCGCGAGATCGGCGCGGAAGGCCAGTTGCCGCTGCCGGCGGGGACGTTCACGGTGGCGCAGCTTTTGAAAAGCGCCGGCTACGCGACCGCGTGCGTCGGCAAGTGGGGCATGGGAATGTTCGACACGACGGGCAGCCCGCTGAAGCTCGGCTTCGATCATTTCTTCGGCTACAACTGCCAGCGCCACGCGCACTCCTATTTCCCGAAGTATCTCTACAACGACGACCAGCGCTTCGAGCTGCCGGGCAATGACGGCAACACGAAAGTCGAGGGGAAGGGCGCGATCTACGCGCAGGATTTGATCTCCGCCGAGACGTTGAAGTTCATCCGCGCGAATCGCGACCGGCCGTTCTTTCTCTACCACTCGATCACGCTCCCGCACGGCACGTTTCAGATCAACGACCAAGGCATCTACAAGGACAAGCCGTGGACGGAGCAGCAGAAAAACTACGCCGCAATGGTCACGCGCCTCGACAGCGACGTGGGCCGCATCCTCGCGCTGCTGAAGGAGCTCAAGCTCGACGACCGGACGCTCGTGATGATCGCGGGCGACAATGGGTCGTCGTTCAACCCGACTTCGGAACTCGGCCGCCACTTTCAGCAGGCGGCGAATGGAATGCGCGGCTTCAAGCGCGAACTCTACGAGGGCGGCCTGCGGCAGGCGGCGCTCGCGCGCTGGCCGGGCGTCGTGCCCGCGGGCCGCGTGAGTGATGAGCCGTGGGCGTTCTGGGATTTTCTGCCGACGTGCGCTGAACTTACCGGCGCGAAGATTCCGGCCAGCGTTCGCACTGACGGCCTCTCGCTTGTTTCGTTTCTCAAAGGCGGCCCGGCACCGAAGCGCGAATACTTTTACTGGGAACTGCACGAAAGCGCGTCGCTCCAAGCCCTGCGCTGGGGCGATTGGAAGGCCGTTCGCAACGGCCCGTCGAAGCCGATCGAGATTTACGACCTCAAGACCGACGCCGCCGAGTCGAAGAATCTCGCCGCCGAAAAGCCCGACCTAGTTGCCAAAGCCGAGGCGTTGATGAAGTTCGCGCGCGTGGACGACACCAATTTCCCCATGCGCGACGGCAAGCCGGGCGCAGGCAAGAAGGCCGGCGCGAAGAAAAATGCCGCGAAGAAAAAATCCGGTTAAACGTCGAATGCCGAACCTCATGAAAAAAATCCTTTTCACCCTGTTCGCGGCGGCCTTCGGCGCCGTCGCCGCAACCGCGCCGGCCAAGCCCAACATCGTCATCCTTCTCGCCGACGATTCGGGCTGGGGCGACTATTCGCTCAACGGCAATACAAACATCAAGACGCCGAACATTGACTCCCTCGGGCGCAGCGGCGCGGTGCTCGACCGCTTTTACGTCTGTTCCGTGTGCGCGCCCACGCGCGCGGAGTTTCTCACGGGCCGCTATCATCCGCGCGGCGGCGTGCATGATGTCTCCACCGGCGGCGAGCGGTTGAACCTCGACGAGAAAACCATCGCCGACACCTTCAAGAGCGCCGGCTACAAGACCGGCGCGTTCGGCAAATGGCACAACGGCACGCAACGGCCGTATCATCCCAACGCCCGCGGCTTCGACGAATACTACGGCTTCACCTCCGGCC